>DAOUUW010000084.1 GCA_030667965.1 Deltaproteobacteria bacterium
AAAACGGCCCTTTTGCTGAGCGGAAACAACTCAAGAAAGTACCCCGTCTGGGGCCAAAGGCCTATGAACAATGTGCCGGATTTCTTCGTGTCAGAGGCTCAAAGAATCCCCTTGATTCAAGCGGCGTCCACCCGGAGCGCTATGACCTTGTCGAACAGATGGTCAAGGATCTGGACTGTTCAGTAGCAGAACTGATTGGCAATGAGACTGCCGGGGAAAAAATTAACCTGAAAAAATACCTCTCCGATTCGGTTGGGCTTCCGACCTTAAACGACATCATGGCGGAACTTGCAAAACCAGGCCGCGACCCGAGAAAGGCGTTTACAGTCTTTCAGTTTGCCGAAGGAGTCAATACCGTTGAGGATCTTTACCCGGAAATGCGGCTCCCCGGAATTGTCACCAATGTAACCCGTTTCGGTGCTTTTGTTGACATCGGCGTTCATCAGGATGGTCTTATCCACATCAGTCAACTTGCAGACAGCTTTGTGAAAGACCCGGCAAAAATTGTTAAAGTCGGTCAACAGCTGATGGTTCGTGTTCTGGAAATTGATATCCCTAGAAAGCGAATAGCTCTTTCATTAAAAAATATGTGATTACCACTAATTTTCAGCCTCCTGCGTAAATAATTGGCGAAGAATGAGGGTGGGAGCGGATTTATCCGCGAATTTTCTGGGTTGGCAAGCAAGCAGTTCCATCTCCTTGTCAGCCCTTTTCGCGGCTAAAGCCGCTCCTACAGCACTGCATTGATGAATGGCTGAATTTCGATGGTAATCATAAAAAAATATGCAGGGACATGTCTTGCATGAATTATCACTTTCCTTCGGAAAAGATATCCTCTGGCAACCCTTAAGAAAAATAACTGGTATGCCCATCACATATTTTGTACAATATTTTCTCTTACTGGAGGAAATATAACGCATTTCCCTATCGGCTTTGAGCTATCTCCGGGTATCAGCAGGAAAGAATGGAGGCGTACATGACAAAGGCACAATCCAGGCTTTTTCTGTTCGGGGTTTTTTTCATTTTTTCAGTCGTTCTTCTCTTTTCAGGCTGTGATTCCCAGGATGAAAAACCAGTCAATGTCTCCCTGTCTTCTACAGGAAAGCATGAACCTCTCAAGCAGGAGCCGCTTCACGATGAAGCAGAGACAAAGTCCCTGCGCATCGCCATAGCAGCGGTTATTTCCCCTGAAAAGACCCTTGTCCTCTATAAAGATCTCTTGAAGTATATCTCTGTAAAAACTGCGTTGCCGGTGCAGCTTGTTCAGCGCGAAACATACGAAGAAATAAACAATCTTATTCGGGATCATGAACTTGATTTAGCCTTTGTCTGCAGCGGCGCATATGTTACAGGACATGAGGAATGCGGCCTGGAACTGCTTGTGGCGCCGCTGGCATTCGGAAAATCAGTATATCACGCCTATATAATTGTGCCGGCAGCAAGCGATGCCGGGACCCTGGAGGACCTGCGCGGAAAAGTATTTGCCTTTACCGATCCGATGTCAAACACCGGAAAGCTTGTCCCCACCTATATGCTGAGCCGCATGAATGAGGACATTGATTCTTTTTTCAGCGACTATCTGTTCACATACAGCCACGACCGCTCCATCGAAATGGTGGCGTATCAATTGGTGGATGGCGCCTCGGTGGACGGGCTTATCTGGGAATATGTAAACAGCACAAATCCTGCTCTTGCCGCACAGACAAAAATCATTCAAAAGTCAGAACCATACGGCATCCCTCCGGTTGTCGTTCCTGCCGGGCTGGATTCGCAGCTCAAAGAAAAGTTGCGTACCATATTTCTTAATTTACATCTTGAAGAGGAGGGGAAAAATATACTTACGGGTCTCCATATCGACAGATTTGTCATTATTGATGACAGCAGCTATGATTCCGTGCGAAAGATGCAATCCTGGGTTGATGCACGATGAGCATGAATTCTCTTCTCTTTTCACATCTCAGCAGAGTCGGATTGGCCTGGAAATTTTCTTGTCTTGCTCTGCTGGTTATCCTTTCTATGAGCATCGGCTTCTACTCAATGGTTGATTCAACCATTGCCGGAAACATTTTTTCTGAACATCGGGGAAAAGGGGCAGCTATTGCCTCTAATCTTGCAACCAATCTGGTTGAGCCCCTGATGCTGGACAATATGGTGAAAATACAGCTTCTCCTGAAGAATGTAGAGGAAAGTAATGAGGATGTTGTCTATGCCTTTCTTGCCGACGCCGGAGGAAACGTGCTGTCCCATACCTTTCCCGGCGGATTTCCGGGTGATCTGAAAAAAATAAACATTCCAGCAGAAAATAAGCCCTACGGCGCGTTGCTCATAGAAACGGAAAAAGGACGTATAGTTGATGTTGCCGTACCTGTTCTTGATGGTAGTTTCGGCTTTGCCCATATCGGCCTATCACGCAAGGATATTGAAGAAAAGCTCAACATTTTTCGGCAAAGTTTTCTCTTGATCAGCGTTTTGTTCTCCATCCTGGCCATTGGGGTTTCTGTCTATTTAAGCAGGCTTCTGACCAATCCCCTTAAAGCTTTAGTGCATGGGGCGGAGAAAATAGGCAGGGGGGATCTTGAACACCGTGTTGTCGCCGTTAGCCGGGACGAAGTCGGTATTGTTGCTGCAGCGTTTAATCATATGGTGGAATCGTTGCAAAAGGATATTGGCAGGCGGCTGCAAACCGAAAAAGAGCTGGCTGCGGAGAAAGAAAGACTCGCCGTTACCTTGCGAAGTATCGGTGACGGAGTGATTACGACTGATATTGGCGGCAACATTGTTTTGCTCAATAAAGTTGCAGAAAACTTAACGGGTTGGTCCCAGGAAGGAGCCGTTGGCAAGGACCTGGAAACTGTCTTTCGCATCATTAATGAACTAACGCGGCAGCCATGTGAAAGCCCTTTTGAAAAGGTGATGAGTACCGGTCAGATTGTCGGCCTTGCCAATCATACCCTGCTGATTGATAAAAACGGCAGGGAGCGCTCCATTGCCGACAGCGGGGCACCGATTCTCGACAGAGAAAGCAATGTAATCGGTGTTGTCCTTGTCTTCAGGGATGTCACAGAGCAGGCCAGGACAGATAAAGAACTGCTCAAAATTAAAAAACTTGAGTCCGTCGGCCTACTTGCAGGAGGAATTGCCCATGATTTCAATAATCTATTGGTGGCAATTCTTGGCAATATTGATATGTCTTTACTTGATAATACCTTGACGGAAGGAACCAGAAAGTACCTGCAAGATGCTGAAAAGGCTTCCATGCGCGCTCGGAACCTTACCCAGCAATTACTGACATTTGCCAGGGGAGGGGAGCCTGTCAAGGAAACAACCTCGCTGGCGGAGATTGTTGAGGATTCAGCCAACTTTGTCCTCAGCGGCTTGCCGGTCACATGTCGGTATGACATCCCCGACACCCTGTGGTTGGTGGAAATTGACAAGGGGCAGATCAGCCAGGTCGTTCAGAATATCGTCATTAATGCAGGCCACTCCATGCCTGGCGGAGGAGTTATTGAGATCAATTGTGAAAATCTTGATGTATCTTTAAGCCCTCAAGTCGGCATTCCCCAGGACGGTAAATTTGTAAAAATGACCATCATGGACCATGGCAGGGGCATGGAGGCCGATGTCCTGGAAAAAATATTCGATCCTTATTTTTCTACAAAAGAGGAAGGGAGTGGTCTTGGTCTTGCCATAACCCATTCCATTATCAAAAAACATGATGGTTACATCTTTGTAGAATCGGAGCCGGGCAAAGGAACGATCTTTTCTCTTTTTCTGCCGGTTGCAAAAGAGCAGACAATCGTCAATGTACATGTTGCACCGCCACATGAACGATCATCTACCAGGGGTACAATCATGGTTATGGATGACGAAGAAATGGTGCGGCAGGTTGCAGAGGCCATGTTCCAACAGATGGGACACGATGTTATGTTAGCCAGGGATGGTGATGAAGCCCTTCAGCTGTATGAAGAGGCAATTGCTAGCGGAAAAACTCCCGATCTTGTTGTCATGGATCTGACGATACCGGGCGGCATGGGCGGCAGGGAGGCTGTCAGTCGACTTCTGGAACTTGATCCCTCTGCCAGAGTTGCTGTGTCAAGCGGATATTCAAACGATCCGGTCATGGCTGATTTTGAAAAATATGGATTTGTCGCCGCAATTGTTAAGCCCTATCAAATGAGCGAACTTGAAAGAGTACTGCGTCAATTTTCCCTTTGAGAGTAAATTTTATCTTTTCTATTTAGCAGTTACGTTAACCCATTGTGATCCAGGTATTATTTATGTTGACAAATTTTTCCGGGAAAAGTAACGAATGGTTATTGATAGTCTCGTAAAAAGTCATTTTCTTAACGCAAAGCCCCTAAGACACAAAGGTAACGTGTTATTTTAAAAGTAATTTTCTTTGCAACCTTGCGTTAAAATCCCAGGTTCTTACGACACCATCATTATTAGTCAAATGAAGAATGCATTTTTATATAGTACACATTCAATGTCATTAACGTAAGCCTCCTTGCAATCCCTCTCTTGGGGGGAGAGGGATAGGGTGAGAGAAAAAACGCCTTAAGTTACCGACATTGAGTACACACTCAAAAAGAGGAGGATGGTATGAAGGTCAAAACATTTATTGCGAGCATAATGCTCTCTGTATTGGTAGCTCTTCCCTGTTCAGCCGGTGATGCTGATCTTGTGGCAATGGAGAAGCAGATTTACGCTGAGTTCAAGCAGGAAGTTGCGCCTGAAAATGTTATCAATGTGGTACAATTTAAATCAATCGTGGATGAGGTGAATGCCGGCACAAGAAATGCCTATATCCTTGATTTGAGAACTGCCGAAGAATTTTACACCTTTCACATTGAAGGTGCGGACCATATCCATGCCGGTCATGTGTATATAATTCCAAAAAACATTAAAGATCCTGACACCGAGATTTATATTTTCTGTCGGACCTCTCATCGTGCCTATTATGCTGCCAATATTCTGAAAAGATATGGCTATACCAACGTGAAGATCCTTGATGGCGGCATGGTTTCCTGGTTAAAGGCTGAATACCCCGTGGTTAATCAGTATATGGGGCGTTTTGTAGCAAAATATGCAGACTTCAAAAAAGACTACAATCTTGATTTCAGGGAGAAAAATTACAGGGTCAGGGAGTTTCATCCAAATTAATACTGATTGTTTATAACTCATCTGACAATTTCTTTAAAACAGCGGGTTGCAGGAAGGTCAATCCGCTGTTTTTGTTCCCACGGCAAAGAGGTTGATGCCCTGTTCCTCGGAGATGACTTCCATCTGGTCGGCAAAGGAGGAGCCATTGAAAATGTGGATCAGATCATCACTGGTTCTGTGGATCAGTTTCCATTGCAGGATGTTGTCCATGACGGTGCGGCTCGGATTGACCGGAGAGAAGTTTCCCAGCATCAGTTTGCCGCCCGGTTTGAGGTGGTCAAAGCAGCGGTTGGCAAATTTCAAAACAAGTTTGTCGTTAAGATAATCAATCAGGCCGGATGAGTAGATGATGTTCTGCATCCTGAAATTCTGCTGCACGCGGCCCAGGGCCCATTTGACCAGGTTTTCGCTCATCAGGCGGATGGATGCCCGGTGGGGAAAGGTGTTGACCTGCTGATTGGTGAACTGTAATGCCTCGGAGTCGATGTCAACGCAGATGGCGCTGATCTTTTCAGAGTAATCGCATTCGGCCAGGAAATCGAAAAGTTCCCTGTTTGGCCCGCAGGCAAGGTTCATGATGTTGATGACGTCGCTGTTTTCCTTCAGGGGTTGGCAGAATTCGGCAAGCTTTTTTTTGAGCAGCACCCTGCGGCCCCTGATGGCTTTTGCTGCGGGGGTCTGCAGCAGCCAGTCGTCCACAAGGACACCAATTTTCCCGTCACCTTCGGGCTTGTTGTTATAGAGCATCTCCATCATGTTAAAGTCTCCTGCATAGCCTTTGGGTTTATAGTACGACCTTTCCCCAAATCGGCTGCGCATGAAGTAAGGAAAAATTTCCTTAAAGATGTAGCCCCAGATAATGTTGGCGGACTCTTCATTCCCGCTGTTTTTCTCCATTTTTACCAGGAATTTTTCAAGATCATTGATCAGGGAGAAGCCGCGCTGCTTGATCTCGTCGGGGATATGCGGTGACGGGTCCATCTGCAGGATATGGCTGATATCATAGAAGTGGGCCTTGAATTCTTCAATCACCTGGTTGATGTCGAACCAGTTCTTTGTCTTGAGAAAATAGGTGGGTATGGGCCGGGACTGATCATACCCCTTGCCGCCGCTGGAAAGTGACGCACCATAGCATGCAAGAGGCTCGTTTTCGTCCAGGATACGGCGGAATTTGGCACAAATGGATCGCGTTAAAAAGGTGAGAAAGCGGCAATAGAGATCCACCTCTTTCTGTTGGAAGTGCCTCATGGAATATACGGTAAAGACGGAAATTTCGGCCTTTTCAACGACGCGGATGTCCCTGATGCGAGATCCGCCTTCAAAAAAACCTATTTCGCCGAAAAAAAGACCGGGACCGAGAAGAGCTACGGTGATTTTTGTTTCATCGGCGGTGTATGACACCTCCAGCATGCCCTTTTTTACAAAATAAAATGAGCGTTTGTTATCACTGTCTAAATTTATTTTTTCCCCCTGCTCGTAAGTTTGGCATATCGAGTAGGCAAGGGCACGGCGAACGATCTCGTCATCATGACTTGTTTGGGATGCGTTTTCCATACGGTTCTCCGGCATTCAATCAATTTGTGAGGATATGAATGCGCATTTTCTTGAAGTCATCTTCCCTTGCCAGAAAAGCATCGACAACGTCGGGATCGAAGTGGGTTCCCCGGTCGGTCACAATCAGTTCTTTTGTATGTTCGTGGCTGAATGGCGGTTTATAGCTTCTTTTCGAGGTGAGGGCGTCATAGACATCGGCCAGGGCAACAATGCGGGCAGATAAGGGGATTTCGTCCCCCTTGAGACCGAAGGGATATCCTGTGCCGTTCAATTTTTCATGGTGATGATAGGCAATCTGTTTGCCAAGGGTCAAAAATGACTGGCCGCTTGTCTGCTTTTCACACTCGGCAAGGGTGTCTCCACCATAGACGCAATGACATTTCATGAGCTGGAATTCCTCGTCAGTCAGTTTTGCCGGTTTAAGCAGAATGCTATCCGGTATACCGATTTTGCCGATGTCGTGCAGTATTGATGAGAGGTAGATGTCCTCAATATAGCGTCTGGTGATATAGTTTTCATAATGGGGGTGTAGTCCAAGCTGTTCGGCAAGAATTTTTGAATACTCCCGTATTCTCTTAAGATGGTCACCGGTGTCCCTGTCGCGAAACTCGGCCAGTTTTGCCAGGGCAAGAATTGCCGTTGTGCGGGATTTGTCAACCAGGTTGTAGGATTCCAGCAACTGTTTTTCCATTCTTTTTCTTTCGGAAATGTCCCGGATAACGAGCTGGAAGCCGATTGATTCGCCTTTTTTGCTGATTTGTTTGGCATTACACTCAACAGGAATCTGTTTTTTTGGTCCGGTCCGCATAATAAACTGAAAGTCTCTCACCTGGCGGCCCTGCAGGAGGGGCGGCAGCATTTTCTCGGCAACGGAAGAACGGCTGACAGGATGGACAATGTCGAGAAAAGTAACCCCTTTTGCATTGATGGGACTTTGTTTGGTCATCATATAAAAATGCTGGTTTGCCACCTCGATTTCCGCTTTGTCGTTAATGACAACCAGCGGGTCCATGATATTTTCATAAAGCTCCTTGTAGCGGAGTTTGGATTCTTTTATTTTTTTCATCCTCTTATCCACTTCGCTTTCCAGATTTGATGAGTAAAAAGTGAGATCCTTATTCATTGATTTTAATTTTACATTGAGCTTAAATTTCCTTATTCTCGCTTTTATCTCTTCATTGCATTCCACCAGGCTGACAATAACAATGGAGACAAAAAAGAAGCTGTTGTTAAAGAAAATCCGTATGTTTTCCTTGTCCGCCTGACAGAACATCAAAAGAGGAATGACATAGACACAGTACAGAGCAAAACCGGCAAATGCAGCCTGTTTTGCCGTCAGGGGAAGCAGGGAAAAACATCCCACGGAAATAAGCAGGAGGCCGACATAATAGGAAGAGGAATAGCCCCCTGTCTGCAGGACCATCAGGGTGATGGTGAATCCTCCGAGAAGATAGGCGACGAAGAGGAGAAGCTGGGTGATACGGGGGCTGTTTTTGCGGCGCTGAATGAGAAGAAATACAAAGAGGATGAAAGCCAGACAGAGCCGGTAAAAAAGAAAGTTAGAGAAGTGTTCCCTGACGGTAAAGTAGTCCAGCACTGCAAAAAGCGGAAAAAAAATGATGCCCAGCCAGTAAAAAGCAAAAGACCTTTGTAGAAAAAGATCGTTGATCATTTTCCTGAAATCGTTTTTCTGGACGTGGGTCAGGCTTTGCATTTATTTTTCTTTGTTGGCCAGGGCAAAAAGATTGACTCCTTCCGGTTCGGAGAGGATTTTCACATTGCTGCCGAACGGGGTGTCTTTGAAAATATCCAGTAAGTCCTGGGGAGTGCGATAGAGCAGGTGCCAGTGCAGAATTTCATCCATGAAAACCTGGTCGACATAGGGGGCGAAATTGCCCAGGATGAGTTTGCCGCCCGGTTCAAGATGTTCATGGCAACGGGTGATCATGGCCTGAAAAAGCCGTTTGTCCAGGTAGTCGCAGAGGCCGGCGGAGTATATGATATGCTGTTTGGCTATCTGCTGGCTGACCCTGCCGAGGGACCATTTGACCAGGTTTTCATTCATCAGGCGGATTGAAGCCCGGTGGGGAAAGATATTGACATTCCGATTGGTAAATTGCAGGGCCTCGGAATCAATATCAACGCAGAGTGCCTCTATTTTTTCGCTGTAATCACATTCTGCGAGAAAATCAAAAAGTTCCCTGTTCGGCCCGCAGGCCAGATTCATGATTTTGATGTGCGGCGATGTGGCGACAAATTGTCCTGTCAGTTCGGTCAGTTGCATGGCAAGAAGTTTCCTGCGGCCCCGGATGGCCTTTGCTCCAGGCCGCTGCAGGCACCAGGCATCGACGATTTCGCCGATCCTGCCGTCACCCTTTGGTTTATTGCGGTAGATATGTTCCATCATCAGGAAATCACCGGCGTATCCCTTTGGTTTGTAATAAGCACGTTCAACAAAACGGCTGCGCATGATATAGGGAAAAATTTCCTTGAAGATGTATCCCCATATGAATCCTTCATCTTCCAGATTCGCCATGATGTTTTTGGTTTTTGCTATATTATCATTGATTGTATCCAGTATGTGGAAACAATCTCTGGTGATTTTTTCGTCGGTCGGCTTGGATGGGTCTTCTTCCTGGAGCCGATAGGACAGGTTGAACAGTTCGGATTTGGCGGCCTCAATCTCTTTGTTTACCGTATGCCATGCGGAACTTTTAAGGAATGATTCCGGTATTGGTTTTGACTCGGAAAAACTTTTTCGTTTGATCGATAATGAGGCTGCATAGCTGATGACCGGCTCGTTTTCTTCAAGCACTCGTCTGAATTTTTGACAGATTAAGCGGGAGAGATGCGTGACGAGCAGACAGTAGAGATGAGGTTTTTCCCTGGATAAATTTTCCATGATCAGGGTAGTAAAACGGCAGATATGTGCCTCTTCAGAGGCCCTGATATCCCGTACACGGGAACCTCCGTCAAAAAAACCTATCTCACCGAAAAAAGTACCGTTGCCCAACAGGGCGACGGTGATTCTCGTATCGTTGGCTGTATATGAAACGTCGATGATGCCTTTTTTGACAAAATAAAAAGACCTGGTGTCGCTCAGGGCAATTTCTTCACCTGCCCCACAGGTAAGAAGGTCTGCATAGGATAGAATTTCATCAAGGATTTCTTTGTTTTTAAGGAGGTCTGTAAAGATATCCGCAGATGAGGAGTGCACGGACATCAGTTGATGGGGATTTTTTTCGCTTGGCATAATGTATTCCTGTTGCCGGGGAGGCAGGCTGTGCAAGTCGTCATGCTTTGTTCCCGTTTTGAACGTCCTGGCTGTACGTGGCGATAATGGTGTGGAGATATTTTTGTGCATCCAGAGACAAAGAATCAAATTTTATACAACGTCTTCGCATGGTAATCTGGCTGAAAGGTTGCTCATTGGGCAGAATAAAATCGTTTATCGTTGTAAAGGGGATATTTTCCAGAGTAATCCCTTCCTCGGATAAAAGATCCAGTCCGGTGGATTCCATGGATACCTCGCCATTGGCAAAGTAACTGAATGCAAGACCAGAGAGGCTGATGTCGATTATCTGACCCAATTTGTTGGCCGGTGGCCTGAGAAAGGCGTATGCTCCGTCTCGCAGCACATGCCTTTTTTGTTTTCTACGTTCGTAATGCGGTTGTGTATTGACCATTTTCCCTTTCCCTTATTTCCAGACTCCTTCGAAGGAGTAAACACCTGTTGCGAAAATAGTATGACAGCATTACTTCATGGAATCAATCTTGAAAAAGCAATTTTTTTTAAAAAATCTCAAAACATCGACAAAACAGTTCTTGACAAGCTTTATTTCGTCGTAGTGTATTTTTTTATCCCACTTTTTTTTGAATACGCTTTATCGTTCCATCTTTCTTATTTTCCTGTAAATAATCTTGAAGAAAGTCCACGAACAAGATGTTCTGACGATGTCGAGCGCAGTGTTCCCCGGTTAAATGATCTTATTCCCTCCGATAGCCGGGCAGCTTATGACGTGAAAGAGCTCATTGGTAATGTTGTGGATGATGCTTCTTTTCTGGAAATTCAGGAAGGCTATGCTCGAAATCTTGTTGTCGGTTTTGCCAGGATGCATGGACGGTCCGTGGGGATTGTGGCAAACCAGCCCGACCACCTGGCTGGCGCCCTGGACACCAATGCCTCCCGCAAAGGTGCCCGTTTTGTCCGTTTTTGTGACGCCTTTAATATTTTTCTTATCACGTTTGTCGATGTGCCAGGGTTTCTGCCGGGAAAAGAGCAGGAAGTCAACGGTATCATCTCAGGCCGTACGGCGTGAAGCATACGCCTCGTTTGCCGATGCGCGTATTTTTGTGGAACGATATTTCCCCTCAGTCCACCATATTGAGGTGCAGATACTGGCGGACACACATGGTAATGTTGTTCATCTTTTAGAGCGGGAATGTTCCATCCAGAGACGCTATCGGAAAATCATTGAAGAATGCCCGGCGATGCTGATTATGGTAAGCTGGACATTACCATTGATGGGCGTCATTATTCAGTTGATGTGGAGGCCGTCAGCGGTGGTTTTTTTTCCTTGCTGATCAATGGGCAGTCACATGATGTTCTGGTGAGCAGGGAAGGGGAACATTTCTCTGTGGTTGTCGAGGGAAATTTCCTGGAGGTTGATTTTTACGATCCCAGGACCATGCGCCGGACGGAGGATGTCAAAGATTCTTTGGCGGGCAGCCGTCAGACAATCTGTGCACCAATGGCAGGACGGATCGTGCGTTTTCAGGTGCAATGCGGTGATATGGTAAAAAAGGGTGACGGTCTCATTGTGCTTGAAGCCATGAAGATGGAAAATGAGATCAAATCCCAGGGGGTTGGCAGGGTCAGAGAAGTGTTGGTTGGTGAAAATGAAATCGTTTCACCGGGTCAGAAAATCATGGTCATCGAGTAGTGTGACGACGCGCCTCAGCCCTTTTGCGCAGGGCTTTAAAAAACAGGATGCCGTAATCACATGAGGCAACAAAGCTGAGGAACACAGTAATATAGAGAGCTGCTCGGGGAAGTTCGGGGAAAAGAACAATAACAATCAGGAAAAAAAATTGTCCACCTGTTGCCAGTTTCCCGGACCATCTGGCATCCATTTTTCGAAAAGATTCCCATAAACGGCAGAACGAGGCGTAAAGAGCGGCAAAGCCAACCGTCAGGTCACGGGAAATAAGGGCGGGGATCCACCAGGGTGAGAATTTGTTTGCACCGGCTAAGGTGATCAGCACGATAAAAACGAAAGATTTGTCCGCCACAGCATCGAGCAGGCCTCCCTGCCAGCTTTGCACCTGCCATTTTCTGGCAATCCAGCCGTCAAGAAAATCACTGCAGCCGCTGCCGACTATAAGCCAGATCCACATCCATTCTGGAGTGAACGGGAAAATAAAGGCCAGGAAAAGTCGCAAAGTTGATAATATGTTCGGCACAAATTTCATGAGTCGCTGCATGGTAAATTTTTAGTAACTAGTGCCTGAACGGAAACCTGAAACGAACTGTTTTTATTGGTATGAAGCCCTATAGTCTGTTTTGAAGATTTTGGAAATTTTATTATAGTAACCCCAAAATACCACAAATAAAAAGTGGTTTATATTGCCATATGTGGTTGTATATGTTATGTTTTTCTTGAATTTTAGGCGCATGTGAAAACAATACACATTCATCATTTTCTTGAAATCTTCACTTTATAAAAACAATGAGAAAAACATATAATCCACAAT
>DAOUUW010000170.1 GCA_030667965.1 Deltaproteobacteria bacterium
CTTGTACCACTGTCTGCCGGAAATCCTGGGAAGTTGGGTCGTGGTGTTTTTGTCAGTCATATTGAAAATAATATGCAGATCCTCTTCATCATTGATACCACCCATGGTGCAGGCTAAAATATCCCCTGGGTGATGCCAGGGGGGGTTGTCAATTTTTTTGCCATGCCAGGTAATATCGGCCAGATTGTTTTCATCGGTTTTTTCCCCTGTGACAAAACGACGCCGCATAAGGGCTGGATGACGTTTGCGAAAGGTGATCAATTCTTTTACAAAATTGAGCATTTCCCTGTTTTTTTCGACAAGATTCCAGTTAAACCAGCTTCTTTCATTGTTCTGGCAATAACAGTTGTTGTTACCGTTCTGGCTGCGCAGCACTTCATCTCCGGCAAGGATCATGGGTACGCCGTGGCTGAGGAGCAGAACGGCCATGAAGTTTTTTGCCTGTTGCCGGCGAAGTCTCAGGACGGAAATGTCATCGGTTTCACCTTCAATGCCGTTATTCGAGCTCAGATTATCATTGCAGCCGTCACGGTTTTCTTCACCGTTTTCCAGGTTGTGTTTTTTATTATAACTGACCAGATCCCACAGGGTAAAACCATCATGGCAGGTTATAAAATTAATGCTGTTGATCGGCAACCGGCCTGATGGTTCATAGAGATCACTGCTGCCGCATAATCGTGTGGCGACTTCACCTGCCATGTTTTTGTCTCCCCTGACAAACTGGCGCATGGCGTCTCTGTATCGGCCGTTCCATTCCGCCCAGCGAAATCCAGGAAATCCGCCGACCTGATAAAGACCGCCTGCATCCCAGGCCTCGGCAATGAGACTTGTGCGGGCCAGTATATTGGAAAACTCGATGCTCCAGACCACCGGGGCAAAATAATCCGGCTTGCCGTCCTGGCCACGGGCCAGCACAGAGGCAAGGTCAAAGCGAAAGCCGTCAATGTGCATTTCCTGCACCCAGTATTCCAGGCATTCAACCATGTATCTGGCAACCAGGGGATGATTGCAGTTCACCGTATTGCCGCAGCCGGTATAATCCCGATACAAACGGCGGTCCTCTGCATCAAGATGATAAAAACCGCTGTTGGCCAATCCTTTGAAATTAATCAAAGGGCCATCAACACCGCCCTCGGCTGTATGATTAAAGACAACATCAAGAACAACGGCAATATCCGCTTTGTGCAGGGCTTTGATCATGTCCCTGAATTCATTGATGTATGTTCCTTTCAGTGGGTTGATGCAGTAACCGGGATGAGGGCTGAAAAAACTGTGGGTGCTGTAGCCCCAGTAATTCCCCAGTCCTTTGATGCGGGGACCTTCCGGTACATCTTGTTCGTCAAAGGCCATAACCGGCAGCAGTTCAACAGCCGTGATACCGAGTTCTTGTAAGTAAGGTATTTTTTCTGTGATTGCAGAATAGGTGCCGGGATGATTCACTCCTGATGAGTGATGGCGAGTGAATCCTCCCACATGTAGTTCGTATATAATGGCTTTTTCAGGAGAATGGTAAAGATGACGGTCTCCTTCCCAGTCATACTCTTCATCTGCGACCACCATACCTCTGAGTGTTTTTCCATTACTGGGACCGGGCAGGCAGGCCCGTTGCCTGTCCCACATATTGTCAACAACCACCCGGGCCCAGGGATCAACAAGTTCCTTGTGTCTGTTAAAGCGGCATCCGGAAACAGCCGTATCTGAAGGACCGTCAAGTCGCCATGTATAACAGGTGCCGGGACGCAAACCGGCAACATACACATGCCAGAAAAAAAAGGTGCGGTTAATATGGGGATCAAGCACTATAATCTGATAAGGTACGCTGTTTTCCGGATTTTCATACAGTAAAAGCTCGGCACCGGTTGCCTGTCTTGAAAAAATACAGAAATTTACTCCTTCCGGGTCAGGAGTTGCTCCCGGGGGATGCCTGAATCCGCGTTTTATCTGGTGGTTTTTCATAAAGAGATTGTCAAAAGGTCAGCTTTGAACTGGTTGAATTATTGTAAAACAGGCACAAAGGCACAAAGGCACAAAGGCACAGAGGCACAGAGGCACAGAGGCACAGAGCAAAAAAAAACGTTTAACTGTTGTTCTGGTTAGTAGTTGTTGTTAAGCACTTTGTGCCTTTGTGCCTTTGTGCCTTAAGCTATCGACTTCAATGCACTCGAATACTGTCTTCGGCATAGTTGAAATTATCGTCATGTTCCGGAGTGTGGCATTGCAGGCAGACGGTTGCGGCAGGAGTTTTATGTAATTGCCATTGTTGCGGGTCAGAAACATGTTTTGCCCCTGCATTATGACAGCTTTCACAACCGACGTTATGAAGTTTTTCAGCAAGGAAAAGAGATTTGCCGGCTTCCTGCATACTTATGCCTGTTACATGACAGGGGAGGCAATTGGTGTTGAACTGTTGTTTTTTCCGTGCAAGTGTTTCGTAAGCACGGCCATGCTGAGATTGAGCCCATTTGAGGTAGATCTCATTATGGCATTGCATGCAGGCCCGGCTTCCTGCATAGCCGGGAAGCATAATTTTGTCTGATTTTTTTTTGCCGATTGCATTTACCTCTTGTTTGGTGGTCATGACAATTGCGGCGATTTCAGGATCATTGGCAACTTTCGGGCCAAGTTCGAGAAAGCTGTTGTTAAAGGTGGCTTGATTGGATTCGTCTTCGCAAGTCTGCTGGGAAAGCATTTCTTTCTCCAGTTCATCCTGCCGGGCCATAAGTTTGCGATAGGCCCGTAAATTTGCAGGTTTGTCCCTGTATATCAGCTCTGGATCACCCTTTGAGCGAAGTCTTTTCAGCTGCCATTCCAACCTGTCATGTTCCTGTTTTTTGGCCAGCATAGGGTCATTGGACGTGTTTTCCCATTGGCCGGATTCATTCCAGTTAATCCGGAGCAAACCAAGATATTTCCCGTTTTTTCCCGTACGGCAGAGCAAGGTATTGTTACTGAGTTCAGGCGAATTGTTGCGTGGATTAGAACCGGACTCAATAAGTATATGAACACCTGATACTTCTGCACTCATACGTTTGTTTTCAACAGATGGAAAACTTGACAGCAAGATAATCATATCGCATTGGCTCTTCATTTCTTCAATAATCTGTGGCAATATCGATTGCCAGGGAAGAACAACAAAATCTCCGTCTTCAGGCTTGCCTGCGAACTGGTCACTTCCCGTCAACCCAGCAATGCCGATACGTAAACCGGCTTTTTCTTTTATGATATAAGGCGTAAAAATGGGCAGTTTCGTCTCTTTATTAACGATATTGGCGCTGAGCCAGCCAAAAGACGATTTTTGATCAAGTTCTTTAAAGAAGTCCATCCCTCCTGCCAGATCAATCATCGAGATAGCAACGGCATCATAGTTCATGGCGTTTAATATTTTAACAATGCCATGGGCATTGGTCTTTGCCTGTTCTGCGGATCGTCCCTGGGAAAGGGTGTTCCTGCTGAAAAGAAGAGCGCCGGCATCAACGAGAAGTCGCTGATCGGCTGCAGGCTGATGAGTTTTGATAAGCGTTTGTCTTTTGGGCAGACCGCCCAGTTGTTTGGATTTTCAGCCGCAGGGCTCGGTTTCTCCATGCATATTATTTGAATAAAAGAGAGCAAGTTCACCTCCAGCGGGAGAAGCGTGAAGCTGAAGCGGGAACATGATAAAAAGGGACAAAAGAAGGGTGAGAAAATGATTCATCATAAGTGCAATCTCATTATTTTCTTGATTATTTAATCAACAAATCAAGAGGTTACTATATCCAATCAACTTGGCTGAAAATGAGTGATAATCAAATTATTTTTTATTTGCAACTTTATCAGCAGGTTGTGCATTCTGTTGCGCCAGGATTTTCCGCCATTTGGTCAGTCTGTCTTTGATAATCGTCTCATGCCCCCTGTTGGTCGGTTCATAATAACGTGAACCATGCAGTGCATCGGGCATGTGATCCTGCTCCACCAGTGCATTGGCTGCGTCATGGGCATATTTATATCCCTTGCCGTAGCCAAGTTCACGCATGAGACGGGTCGGCGCATTACGTATATGCAGTGGGACAGGCAGGCTGCCTGTTTGTTCAATATCTTTCATCACTTTTTTATAGGCTGCATAGGTTGCATTGCTTTTCGGCGCAGTTGCAAGATAGATGGCAGCCTGGGCCAGGGCAAGCTCTCCTTCAGGTGAACCGAGCATATGATACGTCTGCCGGGCATTAATCGTCAGAGTGAGTGCCTGGGGATCGGCGTTGCCAATATCTTCCGAGGCGAAACGAATGAGCCGCCTGGCAATATAGAGGGGATCTTCTCCTGATTTAAGCATGCGGCCAAGCCAGTACAGGGAGCCGTCGGGGTCACTGTCCCGCAGGCTTTTATGCAGGGCGGAAATGAGATTATAATGTTCTTCTCCCCCTGCATCATAACGAAGACTATTGCGCTGGAATGCATCCTTGACAATATCCAAGGTTATCAGCCGTACTCCGTTGGTTTCGCAGGCAAGTGATGTTGTTATTTCCATGCTGTTCAGCAGCCTTCGACCGTCGCCGTCAGCCATGGCGATGAGATGGTCTATGGCCTGATCGTCAAACTGAAGATGGAGTGTTGCCAATCCGTTTTTTTCGTCGTGCAGGGCGCGATCAAAAATGAGTCTGAGGTCACTGGGTTCCAGGGGGTCCAGGGTGAGAACACGGCAACGTGAAAGCAGGGGGGCAACAATCTGGAAAGAGGGATTTTCGGTTGTGGCACCGATCAGGGTGATAAGTCCGCTTTCAACATGGGGCAGGAAGGCGTCCTGCTGGCTTTTATTAAAGCGGTGTATTTCATCTACGAAAAGAATCGTCGATGACCCGACCGCCAGGTTCTGCCGGGCTTCCTCAATGATCTGTCTGATTTCTTTGACGCCGGCAAGCACGGCTGAAAAGAAAATGAAATCCGCCCCTGTTGAGCGGGCAAGAATCCTGGCCAGGGTGGTTTTGCCGGTTCCGGGCGGCCCCCAGAGAAGAAGGGAGGGCAGGGTGTTTTCTTCCAGCAGGCGCCAGAGCATTTTGCCTTTGCCCAGCAGGTGCTTCTGGCCGGCAAAACCATCTAACTGCTGGGGCCGCATTCTTTCCGCAAGGGGTTTATGAGTTGTGTCACCGGCGCCGATCATGAGTCAAAACCAATGGAAAACAATTTGTCAGCCATACGTTCAGCGGAAAATACAAGTGATTCAATATCCAGGTAGTCAAGCACGTTTTTATCAAAAAGCACCTTTGCCTTTGCCGCAAAACCATCTTCCGGTTCTTCGTCCCAGAAGAGCAGTTGCTGCGGCAGACGGGGCAGCACAGGGATGATAACGGCTCCTGTTGCCGAGCTGTCCGAGACTGCAACAGCATTGAAGTTCCTGCAGGTGTTTTCTATTTGAGTACCGGTTTTTCCGGTAAAATGTTGAGCTATTCTGTCTTCACAATAAACAGCAAGGGTGCGAACTTTTGAAAGAGAGTTCGGCAGACTTTCAAGGCCGACCCATTCACCGCAGGGCGGTGACGCTCCTCCTGAAGCGATGTAATTGTAAAGAAGAATTTGATCCCTCGGATCTTCAGGTTCCACTCCGTCTAAGAGTACCTGCTTTTTGTTTAGATGCACTTTCCGGCCAAGGTAGCTGAAAACAAGGGTGTCTGTATCCGAGCAGACGGCTCCGAGCAATGGGGCAATTCGTTCAAAATCAAGATTTGTTACTTTGCTCTGCAGATGACGTATCAACTGTAGATCATGCTCCTCAGCAAGTTTGTCCAATTCCGTCCCTTTATTTTTCGGCAACTCCAGTCCGTCGAGATTGATATAGGGGCATTTCTGCGGATCCTCGCCGCTTCCGGCAACATTGGCGGCAAAGGCAAGACATGCCTGGTAACCGCATTCGCCGCAATTCGATTTTGGCGTGCGCTGCAGAATTTCAAGGGGATTCATAATCTACAGGACCATTTTAATTGAAGGATGTTGCTTCAGTGAGCTGAAAAAGAAGTTTCGAACTTCTTCGCTATGCACCTCAATCTCAAGATTATAGGAAAGATATTTGCCTGTCCGGCTTGATTTGGATTGCAGGAGAGAGTAATCCGAATCAGTGATTATCTCTTTGACAGCGGATTTTAGAGCGTCATCATTCATGGCAATAAGCTTGTAAAGCCAACAGCAGGGATAGGTGATTTCCAGTTTTTGATTTTTAAGTTTCATCATGCGGATTCAAGTGAATTAAAAAAAGAAATAAGGATGTAAATGTAAACTTATAATATAATCCTTACATGTTGCTATGTCAGGGAATATGAAATTTCTTTTTTCTGGCATGATGCTCATTAACCATTTAATTGAAAAACCAGTAAAAAGTCAAAATAAACCCGGCAAATTCCACGGGAAAGTCAAAGTAAAAGCTAAGTGATTGTTTACCACGAAGACCACGAAGACCACGAAGACCA
>DAOUUW010000118.1 GCA_030667965.1 Deltaproteobacteria bacterium
AGAAAGAATCGTCAACTGACACGTCAAACGACCAGTCGTCAAGGGTGACAGCCGGAAGATAATCTGGAAGAGGAGACAGGGGGAAAAAGAAGAGGCCGTTGCCCTGTTTTTTGTTACCTCCGGCGAAAGCTGCTGTTAGGTTTCCTTTATGAAGATTGACAGACAGCCCTCGCAGGAATTCCTCCCGACCTTTGTGAAGGCGGAGAAGATTATAATGCAGGGCCGCAGTCGGAAGAACGATGTCTGCCTGACCGGAATCAGGATGTTGAAAATGAACGGTGATATTTTTGAGATACAGAGAGGAATACAGGGAGCCTTCCATGGCTCCAAGGCTTAGTTCAATCCCGGCAGCCTTTTCAATTTCCGGCAGGACGAATTTTTGGACAAGGGTATGGATGATCATCATCCGACCTGTCCATAAGAGCACAAGGGCAAGGAGAACAGGCACGGATACAAGGAGGAGATATGAGTGCCTTTTAGCAAGCATGGTGCAGCCACCGGTGGAGATAAGCAGAAAAAAGGAATCAGGACGTCATTTTTGACATACCGGAAATTGTTTTGTTCCTTAAATTGTTTTGTTCCTTTCTTTGTTAATACTATAACATTATGAAATGTGATTATCATCGAACTTCAGCCTTTCTTTATCAATAGGTTAACGAAAAGAGGTACGCATTAAATTTCTGTTTGTAATCGGAGCTGATTTTTTTGAGAAGAAGGAGTTTTTGAGCCGTTTTTTTGTTGGCAAAACAAGTAAAAAAAGGATAATGGCCTGTGGCAAATAATTTGATGTAATCAGTTAAATAATATGACTCGACGGAAGTCGAGTTGTTTTTGTTGTTTTAAGAGGGATCTATTGAAAGAGAAAAGCAAAATAAAAAAATGGAGCGTTGATCGTGCCGCTGATTTATACGGTATTGATAAATGGGGGGCGGGGTATTTTGCCGCCGATGACTCCGGTGATGTTGTTATCACGCCATTAGGTGAAAGCAACGGCGTCAGAATCAGCCTCCATGAGATAGCAAAGGGAGTGGAGGAGCGTGGCCTGGACATGCCTGTGCTTCTGCGCATAGAAAATATTCTTGGTTCGCAGATCAAGCGGCTGCATGACACCTTCAGCAAAGCCATTGATGAGTCGGAGTATACCGGAGAGTATAAGGGTGTTTTCCCCATAAAGGTCAACCAGCAGGAGCAGGTTGTCGAGGCGATTGCCGAGTTTGGCAGAAAGTATAACCACGGATTTGAGGCAGGCAGCAAGCCGGAATTAATAGCCGCCATATCCATGCTGGACAACCGCGAGGCCTGTCTCATATGCAATGGCTACAAGGATGAAGAGTTTATCGATCTCGGTCTGTACGCCGCCAAGATGGGATTGCAATGTTTTTTTGTGCTGGAGATGCCAGGCGAGCTTGATATGATTCTTGAGCGGGCGCAGGTCATCGGAGTGCGTCCACTTCTCGGTCTTCGCATGAAGCTGTCGGTAAAAGCAGAGGGGCACTGGTCCGAGTCCGGCGGAGAGACCAGTGTTTTCGGCTTGAACATGAGTCAGGCCGTCGATGTTGTTGATCTGCTCAAAAAAGAAAACAAACTCGATTGCCTGCAGCTGCTGCATTATCATATCGGCTCACAAATCCCCAATATCCAGGACATCCGCACAGGTGTAATGGAGTCTTGCAGGATTTATGAGGAGCTGGTGAAAGAAGGCGCGGCCATGGGGCATATTGATCTGGGCGGAGGTCTGGCCGTGGATTACGATGGCTCGAAAACCAATTATCTTTCCAGCTGCAACTATAGTGTTGAAGAATACTGTTATGATATTGTCGAGACAATTTCCTCTATTATGAACAAGAGCAACATCCCTCATCCGACTATCATTACCGAATCCGGCAGGGCCACTGTTGCCTACTATTCAGTGCTTCTCTTTAACGTTTTGGACGTGACGTCCGTTACCCTGCACCCGATTCCGAAGGAGTTGCCGGCAACAACCTATGATCTGCTGGATAACCTGCTGGCAACCTATACGATGGTTTCCCCCAAGAGTATCCAGGAATGTTACAATGACACCCTGTATTACAAGAGCCAGGCCCAGCAGCTTTTCAAGCATGGCCATCTCAGCCTGCGGCAGAGGGCCATTGCCGAAGACCTGATCAAGCATATTTTTATAAAAATTTCCCGCGTTGCAGAAGAGCTTGAGCATGTTTCCAGGGAAATTAAAGAAATCGACAAACTCATTGCGGATGTTTATTATGGAAATTTCAGTCTTTTTCAGTCCCTGCCCGATGTCTGGGCAATAAATCAGCTGTTTCCGATTATGCCCATTCATCGGCTTGATGAGGCTCCGACACGGGAAGCGATTATTGCCGATATTACCTGTGACTGCGACGGCAGAATCGATGCATTTCCTGGTTATCCCGATGCAAAGAAGACAATACGGCTTCATAATCTCAAAGATGATGAGGAGTATTATCTGGGAGTCTTTCTTGTCGGAGCCTATCAGGAAACCCTGGGGGATCTGCATAATCTTTTTGGCGATACCAATGTGGTTTCCATCCATGTCAACGAAGACGGTTCCTATGACTTTGTCCGGGAAATTGAAGGAGACTCGGTGGCAGACGTGCTTTCCTATGTGGAGTACGATGTCAAGGCGTTAAAGAAACGGATGAAGGATTTTGCCGAAGATTCAATCCGCAAGGGATTTATTACGGTAAAAGAGAGAAAGGCAATCCTGAAAAGTTTTAACGAAGGATTGAGTGGGTATACCTATTTCGAAAAAGAGTAGGTTTTTTTTAAGGAGGTTGACAATGTCACGAGTTTTAATAATCGGCGCCGGAGGCGTCGGCTCTGTTGTTGCCCATAAATGCGCCCAGGTTCCCGAGGTCTTTTCCGAAATCTGTCTGGCCAGCCGCACCCATTCAAAATGCGAGGCTATTGCCGCCCAGATCGACAGACCCATCAGGACGGAACAGGTGGATGCCGATAATGTTCCCCGGTTGGTTGGTCTGATCAAGGATTTCAAGCCTGAACTGGTCATCAACGTTGCCTTGCCCTATCAGGATCTGCATATCATGGACGCCTGCCTGGAGACAGGGGTGGATTATCTGGATACGGCCAATTACGAGCCGCCCGATGAGGCGAAATTCTGCTATAAATGGCAGTGGGATTACCAGCAGCGTTACAGGGAAAAAGGCATCATGGCCCTGCTGGGAAGTGGATTTGATCCGGGTGTGACCAATGTTTTTACCGCCTGGGCAAAGAAAAAGCATTTTGATGAAATTCATACCCTTGACATCATTGATTGTAATGCCGGTGAGCATGGCCGGCCATTTGCAACCAATTTTAATCCTGAAATCAACATTCGCGAGGTGACCCAGCGCGGTAAGTTTTATGAAGACGGCCAGTGGCGGGAAACCGATCCGCTCAGTGTCTGCCGGACTTTTGATTTTCCCGAAGGCATAGGACCATGCAATATTTATCTGCTTTACCATGAAGAGCTGGAGTCCCTTGTCAAGCATATGCCCGGGATCAAACGGGGCCGTTTCTGGATGACTTTTTCAGACAATTACCTCAATCATCTCAATGTTCTGCAGGGCATCGGCATGACCAGCATCGAGCCGATTGATTACCAGGGGCAACAAATCATCCCCCTGCAGTTTTTAAAGGCCGTGCTGCCTGATCCCGGCTCCCTCGGTCCGCTGACAAAGGGACGTACTTGCATCGGTTGCCTCATTCAAGGGGTGAAAGACGGCAAAGAAAAACGCTGTTACATTTATAATATCTGCGATCACGAGCAATGCTACCGGGAGGTGAAATCCCAGGCCGTCTCCTACACCACCGGGGTGCCGGCCATGATAGGCGCCATGATGATGCTGACAGGAAAATGGCGCGGCAAAGGCGTGTTTAACATGGAAGAGTTTGATCCGGAGCCGTTCATGGAGAAACTCAATATACACGGTCTGCCCTGGGTTGAATATGACGGCGATCTGTCCGGAATAGAGCTGTGATTGTTGACGGCGATACAATACATTTCGATATGAGCCTAGCTCCGTCGCCGTGCTTTATCGTTGACATGCAGGCCCTTGAGAGCAACCTTGCTGTGCTTGATTCCGTCCAGCAGCGCACCGGGGCAAAAATTCTCCTTGCCCTTAAGGGCTTTGCCATGTTCAGCGTCTTTCCGCTTTTAAGCAGGGTGCTTGCCGGCACCTGTGCCAGTTCCATTGATGAGGCCCTCCTTGGGCGGCTGGAATTCGGCAGTGAGGTCCATACCTTTTCACCGGCCTACAGCAAGGAGTCTCTGGGGGAGATTTTATCTGTCAGTAATCATGTTGTTTTTAACTCCATCGGCCAGTGGCAGCGGTTTAAACCTTTGTGTAAAAAGTTTAGCCACAGGGTTGAGTTTGGATTGCGTATTAATCCCGAACATTCCGAGGTGGCAACGGCCATTTACGATCCCTGTGCCCCGGGTTCCCGGTTGGGCATCAGGGCCCGAGATCTTGCCGATGCAGACCTGTCAGGTATCTCCGGCCTGCATTTTCACACCCTGTGTGAGCAGGATTCACATGCCCTGCAGCGTACTTTACAGGCGGTTGAGGCCAATTTCGGCACGTATCTGCACGGTATGAAATGGGTCAATTTCGGCGGCGGCCATCATATCACCCGCCCTGATTATGACGTTGATCATCTCTGTGAAATGATTAACGCGTTCCGAAAGCAATACAAGGTGGAGGTGTATCTGGAGCCGGGAGAAGCGGTTGCGCTCAATGCCGGTATCTTTGTTGCCACCGTGCTGGATGTTATCAACAACGGCATTGATATCGCCATCCTTGACGCCTCCGCTTCAACCCACCTTGCCGATGTTCTGGAAATGCCCTACCGGCCAACCATAATCGGTGCTGCGGAACCAGCTGTCAAACCATATACCTTTCGTCTCGGCGGGATAAGCTGCCTGGCCGGAGACATCATCGGCGACTACTCGTTTGACCGCCCCCTTGAAATAGGTGACAGGCTCGTCTTTACTGATATGGCCCATTATACCATGGTAAAAACAACGACCTTTAATGGTGTTCGACTTCCAACCATTGCATTGTATGACAGCGGTGAACTGAAAATTATCAGGAAATTCGGCTATGATGATTTTAAAAACAGGTTGTCGTAAGCTATGACGGATTTACTGCATTTTCATGGAGATGATGTCAGCCCCTCTTCGCCTGATGAGGCTCTTTTTCATGTTGTTCCCGTGCCTTATGAAAAAACGGTTTCCTATGAGGCAGGGACGGCTGATGGGCCGGAAGCCATTCTGCGGGCATCGTGCCAGCTGGAGCTTTTCGATGGCAGGAATATACCGGCCGATTACGGCATCCATACCGCACCCTTTGTTGACTGTGATGGATCTGCAGAAGATGTCCTGAGTCGCATTACCGCAGCGGTGAACAACTGTCTTTCTTTTGACGGAATTCCTGTTGTGCTTGGCGGAGAACACACGGTTACTGTAGGTGTCATTGACGCACTGCAGCAGAAATACGACAACTTCGGGGTCATCCAGTTTGATGCCCATGCCGATCTGCGCCATACTTACCAGGGCTCGCCATACAGTCATGCCTGTGTTATGAAACGCATTTTTGACAAAAATATTCCTTTTTACCAGATAGGCACCAGAAGCTATTCCCATGAGGAGCATCTGCTGCGTCAGGAGCATGCAATACCCTTTCTTGACGCGGAGGAAATTTTTAAACAAGGCGTTGAAGCTTTTACGTTGCCGGCTGATTTTCCTGAGAAGGTGTTTGTCACCTTTGATATTGACGTGCTTGATCCTGCCCTGATGCCGGCAACAGGTACGCCTGTTCCCGGTGGTCTGACCTGGTATCAGGCCATGTGGCTGCTTGAAAAGGTAATGGATTGCCGCGTCTGTATCGGCTTTGATGTGGTTGAGTTTGCCCCCATGCCACATTTTCACGGTGCATCGTTCACTGCGGCCCAGCTTGTTTATAATATGATGGGGTTTCTTACCCGCAGTGAGGTGAACAGGAAGTACTGGAAGTTGAGGTGAAGATTTTTAAGGTTTTATTCGGAGTCTGCGTTTTCCTAGACCGGAGGGAGAAATTTTAAAAATATGTAATTGACAAAGGTGCGCAGTGCGCACCCTACATGTAACATGATGATTTAACGTAGGGTGCGCACTGCGCACCAAAAAAAGTGAAAATGCAAAATCAAGACAAAAAAACGGAGGAATTTCATTGAAAAAGTCAAACATGATTGCAGCACAAGCCGCCTTATTTTCGTTACTTGCCCTGGGATGCAGTCCGGCTGTTGCCTATGAGTCAAAAGGGGACATGGTCGAAAAGCAAATTCTGATTGCCTCCGTTGATGGCAACTCCAGCGATTCATCCGGGTATAATGAAGAGCAGGAGGCCTCTGCCGAGCATGTGCCCGAAGGCGAATACGAAGATGTGCCGGAGTATGAGGAGCAGGGCGATTATCCCGCTGCAGGTGAAGGCGAGCAAGGGCAATATGAAGATATTGAAGGAGAGTTTGAGCAAGGAGGAGAGTCTGTCGACCAAGAGGACCTTGCTGAAACCGAAGGAGAATATGTCCACGATGAAGACTCTGTAGAGGGAGAATGCCTGGAAAGTGAAGAGTGTGATGATGCCGCAGGAATGTATGAGCAGCACGAGGGAGAAAGCTATCCTGAAGGCGGATATGAAGAAGTTGAAGCAGGAGAGGAATACTCTGAGTAAGATAAAGAAACCGGTCGTTAGGTTGCATGGGTTTCGCCAAATTGAAATCCTTGAAAGATTATTATCTTTCCCTACAGGGTCTATCGGTAAGACTGGTTGAGTTTCAGTGGTAATCACAAAAAAATAGTCAGCTTGTCTGGAACAATTATCAAGCAGAGCCCCCTCTCTTTCTGTCAGGGTAACGTCAAAGTTCATTATAAATTGTGATTACCACGAAGAACACGAAGGACAACTTGTTGAAAAAAAAGAAAGTGTTTTATTTTTTTCTTCGAGCGCTTCGTGGCCTTCGTGGTAGATAATCACCTTTTTTCAGGTTGTTAAGGATCACTTTGACATGGTCGTGCCCCTCTCTGGTCTGTTTTTGCTCAACAAAACTTTTATCATCAGGATGAAAGATGAATCAACATTATAAAATCATTGCCCAGGAAATGCATCTCAGAGATCAACAGGTGTCCGCTGTTGCTGCTTTACTCGAAGAGGGAGCAACAGTGCCGTTTATTGCTCGATACAGAAAAGAAGCAACCGGTTCTCTTGAAGATATAACAATCACTGCAGTGCGCGACAGGATTGAAAAACTTGCCGAGCTTGACAGACGGAGGCAGGCAATCGTTGTTTCTCTTACCGAACGTGAATTGCTTACAGAAATACTCAACAAGAAAATCTGCTTAGCCCAGGACCTTACAACGTTGGAGGACATCTACCTGCCATATCGGCAGAAACGCCGTACCCGAGCTACTATTGCCAAAGAAAAAGGTCTTGAGCCGCTGGCCGGGGAGATATTTGCCCAGGATGGGAGAAAGATTGATGCGGCAGCCTTTATTGACCCCGAAAATGGTTGTGAAAACGAGGCGGATGCATTGGCAGGCAGCCGGGACATTATTGCTGAATGGGTCAGCGAAGATGGGGAAGTAAGGACGACGTTACGACAGATTTTTGCCGGGGAGAGTATAATTCAATCAAAACTGGTCAAAAAGAATGAGGATAAGGGGGCCAAATTTAAGGATTATTTTGATTGGCAGGAACCGGCGGCCAAAGCACCAAGTCACCGGCTGCTTGCAATGCTGCGCGGCGAGCGTGAAAAAATTCTCAGCCTGGTAATCCGCCCCCCTGAAGAGAAAGGGGTTCGGTTCTTACTGAAAAAATTCATTAAACAAAACGATTTTGCCGGCAAACAAGTGACACCGGCAGTGGAAGACAGCTATAAACGGCTTCTCGCGCCATCCCTTGAAAATGAACTGCGCAACAATCTTAAAGCAAAGGCGGACGCAGAGGCTATAGCCGTTTTTTCCGAAAATCTCCGGGAACTTTTACTTGCCTCGCCGCTTGGCGAGAAACGTTTAATGGCCCTTGACCCGGGTTTCCGGACCGGCGCCAAGCTGGTCTGCCTCGACGGGCAGGGCAAACTCCTTCATAACACAACCATTTACCCGACCCATGGTGGAGAAAAACTGCGCCAAGCCGGTGACACATTTCGCCAACTCTGCGAAACTTACAAACTGGAAGCCATTGCCATTGGCAACGGCACGGCCGGCCGTGAAACAGAGGCCTTTGTCCGCGGCCTGAACCTTTCTTCAGATAGCATTATTACCATGGTGAATGAAAGCGGCGCTTCTATTTATTCGGCTTCGGATGCGGCACGGGAGGAATTCCCTGACCATGATGTAACGGTTCGCGGTGCTATATCCATCGGCCGCCGTTTACAGGACCCTCTGGCGGAACTGGTAAAAATAGATCCCAAATCCATAGGAGTGGGTCAGTACCAGCATGATGTTGATCAGTCTGAACTGAAAAAGAGCCTGGAGGACGTAGTCGTCAGTTGCGTAAACAGTGTGGGAGTGGAAGTAAACACGGCAAGCGGCCAACTTCTCACTTTTGTTTCCGGCCTTGGCCCGGGGCTGGCAAAAAACATTGTCCAATACCGCCAGGAAAACGGCCCTTTTGCTGAGCGGAAACAACTCAAGAAAGTACCCCGTCTGGGGCCGAAGGCCTATGAACAATGTGCCGGATTTCTCCGTGTCAGAGGCTCAAAGAATCCCCTTGATTCAAGCGGCGTCCACCCGGAGCGCTATGCCCTTGTTGAACTGATGGCAAAGGATCTGAACTGTTCAGTAGCAGAACTGATTGACAATGAGACTGCCGGGGAAAAAATTAACCTGAAAAAATACCTCTCCGATTCGGTTGGGCTTCCGACCTTAAACGACATCATGGCGGAACTTGCAAAACCAGGCCGCGACCCGAGAAAGG
>DAOUUW010000203.1 GCA_030667965.1 Deltaproteobacteria bacterium
AAGGTGGCCATAGGCCCCTCCACGGTAGATGGGTTTTATTATGATTTTGATCGTAAAGAGCCGTTTAGTCCGGATGATTTTGAGGCCATAGAAGCCAAGGTCAAGGAAATCGCTGCGGCCAACCTGCCTTTTACCAGAAAGATGCTTTCCGTTGCTGAAGCAAAAGAATATTTTGCATCAAAGGGGCAGAGTTATAAGGTTGAGCTGCTCGATGAAATAGACGCCGAAACGGTAAGCCTTTATTCTCAGGGTGATTTTACCGATCTTTGCCGCGGACCGCATATTCCCCATACCGGTATGCTGCGGGCTTTCAAGCTGATCCGTATTGCCGGAGCCTACTGGCGCGGCGATGAAAAAAACGTTATGTTGCAGCGTCTCTACGGCGTTGCCTTTTTTGATCCCAAGGCGTTGAAACAATATCTGTACCAGCTTGAAGAGGCAAAAAAACGCGACCACCGCAAGCTTGGCAAGGAACTTGAGCTCTTTACCATTAATGAGCAGGTTGGACCCGGTCTTATTCTCTGGCAGCCCAAAGGGGCAATGGCCAGAAAGCTTATCGAGGATTACTGGAAGGACGAGCATTACCGTAACGGCTATGAGCTGCTTTACACGCCCCACATTGCCAAGCGCGATCTGTGGGCCACCAGCGGACATCTTGATTTCTATGTGGATGACATGTTTTCTCCCATGGAAATTGATGATGTGAGCTACCAGCTCAAGCCGATGAACTGCCCTTTTCACATCGCTATATATAAGTCGAAAAAAAGAAGTTATCGGGAGTTTCCCATTCGCTGGTGTGAGCTTGGCACGGTGTACCGATACGAGCGTACCGGCGCCCTGCAGGGACTCATGAGGGTACGCGGTTTTACCCAGGATGACGCCCATATCTTCTGTTTGCCCGAGCAGCTTGAAGAAGAGATTTTTAACATCATCGATCTTAATCTTCATATATTGAAGACTTTCGGATTCAGTGATTACGACATTTATCTTTCCACCAAGCCTGATAAATTTGTCGGCACCGAGGAAAACTGGGGAAAGGCAACCGAAGCGCTGAAAATGGCGCTGGAAAAGAAAGGACTGGCTTATAAGGTCGATCCGGGTGAAGGTGTTTTTTACGGTCCGAAGATTGATATAAAAATCAAGGATGTACTGGGACGCTCCTGGCAATGCTCCACCATCCAGGTTGATTTTAACTTGCCGGATCGTTTTCAGCTCGGCTACACGGCTGCGGACGGCAAGGATCATCAGCCCATCATGGTGCATCGGGCTCTTATGGGGTCTCTGGAACGCTTTTTTGGCGTATTGATCGAGCATTATGCCGGAGCATTCCCGCTCTGGATGACGCCGGTACAGGCCAAAATTTTAAATATTACCGATGCCCAGTTTGACTACGCTGAAAAGGTGTACAATGAGTTGCGCCGGGCCGGTGTGCGGGTAGAAAAAGATACCCGTAACGAAAAGCTTAATTATAAAATAAGGGAAGCCCAGCTTGCTAAAATTCCCTATATGATAATTGTCGGTGATAAGGAGAAAGATACGGAAATGGTAACGGTTCGCTTGCGTAACGGCAAGAACCTTGATCCCATGTCCGTGTCGGATTTTGCGGAGCTGATTGCCCGTGAGAGTCGCATCGGTGAGTAGTTGAGAATGCTTCGTCGGGTTGATTGAACATGTACTGGAGGAAAGAGTATTAAAAGAAAAAAAGATGAAAAAGGCGGACGCGAAGTAAGGGCCAGAATTAACACCCAGATACGCAATAAAGAGGTCCGGGTTATCAGCATCGATGGTGAGCAGGTCGGTGTTGTAAGTATAGAAGAAGCTTTGGCACTGGCGGAGTCGACAGGGTCTGACCTTGTTGAAATTTCCCCTTCAGCTGATCCGCCTGTATGCCGAGTCATGGATTACGGCAAGTTTCGCTACGAGCAGAGCAAGAAGCAGGCTGAAGCTAAGAAAAAACAGTCGGTTGTCGAAGTAAAAGAGATTAAGCTTCGTCCTAAAACCGAAAAGCATGATCTTGATTTTAAGATCCGCAATATCCGCAAGTTTTTGACGCAAAAAAATAAGGTGAAAGTGACATTGCGATTTCGCGGTAGAGAAATTGTTTACGCTGATAGCCTTGGCAGAGATCTCCTTAAAAAGATCGGAGAATCGCTTGAAGATATTGCTGTTATTGTCCAGCCTCCCACCATGGAGGGGCGTCAGATGGTGATGTTTGTTGCGCCGAAAGCTTGATTGAGCAACGGACGTCAGCTTTAACCGGCTGGATGATTTACATGCAAATTTTAATAAACTGTCAAATTTTAATAAACTGTAAATATAAACAGGAGTTGTTACCATGCCGAAAATGAAAACCAACAGAGGGGCTGCAAAACGCTTTAAGTTGACCGGTTCCGGTAAGGTTGTTCGCAGAAAGGCGTATACCAGTCATATTTTGACTAAAAAGAGCACCAAAAGAAAAAGAAATTTACGTAAGTCAGACATCGTTGATCCCACCAACGTTAAGGGAATCAAGCGGATTCTGCCCTATATGTAGATAGTCCGGTTTTAAGTCAATAAAGTTTTTATTGTGTTTAAGACTTTATCTTAAAACGTATTGAAGGAGATTGTAATGCCTAGAGTAACACGCGGCTTTAAAGCACGCCGCAGAAGAAATAGAGTTTTGAAGCTGGCTAAAGGTTTTCGGGGCGGACGTCATCGCCTGTTTCGCACTGCCACCGAGGCGGTTGACCGTGCCCTTTGTTATGCATATCGTGACCGTCGCACCAAAAAACGTGATTTTCGCCGTTTGTGGATTGTGCGCATCGCCGCTGCTGCCAAGCTGAACGGTACTTCCTATAGCCGTATGATGGGTGGACTGAAAAAAGTCGATGTGGAACTTGACCGCAAGGTTTTGTCCAATCTGGCTATTCTTGATCCCAATGCTTTTACTGCTGTATCCAAGCTCGCTTCCTGATTGAGTAGAAAGGACCTCTTTGCAAAATTATGGAAGAAGAACTACTTCGTCTACAGAAAGAAGCAGAGCAGGATCTGGCATCCCTGACGGAAATTAAAGAACTTGAACCGTTCAGGGTAAAATATCTCGGTCGTAAAAGTGAATTTACCGGTTTGATGCGTCTTCTCGGTGGAGTGTCGAAGGAAGATCGGCCGCGCCTCGGTAAATTGGCCAACGAGATCAAGGCCGAGCTGGAAAATCGCTTTTCTGTCAGAAAAACAGATATTGAAAACCAGTTATCTGCTTCTGGTGCTGAGTCAACATCACCAGATCTGACCCTGCCCGGACGGACAATTCCCTTTGGAAAGCTCCACCCTGTAACCCAGATCATGGAAGAGATTTGTTCCATCTTTGAAGGGATGGGATTTGGCGTTGCCGAAGGCCCTGATGTTGAAACCGACTTCTATAATTTTGAGGCCCTCAATATCCCGAAGCATCATCCTGCCCGGGATATGCACGACACATTTTATGTCAACGACAGTCTGCTGCTGCGCACCCACACTTCGCCCATGCAGGCGCGGATCATGGAAAACCAGGACCCGCCTCTGCGCATGATTGCCCCGGGTAAGGTGTATCGCCGTGATTCCGATATCACCCATACGCCGATGTTTCACCAGGTGGAAGGGTTTCTTGTTGATAAAAAGGTTTCCTTTGCTGATCTGCGCGGTGTCCTCGGTGCATTCATCTCAAAGATGTTTGATGACGATACCGCCATTCGTGCCCGGCCAAGCTATTTCCCTTTTACAGAACCCAGTGCTGAGATAGATATTGGCTGCGTTATCTGCCGGGGAAAAGGATGCCGCGTATGCAAACACACCGGCTGGCTTGAAATTCTGGGGGCCGGTATGATCGATCCTGAAGTTTTTAGACAGGTTGGTTATGATCCTGAAAAATACAGCGGGTTCGCCTTTGGACTTGGTGTGGAAAGGATTGCCATGTTGAAATATGGTATCAATGATATCCGTCTGTACTATGAAAACGACCTTCGTTTTCTCTCTCAGTTTTAACGCCGCGAAAAGAACCTCTGAGTTATGAAATTTACCGTTGACTGGCTGAAACAATACGTTGATGTGACTATTTCTTCAAGCGATCTCGCCGACCGCCTCACCATGGCAGGTCTGGAGGTGGATGGTGTTGAAGAAATATTTGCCGATCTTGACGGGGTGAAAGTTGCTGAGATTGTTTCAGTAGCGCCTCATCCTGATGCGGACAGGCTCGTGTTGTGTCAGGTTGACGTGGGGGATGAGACTCTGCAGGTGGTTTGCGGGGCGCCCAATGCCGGGCCTGGACTTTTTACTGCCATTGCTCTGCCCGGCACAAAATTGTCTTCAGGTTTAGCCATCAAAAAAAGCAAAATTCGCGGGCAGATTTCCCACGGCATGCTTTGTTCTGAAAAGGATCTGGGTATCAGTGAAGACAATTCGGGCATAATGGAACTGGACTGGTTGAACAAATCAGGAGAGAACCTTGTCGAAGTCCTGAATCTGCATGATACCGTGGTTGAGGTCGATCTCACCCCGAACCGCCCCGACTGCACCAGCCTTATCGGCATTGCCAGGGAAACAGCATCCTTTTGCGGCACTTCGTTGCGCAAACCCATTAATGAAGCGGCTGTTTCAGTGTTAACAGGTGATGGCTGCAGCTTTTCCGTCACTGTTGAGGATAGGGACTGCCCGAGATATGCTGCCAGGCTGTTGAAAAATGTTAGAGTTGCGCCGTCGCCCTGGTGGTTGAAAAAACGTTTACTGTCCATCGGGCTGCGTCCCATCAATAATGTTGTTGATATTACAAATTTTGTTATGCTCGAGTATGGTCAGCCCCTCCACGCTTTCGACTTCAAGAAACTCGGCGGCGGAGCAATTGTTGTGCGCAAGGCTCGTCAGGAAGAAACGATTGTTACCCTTGACGGTGCGGTGCGCACCGTTGACCCGC
>DAOUUW010000039.1 GCA_030667965.1 Deltaproteobacteria bacterium
ATGACACAGGCCTGCATCTGTTAAAGGGCGGGGACCCTAAAAAAGACCAGTCCTATTTTTTATGCGGGCTTAATCAGCATCAGCTCAGCCATCTTGTTTTCCCCCTGGGGGAGTTGACTAAGGACGAGGTGTACCGGATGGTGGCCGGCCTTGGCTTTGATCATACGCCCTCCACGGAGAGCCAGGATGTCTGTTTTCTGTCAAACGAACGTGTCAGTGATTTTTTGCAAAAAAAAACAAGGACTCTGCCTGGCGATATTGTCACGCTAAAGGGGGAAAAGGTCGGACGTCATAAAGGGATCACTAATTATACCATTGGTCAGCGGCGGGGACTTGGAATCTGCGGTTCCACGCCCTATTATGTGACCTCCCTTTCTGCTGATAAAGATCATGTAATCATAGGCAAGGAAGACGATTTGTGGCACAATGAACTGCTGGTAGGGTCCATGAACTGGATCAGCGGCAACTTGCCCCGGCTTCCCGCTTATTTCCATGTTAAAATCCGTTACCGTCATCAGGCGGCAAAGGCCCTGGTTTCGCTCGAAGGAGAATGGGTCAGGGTTGTTTTTGATGAGCCCCAGCGGGCGATAACGCCCGGCCAGTTTGTCGTTTTGTATGATGAAGAAGAGGTCATTGGCGGCGGAGAGATAGTGCGGCTTTGCCGCAGTGTAAAGTGAAAAATGTAAAGTGAAAAATTATTAATAGATCCTGTATTTGCCTGAAAAGGGGATGTGAAATTTCTTTTTAATTTTTAATTTTGCATTTTTAATTTTGCATTGCAGTTAAATCGTTGTGACGGCAGAAAGAGTAACATTAACAAAAGTTTTGAATGACACCTCAGAAGAAAACAAAAGTCGCTCTCACCACTTTGGGCTGCAAGGTCAACCAGTTCGAGTCGGCCTCCTTTCTTTCCGGCCTGGAGGAACGTGGGGCGCAGATAGTACCTTTTTCCAATGAAGCGGATGTCTATATCATAAACACCTGTGCCGTGACAGCCAAGGCAGGCGCCCAGTCCCGGCAGATGATCAGAAGAGCGCTGAAAACCAATCCGGATGCCAGACTGGTAGTCACCGGCTGCTACTCCCAGGTGGCTGCCCATGATGTCATGGAGATAGGCGACTGGTCCATCTGTATTGTCGGCAACGGCTATAAACACCGTCTGGTTGAGATTGCCCTGTCGGACAGGCAGTGCGATCTTGAAATGCATATGGGTGACATCGGCAGCCGCAAAAAGATCTGTCCCCTGCCGGTGCGGCGTTTTCCCGGTCGGACCCGTGCTTATCTGAAGTTACAGGATGGTTGTAATAACTTCTGCAGCTATTGTATCGTGCCCTATGCAAGGGGGCGTAGCCGCAGCCTGGAACCGCAGGACGCCCTGGAACAAATCGCTGTCTTTGCCGGGGAAGGCTACCGGGAAATTGTCCTGACAGGAATTAACGTCGGGAAATACGGCCTTGATCTCTCTCCGCCAACTCGTCTTCTTCATTTTATTGACCGGGCCACCGCTGCCTATCCCCATATTCGTTTCCGTCTCAGTTCCCTGGAGCCGAACGAGGCGGAGGATGAGCTGCTCCGCCTTATGGTGGAGAGGGAAAACTTCATGCCCCATTTTCATATCCCTCTGCAAAGCGGTGATGATACAATTTTAAAAGAGATGAACCGGCGCTACCGGGCAAAAGATTTTGCCGGGCTGATATCTAAAATTCATGACATTTTACCCCATGCGGCCATTGGTGTGGATGTGCTGGTCGGATTTCCCGGCGAGGATGAGGCGGCCTTTGCCGGCACACGCTCTCTTCTTGAAGAGTTGCCGGTAACCTATCTCCACGTCTTTCCCTATTCCAGGAGAGAGGGAACCCTTACTGCACGAATGACTGGTCACGTTGGGGGAAAGATCAAGCAGGAGAGGGTGGCTCAACTGCGGGAGCTTGACCGGCGGAAAAAAGCAGCCTTCTATGGCCGTAATCTTGGGGGCGAGCATCTGGTGCTGGCTGAAAATAAAAAAAATCATTTCAAACTCATGCGGGGCTTTACGGAAAATTATATTCCCGTTTTTTTCCCCGCTTCTGACAGTATGAGCAATGAGCTTGTCAAAATCACTCTCGAAAGGCTGGAAGACGGCCTGGTTTTTGGACGGATATCATGAAAGGAGAAATTATAGCCATTGGCGATGAATTAACCAGCGGAAGAATTGTAAATTCCACCAGTTATTTTGCCGCCAGTCACCTGTATGGGGCGGGTCACGAAATTTCCGCCATGGCCACCATCGGCGATGAGCCCGATATGATCGGCAGGGCCCTTAAAAGAAGTATTGAGCGGTCTGATTTTGTCGTTGTTACCGGCGGACTCGGACCGACCAGAGACGACATGACAACTGAAGCGGCGGCAAGCGCCCTGGATCTGCCCACCATCCTCTACCCGGAGATCTTTGACAAGATTAAACAGTCCCGCTCCTTTAAGGAAATGCCGTCAATGGAAAAACTTGCCTGGCTTCCATCCGGAGCGGAAATACTCAAGCCCGGTGAAAAAATAGCCGGGTACCTGCTTGTCTATCAGGAAAAACCCATCTTTTTTCTGCCCGGCGTGCCGCACCAGATGCGTGAGCTCATGCTTGACCGGGTCATCCCCCGGCTTGCCGGTTGGAGCGGCTCTAACATTTCGCGGGTCAGGCAGAAGGTGTTTAAGGTTTTTGGCCTGCCTGAACCACTGATTCAGGAAATGCTCTCCAGTCTGGAAAAAAATAACCAGGAACTGCGTATCGGTTATTATCCTAACGCGGCTGAAGTCCATGTCAGCCTGACTGTCCGGGGCGAAACCCGCGAGGAGGCGGTGAAATGCTTTGAACAGGGGGAAGCTGCCATCAGGGACATTCTCGGCTGCTGTATTTTTGACGAGGACGGCCGTGTTCTGGAGGCCATTGTCGGGGACATTCTCAAAGAAAAAGGGTTGATGCTTGCCCTGGCCGAATCCTGCACAGGGGGGCTACTTTCCCATCATATCACCTTGATTGCCGGCAGTTCCGATTATTTTCTGGGCGGGGTCGTTGCTTATTCAAATACACTGAAAGTGCAGCTTCTGCATGTTGATGAAAAGATTCTGCAGGAGTTTGGCGCTGTCAGTAGAGAAACAGCCATTGAAATGGCCCTGGGCACCAGAAAAATTACCGGGGCCGGCCTGGTCCTGTCCATTACCGGCATTGCCGGACCCGGAGGGGGCACGGATGAAAAACCGGTGGGAACCGTCTGCTTTGCTCTTGCTGATGCGCAAAAAACGCTTTCCTTTCAGTATCATTTCACAGGTAAACGTAACACCGTGCAGACCAAGGCTGCCATGACCGGGCTTGATCTCCTGCGTCGCCACCTGAGCGGCCTTGACTTTCTGGATAACGGCTGGTAAAAATTACAGGTTTCGCAGAAAATATTTTTTAACGTAAAGCCGCCATGACGCAAAGATGATTTTTAATATAAAAGGCCATCTTTGTCATTGCATCCTTGCGTTACATTCTTTTAATAGAGAGGGAAATGACTATGGCCATCGACGATGCAAAAATCAAAACATTGGATTCCGCGATTTTACAGATTCAAAAACAGTACGGCAAAGGGGCGATTATGCGTTTCGGTTCGGATGAGAGAGAGTCCATTCCGGTTATCCCCACCGGAGCCCTGAGCCTGGACATTGCCACAGGTGTCGGCGGATTTCCCCGGGGACGCATGACGGAAATATACGGGCCGGAATCATCGGGCAAGACAACGCTTGCCCTGCATGTCATTGCCGAGGCGCAGAAAATGGGGGGAACGGCGGCCTTTATTGATGCCGAGCATGCCCTTGATATTCATTATGCGGAACGACTCGGTGTCAATGTTGACGATATGCTCATTTCCCAGCCTGATTACGGTGAGCAGGCTTTGGAAATTTGTGACATCCTTATCCGCAGCGGTGCGGTGGATGTCATTGTCATCGACTCGGTGGCCGCTCTGGTTCCCAAGGCGGAAATTGACGGCAATATCGGCGATACCCATGTGGGCCTGCAGGCCCGTCTCATGTCCCAGACCATGCGTAAGCTCACCGGCATTTTGAAAAAAAGCAATACCTCCCTGATCTTTATTAATCAGATACGTATGAAGATCGGCGTTATGTTTGGGAATCCGGAGACGACAACGGGCGGCAATGCCTTGAAATTTTACGCATCCATGCGCTTTGATATCCGCAGGCAGACCCCCATAAAAGACGGCCAGGATGTTATCGGCAACCGGACTAAGGTGAAAATAGTCAAAAACAAGGTGGCGCCGCCTTTTAAAATTGCCGAGTTTGACATTATCTACGGAGAAGGGATCTCCAAAGCCGGCGACCTGCTTGACCTTGCCGTGTCCCAGGAAATTATAGAAAAAAGCGGGGCCTGGTATTCCTACGGTGACGAGCGAATCGGCCAGGGACGGGAAAATGCCAAGGATTTCCTCAAGGAGCACCCCGAGATGATGGCGGAAATCGACAGCAAGGTCAGGCAGGGATTTGGTTTGCCGGTGGCCGGCGAGGTAAATGAAGCGCCTGCAGAGGATTATGTTGCCTCAGTGGTAGATCAAAAACTTTAAATCTTAAACCTTAAATACTTAAAACTTTCTTTATTATGACTGGAAACGATATTCGGGAAAAATTTTTATCATATTTTACCGACAAGGGGCATACCCTGGTGGACAGTTCCGCCCTGGTTCCCCATGAGGACCCTACCCTTCTCTTTACCAATGCCGGCATGGTGCAGTTTAAGAGGCTTTTTACAGGCGAGGAAAAACGGGACTACAGCCGGGCGGTAAGCTGTCAGCGTTGTGTGCGTGCCGGAGGCAAGCATAATGATCTGGACAATGTGGGCTATACGGCCCGGCACCATACTTTTTTCGAGATGCTGGGTAATTTTTCCTTTGGCGATTATTTCAAGGAGGATGCCATCCGGTATGGCTGGGACTTTCTTACCAAGGTCATAGGGTTGCCGCCGGAAAAATTGTGGGTGTCTGTTTTTGAGGATGATGATGAGGCCTTTGAGTTGTGGGAAAAGATTGAAGACCTTCCCAAAGGGCGTATTGTCCGCCTGGGAGCAAAAGATAATTTCTGGGCCATGGGCGATACGGGACCCTGCGGTCCCTGTTCGGAAATTCATATTGACCAGGGCCCTGAAGTCGGCTGCGACCGACCCGATTGTGCGGTGGGCTGTGAGTGCGATCGCTACCTTGAGTTGTGGAATCTTGTTTTCATGCAGTTTGAACGCAGCGAGGACGGAACCATGACGCCGCTGCCCAGGCCAAGCATTGATACCGGCATGGGTCTTGAGCGTATTGCCGCTGTGGCGCAGGGGGTGCACAGCAACTATGACTCGGATCTTTTCACCCCCATCATTACAACCATAGCAGATGTTGCCGGGACACGCTACGGCAAGGACAAAGCCACTGATACGGCCCTGCGGGTCATTGCCGACCACAGTCGAGCCACGGCGTTTCTCGTAGCCGACGGCGTGCTGCCTTCCAACGAGGGACGCGGTTATGTGCTGCGGCGCGTTATGCGCCGGGCCATCCGTTACGGCCGCGGCCTTGGTATGAAAAAGCCTTTTTTGGGCAAAGTTGCCGGGACAGTTGTACGGGAAATGTCCCATGCCTATCCCCATCTTCATGGTTGCCTTGAGTTGCTGGAGCAGGTTGTCACCAATGAGGAGGAACGTTTTCTTGAAACTCTGGACCATGGCCTGGAGATGCTGGCAAAAGAAATCCGCCGCCTGAAGGCCGAGGAAGTGAACGAGGTTAGCGGAGATTTTATTTTCAAGCTTTACGACACCTATGGCTTTCCGGTTGATATTGTCCGCGATGTGGCCATTGAAGAAGGTTTCTCCATAGATGAGTCCGGCTATAACGAGGCAATGGCGGGCCAGCGGAGCCAATCTCGAAAATCCTGGAAAGGAAGCGGTCTTTCTGAAATAGGCAATGGCTTGAAAGCATTGTTTGGCAAGGGGGAAAAGACTACATTTGTCGGGTATAGCAGCCGCAGTCATCAGGGGACGATTTCAGCCATTATTGGTGAAGACGGGGAAAGTGCGGAGTCGGCTTCCCAGGGTGAAAAAATCCTTATTGTCTGTGATCAGACCCCGTTTTATGCAGAGTCAGGTGGGCAGGTAGGCGACCAGGGAGAAATCAGTACTGCTTCCGGTCGAGCGCTCGTCCATGATACGGTCAGCGCCGGGGACGGGCTTATCCTCCACAAAGCAGAAATTATCGCAGGCACATTGTCGTGCGGAAATGAGGCGAGCCTCATTGTCAAGGAGGGCAGGAGGCAGGCCATAGTCTGCAACCATACGGCCACCCATCTGCTGCAGGCGGCTCTGAGGCAGGTGCTGGGAGACCATGTAAAGCAGGCCGGTTCCATGGTGGATGAGGAGAGGCTGCGTTTTGATTTCACCCATTTTTCTCCGGTTACCGCGGAGGAGATAGAGAAAATCGAGAATATCGTCAATGAGGCCATTCGCCTGAATACACCTCTTGCTGTGGAGAGCCTGAGTAAGGAAGAGGCAATTGAGTCAGGCGCCACAGCCCTTTTTGGCGAAAAATACGGTGAGACGGTGCGTGTGGTGTCCATCGAGGGCTTCAGTAAGGAACTGTGCGGCGGAACCCATGTCAGGGCAACGGGAGAAATCGGCCTGCTGAAAATTGTTTCTGAAGGAGGAATTGCCGCAGGTGTGCGCCGTATTGAAGCGATAAGCGCAGGCCATGCGTTCACACGCTTTCAGGAGGATGAGGGCCGAATTGGTGCAATTGCGGTAATGCTTCGCAGTGGAGCCGATGATGTCCCGGGCCGGATAGAAAAACTTTTGGCCAGGGTGAAGGATCTTGAAAAAGAAGTCGGCCGGCTCAACGCCAAGCTTTCCCTGGAAAACCTTGATTCTCTCATTCAAGCGGCCCAGACCGTGGGGGAGGTCAAGGTCATTGCATCGCAAATTCCTCTTGATTCAGCCAAAACCATGCGTGAGGTGGGCGATAAGGTTCGCGATAAAATGGGAAGCGGTGTAGCGGTTCTGGGTGGCATACTGAACGACAAGGTGTCTCTGCTTGCCATTGTCAGCAAGGATTTAACCAAAAAAATCCAGGCCGGAAATATTATCAGGGAAGTAGCGGCAAAAGTAGGCGGTGGCGGTGGCGGACGATCAGATATGGCCCAGGCCGGCGGCACTATGCCCGATAAGCTGCCTGAGGCGCTGGCTGCTGTCCGTGCTATTGTGGAAAAGCAGCTTGGCTGACAAACCTGCCGTCCCGGGCAGGATCAGCGTACTCTCTGGAGATAAAGTGGTAAACATGTGGCCTTCATTTCTCTGATAAAGTAAGTTGCCGGGAGTATGGAAGAAATTGTTCTGAAGTGTTGATACATTGTGATATAAAGATTTTTTTTTTGAAGTTCTGTGGGTAAATACACATAATTGCAGGGCGAAATATCCGCGTAAAAGGCCGAAAAAAAGTTGACAGCAAAAAAAGAATGTAGTAGACATTGCCATGTTTTCTGAAGGACTATTCATTTTTTTGTATTCATATTTCAGATTAAGAAAATTACAGGGGGGCGCTAAATGATTACAGTAGACCTAACCATGCCACTTCACATGCTCAACATTTTGATTTTGATAGTGGTGCTCAACGCAGTACTTTACCGCCCGGTGAGAAAAATACTTGCAGAGCGAAAAGAAAAAATTTCAGGATTTAATAATGACATTGAGACATTTCACAAAAATGCTCAGATAAGGTCTGAGGAGTTTGATCAGAAATTCAGGGATGCAAGGCGTAAGGCTAAAGCAGAGTTTGATGCGGCACGATCCGAAGCCCAGGAAGTTGGGGCGGCCACTCTGCAGCAGATGCGCGAAGAATCCGACAAGGCAAAAGGCGATCAGCTCAGCAAAATTGCCTCTGCGGTTCAGTCGGCTGAGCAGACATTAAAAGGCCAGGTGGATAGCTTTGCTTCTGAAATGGCAGGAAAGGTACTCGGGAGGGCACTGTAAGATGAAAACAAACAAGAAGTGGTCAAAGATTGCCTTGGCGGCTTTGGCTGTTTGCGCTGTAGTGGGCGTAGCAGGAATGGTTCATGCGTCGTCGGGTGGAGGTGGCTCAATGACCGGCGAACATGGCAGCCTTTCGCCGTCCAAGTTGAAAGACTTCATGTGGCGGATAATGAACTTTGCCGCCCTCATGATAATCTTGATTAAATTTCTGAAAAAACCCCTGGTTGATGCCTTAAATGGCAGGAAGCAGGGGATTGCCGCTGAGTTCGAGGATCTTGAAACCCGTCGGGCTGATGGCGAGAGTGAATATAAAGAATGTGAAGCCAAGCTTGCCGGCATTGATGATGAACTGAAAGATATGGTGCAGAAAGCCATTGCCCAGGGCCAGGTTGAAAAAGAGCGCATTATTTTAGAGGCGAACAAGGCGGCTGAGAATATCAAGCGTCAGGCTGAGATGGCAATTAATAATGAAATAGCCGAAGCCAAACGTCGTTTGAAGACTGAAGTTACCGAGCAGGCAGCCATTATGGCTGAAGAGATTATTAAGAAAAATCTTCAGGACGCAGACCAGGAAAAACTGGTTGAGGACTACTTAACCAAGGTTGGAGGTCTGAAAATATGAAAAACGATATTCTGGCCAGGCGCTATGCCAAGGCTTTATTCGTAGTGGGCAAAGAGGAAAATGCCCTTGATGATTATGCGGAAACGCTGCAGGCCTTTGCAGGTCTTTACGCCGGCACACCGGAGGTGGTTGACGGACTGACGAACAGGATGTACCCTGCCGACGTTCGTCTCAAGGTTATGCAGGGAATAGTAAAGTCAGCCAAGGTGTCGCCGATCATGGGTAACTTCCTTAATCTGCTGGCTGAAAAAGGACGAGCGAATGTATTGCCTGAAATAACAGCCTCATTTCAGGCCATGGTGGATGAAGAAAGAAATATCTGCCACGGAACAGTTGTCAGTTCCACTGAGCTGAGTCCCGCATTACAGAAAAAAACTAAAGAAACGTTAGAAAAAATAACAGGCAAGCAGGTCGTTTTGACAGCCGAGATTGATTCATCAATACTAGGCGGCATTATTGCCAAGGTTGGTGATCTTGTTTTGGATGGCAGCATTAAAACACAGCTTGAGGGTTTAAAAGAGTCCATTAAAGGGAGTGAATAGGCAATGCAGATTAAAGCTGAAGAAATCAGTCAGATTATCAAGGGACAGATCAAAGACTACGAAGCAAAAGTTGATCTGAGTGAAACTGGAACAGTCATTTCAGTTGGTGATGGTATTGCACGTGTCCATGGAGTTGAAAACTGCATGGCAATGGAGCTCCTTGAGTTCCCAGGTGGAATTCTCGGTCTCGCCCTGAACCTGGAAAGCGACAACGTCGGTTGCGCAATATTTGGTAACGTTTCAGGAATCAAGGAAGGCGCCATCGTCAAACGTACCGGCAAGATCGCTGAGGTTCCTGTTGGACCTGAAATGGATGGCCGCGTTGTTGACGGCGTTGGCTTTCCCATTGACGGCCAGGGACCGATCACCGCCAAATTGACCTCCAAAATGGAGGTTCTTGCCCCCGGTGTTATCGCCAGAAAGGGTGTTCATGAGCCCTGCTATACCGGCAGCAAGGCGGTAGACGCCATGACGCCGGTTGGCCGCGGCCAGCGTGAGCTCATCATCGGTGACCGTCAGATTGGCAAAACAGCCCTCTGTGTTGATGCCATTATCGCCCAGAAAGAGACTGACGTACATTGTATTTATGTCGCTATCGGTCAGAAAAAATCAACTGTTGCCCTGGTTGTTGAGGCGCTGAGAAAAAATGGCGCCATGGATTATACCACCGTTGTTGCCGCCTGTGCCTCTGATCCGGCTCCAATGCAGTATGTTGCCGCATTTGCCGGTTGCGCCATGGGTGAGTATTACCGTGATAACGGACAGCATTCATTGATCATTTACGATGATCTTTCCAAGCAGGCTGTTTCCTATCGTGAGCTTTCTCTGCTGCTTCGTCGTCCTCCTGGACGTGAAGCTTACCCTGGTGACATTTTCTTTAACCATTCACGTCTGCTTGAGCGTTCTTCCAAGGTAAATGACGAACTCGGAGCCGGTTCTCTCACAGCCCTGCCGATTATTGAGACCCAGGCAGGTGACGTTTCCGCTTTTATTCCGACAAACGTTATTTCCATTACCGACGGTCAGGTGTATCTGGAGCCGAACCTTTTCTTCTCAGGTGTCCGCCCGGCCATTAACGTTGGTCTTTCCGTATCAAGGGTTGGTGGTGCTGCCCAGGTAAAAGCCATGAAACAGGTTGCAGGTACCCTTCGCCTTGATCTTGCTCAGTATCGTGAGCTTGCCGCATTCGCCGGTTTCGGTTCAGACCTTGATGCCGCAACCCAGAAACAGCTGACCCGCGGTGCGAGACTTGTTGAGATCCTCAAACAGCCACAGTACCAGCCGCTGCCAATGGAGAAACAGGTTTCTATTATTTTTGCCGGCACTAAAGGTTATCTTGACACCCTGCCTCTTGATACTCTGGCTGAGTATGAGCAGGACCTTTACACGCATATCACATCCAATGCCCCTGACATCTTTGACACGCTTAAAGAGAAAAAGGAAATTGATAAAGCGCTTGAAGAAAAAATGCATGCAACTATGAAGTCGTTTACTGAGACCTTCAAGGCTGCCAAGGGAATTCAATAATTCAGGGAGTAAATTGTCATGCCGAGTCTAAAAGTTGTCAAAGACCAGATTGTTGGTGTAAAAAAGACAGCCCAGATTACCAAGGCCATGAACATGGTCTCTGCAGCCAAGCTCCGTGGCGCCCAGCAGAAGATGGAAGATTTCCGTCCTTATGCGGGCAAGTTTAATGAGGCCCTGGGCAGTATAAGCGGCAATATGCGGGCAAATGAATTTGCCCTCATGCAGGCCCGTGAAGTCAATAACGCTGAGATTATTGTCGTTACCTCAGACCGTGGACTTTGCGGCAGCTTCAATAGTCACATCATCAAAATGGCTGAAAAGTTGATGATGAAATATGAAGCTGAGGGTAAAAAGGTATCGCTTGTCTGTGTTGGTAAGAAGGGAAATCAATATTTTAATAAGACCGGAAAAGTACGCAAGTCCTATCGCGATATCATGGGGAATTTCCAGATGTTTAATGCCCGTGAAATCGCCCAGGATGTGGCTGCTGCTTTTATTGCCGGAGATACCGATGAGGTTCAGCTTATTTTTGGCAGCTTTATCAGTGTAGGCAGGCAGGTACCGAAAACACTTTCTTTCCTTCCGGTTCAGCCAATTAAGGCTGAAGAAGGCGCTGAAGCTCCTTCCGGTGGACAGCAGGGTGCTTATACCTATGAGCCAAGTCCTGAAGAAATTATGGACGTTCTGCTTCCCCTTTATATGAATGTAATGGTCTATAACGCCATGCTTGAGGTTGGCGCCAGTGAGCATGCTGCCCGTATGACCGCCATGGATAACGCGACCAATGCCTGTAAGGACATTGTTGACAGTCTGACTATGATTTACAATAAAGCACGTCAGGCTGCCATTACCGGCGATCTCATGGACATCGTCGGTGGTGCAGAGGCATTGAAGGGATAATGTAATTGTTCAGAGTTGAGGTTTTATCCTTTGACTTGCGGATTTTAAAGATGCTGAGGAGGCATATAGCCATATGAGTGATCAAAATGTAGGAAAAATTGTCCAGGTTGTTGGACCATGTGTTGACGTAGAGTTTGAGCCGGGACAGTTACCGGCAATTATGAATGCTCTTTATGTTTCAAATCCAAGTATCAGCGACGTAGCTGACAATCTCGTTGTTGAAGTTGCCCAGCATCTTGGTGATAATGTCTGCCGTTGTATTGCAATGGATCAGACGGATGGTCTTGTCAGGGGGATGGAAGCGAGGGATGCCGGTGTACCTATTGTAATTCCTGTTGGACCACCCTCCCTTGGCCGCATTATGAATGTTGTTGGCCGGCCTGTTGACGGTCTTGGTCCGATTACTTCCGATAAAAGTGCACCTATCCATAAACCTGCCCCTGCCTTTACTGATCAGGATACAGAGGTTCACGTGCTTGAAACCGGTATTAAAGTTATCGACCTTCTCGTCCCCTTCCCACGCGGTGGTAAAATGGGACTGTTCGGCGGTGCCGGTTGTGGTAAAACCGTTATCATGATGGAGATGGTTAACAACATCGCCATGCATCATGGTGGTATTTCCGTATTCTGCGGGGTTGGTGAGCGGACCCGTGAAGGGAATGATCTGTACCATGAGATGAAGGAATCAGGCGTACTTCCAAAAGCAGCTCTGGTTTACGGTCAGATGACAGAGCCTCCGGGAGCACGTTCCCGTGTTGCTCTTACCGGTCTTTCCGCTGCTGAATACTTCCGGGATGAAGAGGGACAGGATGTTCTCTTCTTTGTGGATAACATCTTCCGTTTCACCCAGGCCGGTGCTGAGGTTTCCGCCCTTCTCGGACGTATTCCTTCTGCTGTTGGTTACCAACCGACCCTTGCAACTGACCTTGGTGCCCTTCAGGAGCGTATTACATCAACCACGAAAGGTTCCATTACAGCTGTACAGTGCGTATACGTACCTGCGGATGACTTGACTGATCCTGCACCGGCTACCACATTTGCCCATCTTGACGGTACTGTTGTTCTTTCCCGTCAGATTGCAGAGCTTGGTATTTATCCTGCGGTTGACCCCCTTGACTCCACTTCACGTATTCTTGATCCCATGGTACTTGGTGCAGAGCATTATAAAACAGCCCAGCAGGTTCAGCAGGCACTGCAGAAATATAAAGATTTGCAGGATATTATCGCCATTCTCGGTATGGACGAGCTTTCTGAGGAAGATCAGCAGATTGTTGGCCGTGCCCGTAAGATCCAGAGATTCCTTTCCCAGCCTTTTACCGTTGCCGAAGTTTTCACCGGTATGAAGGGAGCTTATGTTAAGGTAGAAGACACCATTCGCGGTTTCAGGGAAATCCTTGATGGTAAGCATGATGAGATGGCAGAAATATCCTTCTACATGGTTGGCTCAATCGATGAAGCTGTAGAGAAAGCTGCCAAAGCTAAAGCTGCAGCATAATTAGGGCAGTAATAGCGTAGTTTATTTTTTTAAGAATGACATGCCTACTTGTTTAGGCATGTCAACAAGTCAAGGTAATGACCAATGGCTACAATACATTTAGAAGTTGTTACTCCATCCGGACCGGTTGTTAATGAGGATGTAGATATTGTCAGTGCACCCGGTTACGGTGGTGACTTTGGTGTTTTGGCAAACCATTCATTGTTTCTGAGTACCATTAAGATCGGTGGTCTTGTTTATAAGCAGGGTGGTAAAGAAAATCATCTTATGGTCAGCGGAGGATTTTGTGAGGTTTCCAATAACAAGATCACCTTCCTTGTTGAGGCCGCAGAGTCAGGACATGAGATTGATGTGGATCGCGCTCTGCGTTCCAAGGAAAGAGCAGAAAAAAGACTTGCTGAAGCAAAGTCACAGCAGGAGAAAGTTAATTTAGTCAGGGCTGAGGCTGCATTACAGCGCGCCCTGGCGAGGATTAAAATCGCAGAACGATCTCCAAGATAAGAAAATTTTTAGAATAAAAAAAGGCCGCATTTAATGCGGCCTTTTTTTTATTTTTTTGTGCCAAGATTTGCCTCTATGACAAATTTTCCATATTCAGTGGAAAATGGTATAATAATAGTAGGCGAGTTTGTATAATATTTCAGTTCAATATTTGTGCCCACAATCATAGTTGGTGTGGCCATATCAAAAGCGTAGTCAAGGGTAGACAGTTTTGCCTTGGCGCCTCCGCATATCATATTTGTTAACTCACCCACAGCATCAACAATTTCGTCGTCTATCTCTTTTTTCGCTTCTTCCATGAGCATATTGGCTACAATGTGCAGTATGCACTGCTTTGAAAAACTGAGAATCATGCATCCGGCAATTTCTTTTGAAGCCATCCCGATTATACCGGTGACTTCCCCATAGGTAAGAGAGTCACTCTTTAAAATGGGTTTGCCGGAGGAAACTTTTGTCTGGCACATTGTTTCGAGAACATTTTTTGTTGCATTCAAAAAGGGATTAATCAGTTCTGCTTTCATCTGTTATCCTGTGATTTTTCTGTGGCAAGTAAACATTGAAACGAAAAAACTTTGTGAAGATGTCTCTCTTTCCAATGAACATCTGAGTTGGATTTTACCCAAATAGCTTAAAATGGCTCCATTTCAATGTTTTAAGCTCTCGATGTCTGTGCTTATCGGATGTCTGTGCTTATCGGCCTTTAGTCTATCTACCTGAACAGTTCAAAAGTATAGCATATCATGACAGAGATTCAACAATGTTGTTTTAAAAGAATAATTAATTAAACATTCTGCATCTTGTGGTAAACATTTTTTATTGTAATTACCAATAATTTTCAGCCTCTTGCGTAAATAACTAGCGAAGAATGAGGGTGGGAGCGGATTTATCCGCGAATTTTCAGGGTTGGCAAGCAAGTAGTTCCATCTCCTTGCCAGCCCTTTTCGCGGCTAAAGCCGCTCCTACAGCACTGCCCTGATGAATGGCTGAATTTCGACGGTAATCACACTTTTTTAAAGCGTGAAATGCTTTTTGAAAAATATTATGTTATGTAATATGTGAATTTTTCATGAAAAACAGGTATTTATACCTAATTATTTTACCCCGATGTAAGGAGAATTTTTTATGAAGCCCAAAGAACGACTTGCAATTCCAAGACAGAAGACCGCTGAGCTTGAGGTTGCATATAGAATTACAAATTTTGATGAAGTTGTTTCCGGTTATGATGAAGAGACGGCAATTAGAGAGGCAAACCGTTGTCTTCAGTGCAAAAAACCTCGTTGCTTACGAGGTTGCCCTATTGGTAATAATATTCCTTTATTTATAAAGCAAATACGTGAAGGGAATTTTGAGGATGCATATTGGACTGTGCGACGCACAAGTTCGTTGCCTGCGGTTTGTTCACGGGTTTGTCCCCACGAATTTCAATGTGAGGGTTCCTGTGTGCGTGGCAAAAAAGGTGAACCAGTCGCGATCGGCATGCTGGAAAGATTTCTTGTCGACTGGATGGTGAGACATGATAAAAATATTTCCCTTGCCTGTGCCTTGCCAAAAGATAAAAAAGTAGCCATAATTGGTTCAGGCCCTGCAGGAATGACTGCTGCATACCATTTGGCCCATGAAGGGTATCATTGTACTATTTTTGAAAGTCTGCCTGTTTTTGGCGGCATGCTTAGCGTGGGTATTCCGGCGTACAGACTTCCCCGCGATATTATTAACGCCGAGTTTGATGCATTGAAAAACTGTGGGGTTACGGTTGAGAACAATGTCTGCATTGGTAAAGATATCACCTTACAGCAGTTGAAGGATGAAAAAGGGTTTGATGCCGTTTTTGTCGGTAGCGGAGCACACAACAGCCGCAAGCTGGGTGTTGAGGGCGAGGATCTTGATGGCGTCATGCATGGTGTGGACTACCTGCGTCATGTTTGTCTGGGCAAAAATATCAACCTGGGAGAAAAAGTTGTTGTTGTAGGCGGCGGAAATGTTGCTATTGATGTTGCTCGTACAGCATTGCGTACAGGATCTGACAAAGTATTTATCCTGTATCGCCGAACTAAACAGGAAATGCCCGCCTCTAAAGCTGAAATAGACCATCTTGAAGAGGAAGGCGTTACCATTGAATTTCTTGCCGCCCCGATTAAAATACATGGGGAAAACGGTAAACTGACCAAGATTGAATGTTTGCGTATGAAGCTTGGTGAATGTGATGCATCGGGACGCTGTCGTCCTGTGGTTATAGATGGTTCAAATTTTATGATTGAGGCTGATGCCATCATACCTGCCATCAGCCAGGATGTTGATCATACTGTTGATGCGGGATTGGAGTTTGAGTTGACAAGCTGGGGAACCTATATAGTCGATCCCAAGACCTTGCAGACATCGGTCCCATGGATTTTTTCCGGTGGAGATTCTGTTCTCGGCCCTCAGACAGCTGCAAAAGCAGTTTATCAGGGGAAGGTGGCCGCTGAATCCATAAAGCGCTACCTTGAAGGAACTGATCTCAATGATGGTCGTGAAGTGCGGGATGTATCCTGATTCTCGGACAGTCTCCTAGTCTTTTGGTCGCAGAGATTAGCGCTTACCCGTCATAACCTCTGCGATTTTACCTTTCCCGGTTAACATTAAAATTGATTTTTACGAGGTCCCATGGCTGTATTCTTTAATAAGAAAGAAAAGATGGGAGACCTTCTTGTTCGCCGGGGAAGGCTTCAACCTAATCAGCTTGAAAGGGCGCTGAGCCATTTGGAATCCGTCCCACAGGGGCTTGGAGAGATTCTTGTTTCCCTCGGTTTTGTCAGTGAGGAAGATGTTCTCATGGCTCTGGCCGAGCAGTTTTCCCTGAAAATTTTTGTTTCAAGGGAAAACGATGTTTACCTGCCCCTCGACATCTCAAAAATGTTTCACCGGGAGCATCCTTTTGCATTGGTGCAGCGTGGTGATGAGCATATCCTTGTTTGTCATGATCCCATGGACGGCGATATTTTGTCCGCTGCTGAAATCAAGCTTCCCGACCCGTTTGAGATTCAGATTACCCTTGAGACTGAAATTCGCAAAATAGTTGAGGAGTATTACGATCTTGGCGATGAAACGTCTGTTGGTGAAGAACGGTTTGTCGATGAATCTGATATTGACAAGCTCAAGGATATGGCCTCTGAGGCGCCGGTGATCAAATATGTCAATAATCTCATTGATACTGCTGTTAATCGCCGGGCAAGTGATATTCATATAGAATCCTACGAAGGCGGTCAGCTTATTCGTTTTCGCATCGACGGCATCCTGCATGATTATGAAATTCCTCCTGTATCCCTGCAAGCTGCGATTATTTCAAGGACAAAACTCCTTTCGGCACTTGACATTGCTGAAAGGAGAATCCCGCAGGACGGCAAGATTTCCATGCGCATCGGCGGCAAGGAAATTGACCTGCGTGTTTCCACCATGCCCACTATTTACGGTGAAGGCGTGGTTATCCGTATTCTGGAAAAAAGTTCTGTTATTCTTGATATGGCCCATTTGGGCATGAGTAAGGAAATCGAGGGGCAATTTAAAAAAATTATTTCCTATCCCAACGGCATTGTGCTTGTCACCGGGCCCACCGGCAGCGGTAAAACAACAACCCTTTATTGCGCTCTCAATCAAATTAATTCCGGCAGCAACAAGATTATTACCCTGGAAGATCCCGTGGAGTACCAGCTTAAGGGTATCAACCAAACCCAGGTACGACCTGAAATCGGCCTCACCTTTGCCAAAGGGCTCCGGTCCATTGTGAGGCAGGATCCTGATATCATTATGGTGGGAGAGATCCGTGACCTGGATACAGCAGCAATTGCCGTGCAGTCATCTCTTACAGGGCATCTTGTTTTCAGTACGCTCCATACCAATGATGCCTTGTCTGCCGTCACTCGTATGGTTGATATCGGGGTGGAAAATTTTCTCATCTCATCTTCTCTGCGCGGAGTGCTGGCCCAGCGTCTTGTGCGATGCATATGCCTCCATTGCCGAACGGAAAACGGCTATGTTTCAGAGCATCTACGTTCAGTGCCGCCTGGTGGAGATTTTAAGATGTTCAGCGGTGCCGGTTGTGTCCACTGTTCCGGTTCCGGTTATAGCGGGCGTATCGGGATTTATGAGATGTTGACCATGAGTGACGCCATGTGCAGGGCCGTGGCCAAGGGGAAAAATCTTGAGGAACTCAAGGATATTGCCGTGTCCGAGGGTTTCAGAGAGATGTATCTTGATGGTTTGTTGAAAGTTAAAGAAGGTAAAACCACGCTTTCCGAGGTTGTTCGGGTGAGCAGGGGTATAAGTGATGGCGCTCTTTAAGTACACGGCGCTCAACAAAAATAATGTTGTAACGGAAGGCGTTCTAGAGGGTGCTGACAAGGATTCCGTGGTCAAAGGCCTCATGGCCCAAGGTCTGCGACCCCTGGAGCTTAAATCCTATCGAGCCGGGGCGACAAAAGGCTTCGCTCTGCCGGACTGTATGCATTTTGGCCGCAATAGAATCAACCGGCACCAGATCGATTTTTTCACCAAGCAGGTAGCCCTGCTGCTCAATGCCGGTCTTTCACTGGACGGAGCCCTGCGGGTGATGAAGGATAGCAGCCGTAATGACGTTTTCAGGGAATTTTGCGGCTCCATGGAAAGGAAGCTCAAAGAGGGGAAATCGTTTTCCCAGGCTTTATCTGATTATCCTTATTTTTCGCCGATGTATGTCAATATTGCCAGGGCCGGGGAAGAGGGCGGCATCCTGCCGGCCATGCTTTTGAAAATTTCGCAGTATCAGGCAACCTTCCATGAGCTCAAGCAGTTCATCGTTTCGGCCTCGATTTATCCGCTTATTCTTCTCCTTGTCGGAGTTCTTGCCATTATCGTGCTGATTACCACCATACTACCCCGTTTTGAAGTGCTTTTTGAGGGAATGGGACAGCAGCTTCCGGGCCATGTTGCCGTCATGATGGCAGTTGCAGCTTTTGTGTCTGATAATATTATTGTGACCATCCTGCTGTTTTTCGGCCCTATCGCATTTGTTGTCTGGTACCTGCAGACACCTGGAGGAAGGAGCCTGTACCATAGAAAAGCGCTGAAAGTACCTGTACTCTCTTCTTTTATCTGTGAACTGGAAACCACACGAATTTTTCGTACCCTTGAAGTGCTGGTTAATAATGGCGTACATCTTGCCACGGCATTACGAATCTGCAGCGGGATAGCGGTCAACGAAAAGTTCCAGCAGCTGTTGAACCGTGCCACAGAGGCACTGAAGGAAGGGCAGAGAGTCAGTACAAAATTGAAAGGAGAGGGGTTGCTGCCCGATTTGGCGGTTGATCTTCTTTCCATTGGCGAGGAGTCCGGCAAGGTTGGCGAGGTTTGCGGCCAAATTGCCGATCATTACGACGAGGAACTGCGGAATCGTATCAAAAGGCTGATTTCCTTGGTGGAGCCTGTTTTTATTCTGACGATCGCCCTGGTGGCCGGTTATGTGGTTATATCCATGTTGTCGGTTATTCTCAGTATTAATGATATTGCCGGGTGAACGGCAATTGAAAATTGAGAATTGACAATTGAAAATGGTGGGAAATTACGCATTGCCAGTGTCTCAGAGAGGTTTTTCCCTGCTGGAGCTGCTGACGGTGTTGATCATGCTCGGTGTAATTGCAGGCGTTAGCGCGCCCGCCATAGGAAAAATGCTGACCGGGCTGGATTTCAGGAAGCAGGTCGGCAGTGTCATGGCAAATCTGCGGGCTGTGCGACTGCAGGCGGTTGTGACCGGGCGGGAAATTAGACTCAGCATGGATGGTTCTAATTTTCAACTCGATTATGGCAAAGAGGAGCTGGAAGAAAAAATACTTGATGTTGACAGCGAAAGTGAAATTTCCCTTGAGCCGGAAGTTGTTATATTTACGCCCTACTCAACGGTCACGCCGGCAATGCTGTCATTTTCACTGGGGGAGCGAAGCCGGTCCATTTTTCTTGATCCGCTGACAGCCCTGCCGGTGATTGAGTGAAGAAAGCAAATTAAAAGGCTTATGCCTTTCGTTTACTATGGAGAATGGAGTTTAGAGTTAGAGTTTCAAGATATGAACAATCTTCTTAAAGGTGCGCGGTGCGCACCCTACATGAAATCAGCGTGATGGCAACCGTAGGGTGCGCACCGCGCACCAACAATGATGAAACTCTAAACCCCGGTATGGAGAACAAAATAACAAAAGAAGCATCGGTATCTGCCGGAAGCCGTCAGGGAGGCTTTACCCTGTTTGAGGTGATGGTGGCGGTGCTGCTGCTGGCCATGGTTTCGTCCATGATGTATTCCATTTTAAACGTCAGTATAAAGTTTTCGGAAAAAGGTGAAAAAAAAATAGTGATTATGGAGCGTCGACACGCCCTGTTGAGCCTGTTAGAGCGGCAGATAAAAAGCGCGTGGTACGATGACCGATTGAAACAGGTTGTTATCACGGCGCAGGACGAGGTTTTTCGTATTGTAACACGAAGTCCCCTGCTCTACCCCCATGCCGGTACAGTGCTCGCCCTGTATCGCTACGATCCCGACGTCAGGGTCCTTTATTATACGGAGAAAAGAGATTTCTACAATATTGACTATGATAATGAATTTATTCCCGAGTATGAGGATATGATGGTTTTATTTGATAATGCTCCCCTTTTGACATTTTCTTATCCTGAGGACAGCAGCATGGTAACGATAAGTCTCGATGAGGAAACCTTTGAATTCCGGCCATGGTGTCAAGTCGCTTCCCGGGAAGATGATATATTGTGATTACCATCGAACTTCAGCCATTCATCCGGGCAGTGCTGTAGGAGCGGCTTTAGCCGCGAAAAGGGCTGGCAAGGAGATGAAACTGCTTGCTTGCCAACCCAGAAAATTCGCGGATAAATCCGCTCCCACCCTCATTCTTTGCCGGTTACTTACTCAGGAGGCTGAAAA
>DAOUUW010000188.1 GCA_030667965.1 Deltaproteobacteria bacterium
AAGCAGAGCCCTGCCTTTTACCAGGCGGACAGCCTCCCGCATGAGACCCGGCTCCATATTATCCAACATAATAATATCCACATCTGCGGCCAGGCAGGCTTCCACCTCTTGCAGGGTTTCTGTTTCAACTTCAATCTTAATGGTATGCGGCACACGTTCCCGCACCCGGTTCACGGCCTTTTGTATTGAACCGCAGGCTGCTATGTGATTGTCTTTGACAAGTATGCCGTCTGACAGATTAAAGCGGTGATTATAACCACCGCCCACCCGGACGGCATATTTTTCCAGCATACGCAACCCGGGTGTGGTCTTCCTGGTATCAACAATTTTCACCGGCAACAGCATGACTTTTTCCACGAAACGGGCGGTTAATGTTGCAATCCCGGAAAGGCGCTGAACAAGATTCAAGGCAACGCGCTCTGCCCGAAGAAGATCAATAACAGGCCCGCTGGCGGTAAAAAGCACGTCTCCATCGCTCACCCGCTTTCCGTCTTCTACAGCATTCCAGTTAATTAGGGGGTTACAAAAGGTAAAAACCTCCCCGGCAATCATTCCCATACCGGCTGTTACAAAGGATTCCCTGGCAACAAATTCGGCTTTTGCCTGCTGATCAGGAGTAAAGATAGCCTCACTTGTCAGGTCGCCGCTGCCGATGTCTTCAGTAAGAAAATGTTTAATATTGTCTATAAGCTCTATGCGGTTCATGTTTTATCAGACAGGCAAAATGCCCTGAAGGTAAAAATTGTTATGAAGCTGCAGGTATCTGCAAGTCAGGGGTCGAAAAGACTTATTAGTCTCAAGTCAAGGTTAAAAACCACCGAATTCATGCGGTCAGCTTTGAGTTGGCAGACTCTTGTAAAGCAGGCACAAAGGCACAAAGGCACAAAGCAAAAAACATGAAAATACTCTTATAATTACAAAATAGTTAGGAACTATTTAACTGTAGGTCTGGTCGGCAGTTTCTGTTAAAAACTTTGTGCCTTTGTGCCCTTGTGCCTTACCACCAACTTTAGCCGATAATCATTAACTCTAACATCTAATCTTTTTCAACAAATTCATACAATGGTAATAAATTACTTGTCAAGAACAAAAGTTCTACCTCTTTTAGTGGTTAAGCAATTTTAAAAAAGCAAATTTATTGTAAAACTTCCTTTTTTTATCTGGCAAGGCTTTGTAAAAACATTATAGTCTTAAGAAAATCATTTACCTAGGAGGAAATATGATGATCGATCTGATAAAAAAAGCATTTTACACTGGTATTGGTGCAGCAGAATTGACAAAAGAAAAAATTGAAGACCTGGCAAAAGAACTCGCCGATAAAGGGAAAGTATCGGAAAGCGATATCAAAAAATTTGTCGATGAGGCCTTGTCAAAATCAGAAGAGCGCAAAAACGAGCTGAAACAACAGCTTGAAAACATTGTTGATGAAACAATGAAAAGAATGAACCTTGCCAGCCGCGACGATCTGGCTGCCCTGGAAAAAAGATTAACTGAAAACATAGAAAAGCTGCAGGAGAAAGGATCTGAAGAGTAAATGCTGAATATCCGTAAAATAGGGGCCATCGGCCGGACATACCGCAACCTTGGCCGCTACCGCAAGATCCTGTCTGTTCTTTTCAAATACGGCTTCGGCAATTTTATCGACACCCTTAATATCGAGCAGTACCTTGAAATAAGCATGCAGATGCTGTTTAAAAAGGAACCGAAAAATGTCGAAAAACTCACCCGCCCGGAGCGCATCAGGCTTGTTCTGGAGGAACTTGGCCCCACCTTTATAAAATTCGGACAGATCCTCTCAACCCGGCCGGATCTCATCCCCCTTGACTACATCACCGAGCTAGCCAAACTGCAGGATAATGTACCCTCGTTTCCCTATGAGGAGGTTTGTCGGCTGATAGAAAAAGAACTGGGCCGACCCCCTGAAGAAATTTTCCACTCGTTTGATAAACAGCCAATGGCGGCGGCTTCTATCGGACAGGTGCATCGGGCCACACTCCATAGCAAAATAGAAGTTGCAGTCAAGGTACAGCGTCCAGCAATTGAGGAAATCATTGAAACGGATCTCGAGATTATGTTTCATCTTGCCTCCCTGATGGAGCGCCACCTGGAAGACGTTGAAATTCAACATCCCACCCGCATTGTTGCAGCCTTTGCCAGAAGTATTGAAAAAGAAATCAATTACCGTCTGGAAGCCGCAAATATCGAGCGCTTTTCCCGCCTCTTTATTGAGGATGCCGATGTCTATGTTCCCAAGGTATATCGCGATTTAAGCACAAAACGAATCATTACCATGGAGCTCATATACGGCATCAAGGCATCTCACATTGAGGACCTGAAAGGTGCCGGGTATGACCTCAGGCTCATTGCCGACAAGGGCGCTCTGCTCATTATGAAGCAGATTTTTGTCCATGGTTTTTTTCACGCTGATCCCCATCCCGGCAATGTTTTCATTCTGCCCAATGAAATCGTCTGTTTCCTTGATTTCGGCATGATGGGCCGCATTTCAAAAAAGGAGCGGGAGGATTTCTCCGATTTTGTCATGTATGTGGTGCACCGGGATGAAAAAAAAGTAGCTGATGCAATTTTAAAAATAACCAATCACGAGGGCCAGGTTGACCGCGGCAACCTGGAAAATGACTTTGCAGACCTCATTGACAGGTTTGTGGGTCTTCCCCTGAAGGAACTGGAAGTGGCTCCCCTGCTGCACCAGTTACTCGAAATCGTCGCCCGCTACAGATTTACCTTAAAACCTAATTTTTATCTGCTGATTAAAGCAACAAGCACCATTGAAGGATTGGGCAGACTGCTTGATCCTGACTTTGAAATAACCCGCCATGCCGAGCCTTTTATCACCAGATTACAAAAGGAAAAGCTTAACCCTAAAAAAATAATGGGTGATCTTTTTGAATCCGGCACGGAAATGGTTCAGCTTTTAAAGGAAATTCCCTCCAGCCTGCGCGATGTATTGACTCTCACCCGGCTGGGTAAAATTAAAATTGAATTTGAGCACCACGGTCTTGATTCCCTCTACGCCCACCTTGAACAGACAACCAACCGTATCGCCTTTGCCATTGTTCTTGCCGCCCAGATTATCGGCTCCTCACTGATTGTCCTGGCGGGTCTACCGCCCAAATGGAACGGCATACCGATCATCGGCCTTGCCGGTTTTCTTTTGGCAGGCATCATGGGCTTCTGGTTGCTCATATCCATGCTTCGACACGGCAAGATATGAAAGAAAGGGGCATAGGGGCATAGGGGCATAGGGGCATAGGGGCATAGGGGCATGAAAACAAACCTGCCGGACTCCGCAAGGTCAAAGTAAATTAATAGAAAAAGGAAGCGAAAGAATGATTTTTTTAACAAATAAAAAACCAGGCCGGTTCAAGGGAGACATGATTGTCTATTTTGTCCGTCAACCTTCTAAGAAAGGGGCGCCGCAATGCAGTGACACCCTGGTGCAGGAACGGGTAAACAAAGCCTATCAGGTTGGTGATTGTTCAGGGAAAAAAGAGGAATGTGTGCTGCTCTATCCGGAGCGGGTTTTTGACGGAGTCCAGGCAAAAAGACTGCTCATCGCCGGTCTAGGTAAAGACGACATGGACAGGGAGCTATTCCGGCGGGCAGGCGGCATGGTCGCCGGCAAGGCACTCTCTTTGAAATGCGAGCGGATTTGCTTAATGGCGCCCACAGAACTAAACTTCCCCGTTGAAGAGATGGTGGAGTGTTTGGCAGAAGGACTTATTCTGGGCAGCTACCAATTCAAAAAATACAAAAAAGAAGATGATGACGAAAAAAGAGAAATAAAAAGAATAAGCATTAATATCGGTAATCTAACATCACTCTCTACGAGAAAAGCCCTTATGCTCGGCGTTTCCTCCGGTAATGCCGGAGCCGTAGCCAGGGATATGGCCAATGAACCGGCGAACGTTTGGACCCCTGCTGCATTTGCCGATTACGGCAAGAAAATAGCGAAAGGGACAAAGGTTCAATGCAAAATTATTGAAAAAGCTGAAATGAAGCAACTGAAGATGGGAGGCATTCTCGGGGTTAACCAGGGATCGGCCCAGGCTCCCAAGCTTGTTGTCCTTGAGTACAGAACTGGGAAAAAAGTCCCGACACTTCTCCTGGTCGGCAAGGGACTCACCTTTGACTCAGGAGGAATCTCCCTGAAACCGTCGGCCGGCATGGAAGACATGAAGTACGACATGTGCGGCGGCGCCGCTGTCATGGCCGCCATGGAAGCCATTGCTCTTGAAGAGCCCAAGGTGGACGTAGTTGCTCTTATTCCCACTACAGAAAATCTTCCCGCATCAACCGCCTTGAAACCGGGAGATATAATCACCCAGTATGGCGGAAAAACAGTTGAGGTCATTAACACCGATGCCGAGGGACGTCTCATTCTTGCCGACGCCCTGGCCTATGGGGTGGAAAAATTCGCACCAACTGCCATTATTGATCTGGCAACACTGACCGGCGCCGTCATTCTCGGATTGGGGCACCACCGCTCGGGCCTGTTGTCAAACAATGATGCGTTGGCTGACAAAGTTCTCCAGGCAGGTGATTATACCGGAGAACCGATGTGGCGTCTTCCGCTGGGTGAGGAATACACCAAGCAGATTAAATCGGAAGTGGCGGACATAAAAAATATCGGCGGCAGACCGGCGGGCACCATTACGGCAGCCGCCTTTCTGCAGGAATTTGTCGGCGACACCCCATGGGTCCATCTCGACATTGCCGGAACAGCCTGGAATTATACAGAAAAACCTTATACACCAAAGAAAGGTCCTTCCGGCATCGGCGCCCGGACATTAATCCAGCTCGTACGTGACTGGAAGTAACTGACAACACCTTCTTCATCAAGAAAACCAAATGAAAAAATTTGACTTAGACAACTGTCGGGAATTTAATCCCCTGGGAATGAAGAGTATTGTTGTCCACGATTCCCAACATTTTAAGATTCTCAATTTCAACCTGGTGGCCGGAGCGCTTTTCCCGGTCCATTCCCACGATACAGAAGGCCAGTTAAGCATTCACGTCATAGAGGGCGAAGGTGAATTTCTTGCTGACGGGGATCAGGTTATTCCGGCAAAAATCGGGGATATGCTCATCTCCGACATCGCCGAATCCCATGGAGTGAAGGCAAAAACAGACATGAGACTCGTGGTGACAATCGCGCCTCCTATTTAATTGATCCGGCAAAGCTTCATTTCATGCAAACAAAACCCAATAAAAATTCCCTGCTCTGCCCCAACTGCCGCCGGCTCATAAGCCGGGACGAGAAGGAATGCCCATTTTGCGGCACAAAGAATCCCTCATCCTGGCTGAAAAACAACCCTCTGTTTTCCGGCCTGTCGGATGATGAGCAGGTCATCACCATTATTACGTACACCACTATCGCCATGTACGTTCTTTCCCTGTTGCTCACCCCGCAGAGTACGGGCCTTGCGTTTAATCCCTTTCATTTTCTCTCGCCCGGCAACAAAAGTCTTCTGATGCTCGGCGCCACAGGCACGGTTCCTATTGTTCAATTAGATCGATGGTGGTCGGTCATATCGGC
>DAOUUW010000086.1 GCA_030667965.1 Deltaproteobacteria bacterium
ACGGGTTACGGTACCATAGAAGGGCGTCTTGTCTATGTTTTTTCCCAGGATTTCACCGTGCACGGCGGCTCTCTTTCAGAAACGTTTTCCGAGAAAATCTGCAAGATCATGGACCTTGCCATTAAAAACGGAGCACCGGTAATCGGACTGAACGATTCCGGTGGCGCACGAATCCAGGAAGGAATTGAAAGCCTGGCCGGCTATACGGATATTTTTCTGCGCAATGTCATTGCTTCCGGTGTGGTGCCGCAGATTTCCGCGATTTTTGGTCCCTGTGCAGGCGGGGCTGTGTATTCACCGGCATTGACTGATTTTGCCATCATGGTAAAAAATAACAGTTATATGTTTTTGACAGGTCCCAAGGTGGTGAAATCCGTTACCCATGAGGATGTCACTGTAGAACAGCTGGGTGGGGCAATCATGCATGCCACCAAGAGCGGAGTGGTGGACTATGCGGCTGAAAACGGTGCTGATGCCATCAAGTATGTCAAGAAACTGTTTTCCTTTCTTCCCCAGAACAATGTTGAAAATCCGCCTTACGTACCCACGGATGACAGTCCCATGCGCCGGGATGATTTTTTGAATCGGATTATCCCTGATAATGCCAATGAAGCCTATGATATGAAGGATGTTATCCTGCGCATTGTGGATGATGGTGATTTTCTTGAAACAAAGGAGCTTTTTGCCCCCAATTTGATAACCGGTTTTGCCAGGTTCGGTGGCATGAGCGTTGGTATCGTGGCAAATCAGCCCTGTTGTTTGTCAGGGGTGCTTGACATTAATTCCTCGATTAAGGCCGCCCGCTTTGTTCGGTTCTGTGATTGTTTTAATATTTCGCTGGTGACCTTGGTTGATGTGCCGGGATTCCTGCCTGGAACAAACCAGGAGTATAACGGCGCCATCCGTAACGGGGCAAAAATTCTTTTTGCCTATGCCGAAGCAACCGTGCCCAAGGTAACGGTGGTTACCCGTAAGGCTTACGGCGGTGCTTACTGCGTTATGTCGTCCAAACATCTGCGCGGTGATATCAACTATGCCTGGCCCACTGCGGAAATTGCCGTTATGGGCGCCAAGGGTGCGGTTGAAGTACTCTATGGGCGTGAAGCAAAAAAATCGGCAAACCCGGAGAAGTTTTTGCTGGACAAGGAAAAAGAATACGCGGAGATGGTGGCAAATCCCTATGTTGCAGCCAAACGGGGCTATGTTGATGATATTATTGAACCTGCCAGGACACGTTTCCGCATTATTAAGGCCCTTGGAATGTTAAAAAACAAACGCGATACAAATCCCATGAAAAAGCATGGGAATATCCCCCTGTAATGAATGATGGTTTTTTCTTTTGAGCAGATCAGTCTCTCCAATTTAATTATTGGTGATTTCAACGCTTTAACCTTCAGTGTTTTCGGCATATCTCTGGTGTTCTCAGGGCTCATTGTCATCAGCCTTTATGTATTGCTATTGCCGAGATTATTGCAGCTTTTTGCCAAAAAAACTGTTTCTTCTCCTCTTGCAGCCTCAGCCGATATTGCAGGCGAAGATCCTGATGAAAAGGAGATTCTGCTTGCAATTTCCGCAGCTTTTTACCTGCACCGCAATTTCCCGGAAGAAGACCAGAAAATTACCTGGAAAAGCCACGGTGACGTTGATTCACTCTGGCAGATATCCGGCCGGGTTCAAGGAATGTCCCAGAGGACCCACGTGAGCCGGCGTTTTTTCCCGCACAGATAAATTTTCTGTAATTTTTTAGTTTTTAATACTGGGGTTTAGAGTTTCATCATTGTTGGTGCGCGGTGCGCACCCTACGGTTGCTAACACGCTGATTTTATGTAGGGTGCGCACCGCGCACCTTTAAGAAGATTGCTCATATCTTGAAACTTTAATCTCCATTTCTTAATATTTAACGCAAAGAAACGACTATGCGAATTTATAATTTGTCGATTAACGGCAATGACTATGAGGTAACGATCAAAGAGGTCACGGAAGATGACATCAAGGTCGAAGTAAACGGTGTAGAGCACATTGTTTCCATTAATAAAATAACAAATGTCTCGGAGCAGGGGGTGTTCGCAAATGATAAATTAGTTGAGAAAAAAAATATAACTCCTCAATTTTTCGAGGAAATATCAGACATCAACTCCTCTGCTAAGTCTGATAGTAATGCCATCTGTTCACCTCTTCCGGGACATGTGCTGGATATTTCCGTGCAGGAAGGTGAGAAGGTTCTGGCCGGGCAGAAATTGTTGGTTATTGAGGCAATGAAGCTGGAGAACATTATTACTGCAGACATGGCAGGGACTGTGAAAAAAATTCTTGTATCCGTAGGTGACGTTGTCAACCACGATCAAGCTCTGATCACCCTGTCCTGAGGAAGAAACGTGGATTTTCTCTCTTTTTATCAGAACTCGGGATTTGCCCATCTGGAATGGGGCAATATTGCAATGATGCTTGTCGGCATCATTTTTATTTATCTGGCAATTACAAAAGACTATGAACCGCTGCTTCTTGTTCCTATCGGATTCGGTATCCTGATCGGCAATATTCCTCCCATTGTCGGCATGCCGCTTGGTGTGTACGATGAGGGAAGCATTTTTCAGTATCTTTATTTTGGTGTCATGAAGGGTATTTACCCCCCTCTCATTTTTCTGGGAATCGGGGCGATGACCGATTTTTCCACCCTGCTGTCCAACCCCAAGCTCATATTGCTCGGAGCGGCCGCGCAGATAGGTGTCTTCCTGACCTTTCTAGGGGCACTTTTTCTCGGGTTTTCAGTGAAACAGGCCGGAGCCATCGGTATCATAGGCGGCGCCGACGGTCCAACCGCAATCTTTCTTTCATCCATGATAGCCCCGGAACTTCTCGGTCCCATTGCCATTGCCGCCTATTCCTATATGGCGCTGGTGCCGGTGATTCAGCCACCTATTATGTATCTTTTCACAACCAGGGAAGAGCGGCTTATCCGCATGAAACCGCCGCGCAAGGTCAGCCGCAAGGAACGTATTATTTTCCCCATCGTAGCTTTTTTGATCTGTGCCCTGATCTCCCCCGGTTCCATTACCCTGCTGGGTATGCTTTTTTTCGGCAACCTGCTTAGAGAGAGCACTGTGACGGACAGATTGGCTAATTCCGCCCGTAATGCCCTTATTGATATTGTCACCATCCTGCTGGGGTTCACCGTGGGAGCATCCACCCAGGCGCAGACTTTTTTGACCCCGCAGTCTATACTGATATTTGTTCTTGGCGCCTTGTCATTTGTGGTGGCCACAAGCGGAGGAGTTCTCTTTGCCAAGCTGATGAATCTTTTCCTCAAGGAAAAAATCAACCCTCTCCTGGGAGCGGCCGGTGTGTCTGCCGTGCCTGATTCGGCCAGGGTCGTTCAGGCTGTCGGGCAAAAAGAAGACCCAGGTAATTTTCTTCTCATGCATGCAATGGCCCCCAATGTTTCCGGGGTGATCGGCTCCGCCATCGCCGCCGGTGTCCTCTGGTCCGCTCTTGGTGGGTTTTGATATTGAATTTTGATTACCACTGAACTTCAGCCTCCTGAGTAAGTAACTGGCGAAGAATGAGGGTGGGAGCGGATTTATCCGCGAATTTTCTGGGTTGGCAAGCAAGCAGTTCCATCTCCTTACCAGCCCTTTTCGCGGCTAAAGCCGCTCCTACAGCAGGGTGCTCTGATGAATGGCTGAATTTCGATGGTAATCACATATTGAATAGTGTCACAGATTTAATCTGACAATTCTTCAAATCAGGTAATACTAAGTCTGATCCTGTCAGTAAGATTGGGTCTTATCTCGCCAGCCCATTAATCTTGCCACTGGAATTCCTTTAAATCCATGTGTTTAATTCACGGCCGTTGCACTGTTGCAGTTTCATTATCCGGCCTTGTCAGTATTTTAATTCGCGGATAAATCCGCTCCCACGGTTCACAGCCACTACAGCTTCCGCTGTGCTGGTCAGGCTCCTTTACCTTGTAGGAGCGGCTTCAGCCGCGAACAGAACACCCCATAAAATAAGAGTCAAGACCATGTCGATATACCACAGTTGCAATCTTCGCAAGGGCCGGCATTCCGAGGTTGGTACTTTTTATTTTCTTACCGCAGTCACCCACAACCGGCGTCCGGTGTTTTGTGATTTCCGGGCGGCGCGCATCTGCATTAACTCCATGCGGATTCAACATGAAAAGGGATTGATCAACTCTTTGGCCTTTGTGGTGATGCCGGATCATTTACACTGGCTGGTCGAATTATGTCAAGGTGATCTGTCCAGTCTGATGAAGGTGGTTAAGGGGGGAACTTCCCGTCAAATCAATACCCATTTCGGAACAGCGGGCATTATCTGGCAATCCGGCTTTCATGATCACGCCCTTCGCAGGGATGAAGATTTGCGGCTGGCAGCCCGGTATCTGGTGGCTAATCCCTTGAGGTCCGGGTTGGTGAAGGATCTTTTGAATTATCCCCATTGGGATGCAATTTGGTTGGAGTAAAGGAGGATAGTGACACAACCCTTATTGCTTTCGGTCCGTGGGCGTTTCAATTCGCGGATAAATCCGCTCCCACGGTTCACAGCCACTACAGCTTCCGCTGTGCTGATCAGGATCCTTCACCTTGTAGGAGCGGCTTCAGCCGCAAATGAGATTTCACCAAAGGCTGCACAAGAGCAGCCTTCCCGTGAATAGCAAATTTTCTCAAATCGAGGAATATCGCAATCGTAAATTAAAGCAATGCAACAAGGGAAGGGTCATAGTCCTCCGGAGCCTCAAACCCCAGCAGGTTGCAGATAGTGGCTGCCACATTACTTAAACCGGGATTTTTTACATCACTCAGAGAAAACCCGTTTTCCCCGTTAAAATCCTTTATAATGAATGGCACGGGATTTATTGTGTGGGCCACCATGGGTGAGCGTACACCATTTTTTTCGGTCCACATACAGTCCGCGTTTCCGTGATCTGCTGTGATAATCGCGATTCCTTTTGCCTTTTTCAATGCAGCCAGAATCCTGCGCAGGCATATATCCACAGTTTCCACGGCTATACGGATGGACTCCGGAATACCTGTATGTCCTACCATGTCTCCATTGGCGAAATTTAAACGGATGAATTTGTACTTGCCGCTTTTAATAGCCTCAATCACATGGTCGGTAATGTCGGCCGCTTTCATCCAGGGGCGTTGGTCAAATGTCACCTTGTCTGACAGGATTTCTACGTATTTCTCCAGTTTCTCATCAATATAACCGGAGTTGTTGCCGTTCCAGAAATAGGTGACATGACCAAATTTTTGCGTCTCTGAAATAGCAAAGGAGCTTATGCCGGTTCCGCAGAGATACTGCCCCAGGGTACGGTCAATGGCGGGCGGTTCAACCAGATAATTATGCGGGATGTGGGTGTCTCCATCATATTCCATTATGCCGGCATAGAACACGTCGGGCACGCGCTTACGGTCAAATTCCGCAAAATCCTTTTCCTCAAAGGCCCGGGAAATTTCAATGGCCCTGTCACCACGGAAATTAAGCAGAACCACCGCGTCACCGTCTTCAATGGTTCCTACGGGTTTTCCGTCGGCCACAATGACAAAACTCTCCATGTATTGGTCCGTCATATCCGGATCTTCATCGTAATAGGTCTGTATTGCTTCCGACGCCGAAGCAAAAGGGCGTCCAATACCGAGCACATGAGCTTTCCAGCCGTATTCCACCACAGACCAATCGGCATTGTAACGGTCCATGGTGGTGACCATTCTGCCTCCTCCGGAGGCGATCCGATAGTCACGGCCGTCAACGGAAAGCTCGGCCAATTTTTCTTCCAAAGGGACGAAATAATCCAGGGCGCTTTTTGCCCCCACATCCCGGCCGTCAAGAAGACCATGGACACGAACTTTTTGAATACCTTCTTCAGCCGCTTTTTCCAGTATGGCATAGAGATGATCAATGTGGCTGTGCACATTACCGTCGGAAATCATGCCAAGCAGATGCAGTGTGCCTCCATCATGGGTGCGTTTTTTCACCTCCTGCCAGGCCGTCCCTGTGAAAATCTTGCCTGACTCAATAGCGTCCCTGACAAGCTTTGCTCCCTGGATAAAAATCCTGCCGGCACCAAGGGCGTTATGACCGACTTCGGAATTGCCCATGTCATCGTCCGAAGGCATACCAACCGCAGTTCCATGGGCTTTCAGCCTGGTAAAGAGAGACTCCTTGAAAAGTGCATCAAGAAAGGGTGTATGGGCCATGTGTACACCGTCACTTTCATCACCGGGGCCAAGACCGACACCGTCCATGATGATTGTCACCAGCGGGCCGGGAAAATGGGAATAATCTTTCAGGGGTGTTAAATTCATTGGTATTTGCTCCTCCTCAATGAGTATTATTTACCACGAAGTTCACGATGAACACGAAGAGTAAGTCAATAGAAAAAGAAAATTTTATCTTTTTTCTTCGTGTGCTCTGTGTGCTTCGTGGTTATTAGTAAAAATTTGATCAAAGCCACTTAGGACTAAACTTGATATATTCCTGTCGGCATTGACGTATATGTTGTCCTGGAATTCAGTATGATATAACATAGGAAAAGGATCTGTTACAACACTGAGGTCTACCATTATCTGAAAATGTCTGATACCCTGATAGAAATGATAAATTCTTGAAAATTGAAAAGCAACAGGAGGTTATGCATGCCACTGCATCCCCGGGCCGGAAAACCTGCCGCAACTGAAGATTTATGTAATATTCCAAGACTGGTTGCCGCCTATTATCAGAATAAACCCGATGTTTCTCTGGATTCACAGAAGGTCGCCTTCGGTACCTCGGGTCATCGCGGCAGTTCTTTAAAGGGCAGCTTCTGCGAGGATCATATTCTGGCCATATCACAGGCCATTGTGGAGTATCGCAACTCCCAGGGAATCTCCGGTCCTCTTTTTGTCGGCATGGATACCCATGCCCTTTCCGAACCCGCCTTTGCCACGGCCATGCAGGTTTTTACGGCCAACGGTGTTGACGTTCGATACCAGCAGGGCAGGGGGTTTACGCCTACCCCGGCCATATCCCATGCCATTCTCGGCTGGAATAAAAATAATCCAGGTGTAATGGCTGACGGCGTCGTCATCACCCCTTCCCATAATCCACCCGAGGATGGCGGGTTAAAGTATAATCCTCCCCATGGAGGCCCTGCCGACACGGATGCTACCACAATCATCGAGCAGCGCGCCAACCAGTTGCTTGCCCATGATGGGTTGCAGGATGTGCAGTGCTTATCTTTTAACAAAGCTCTGGCATCTGAAAAAGCCCTGGCCTATGACTATATCCGGCCCTATGTTGATGAACTGCGGGATGTCATTGATATGGAGGCTATCCGCAAGTCCGGCATAAAAATCGGTGTCGACCCCTTGGGAGGATCGGGCATAGAGTACTGGCCGGCCATTGCGCAAACATATGAACTCGACATTGAAGTGGTCAATAATCGTGTTGATCCGACATTTTCCTTTATGACACTGGACAAGGACGGCAAGATCAGGATGGATTGCTCGTCCCCTTACGCCATGGCGTCGCTCATTTCCCTGAAGGACCGTTTTGATATCGCTGTCAGCAATGATCCTGATTATGACCGGCACGGTATTGTTACGAAAAATTCAGGTCTTCTCAATCCTAATCATTATCTGGCCGTTGCCATACAGTATCTCTTTACCCATCGACCCGGCTGGAAAGCGGAATGTGCAATCGGCAAAACACTTGTGTCAAGCTCCATGATAGACAGGGTTGCCAAGGGGATCGGCAGGTAGTTGCGGGAAGTGCCCGTTGGTTTCAAATGGTTTGTCCAGGGCCTGCATAGGGGTGAGTTCGGTTTTGGCGGTGAGGAGAGTGCAGGCGCCACCTTTTTGCGCAAGGACGGCACTGTCTGGACAACGGACAAGGACGGCATCATCATGGCGCTGCTTGCCGCAGAAATCACAGCAGTGACCGGCAGAGATCCTGGTGAACATTATAAGGACCTGGAGAGCAAATTCGGCTCACCTGTGTATGAAAGAATGGAGGCTCCTGCCTCTGTCGAGCAGAAAAAGGTACTGTCCAATCTATCGCCGGACGATGTTGAGGCGGATATGCTTGCAGGAGAACCCGTGCTGGCAAAACTTACCCGTGCCTCGGGAAATGATGCGCCAATCGGCGGGCTGAAAGTTGTTACGGAAAATGGCTGGTTTGCTGCGCGGCCTTCAGGAACCGAGGATATTTACAAAATATACACCGAGAGTTTTAAGGGCAAAGATCATTTACGGCAGATCCAGCAGGAAGCCCAGGAGATTGTTACAGCTGCTTTTAAAAAATCCGGACTATAAGAAGAAAGAGTGATGCTATCCTCTTTCCGGCTTGCCAACATCGCTTCAATATGCTAAAAAAAGTTCCAAATGAGCCTGGATGGTGGAACTGGTAGACACCTGGGACTTAAAATCCCATGGGCTTCGGCCCGTGCGAGTTCGATTCTCGCTCCAGGCACCATGAATAGCAAAAGGGGTTGCTGGTTATTTTCACGAAAATAACCAGCAACCCCTTTTTTTTGCCGGTTTGTATTTCTCTCATGCTTCTATTGTAGATAACAACCGTGTATTTTCTTTGTCACGCGTGGGCTTGCGGCACAATAACAGCGGTATCTTTTCAATAGCTTGTGTTGACATTCGGCACACAGGAGGCTTATGTTGTTCCTCATGTTGAAACCGAGAATTTGATTTTCCTCAAGACTATTATTTCAAGTAGAAAGATGACTAAAATATTTCTCCGAGGAGGAAAGAATGGCTAAACTCAAACTTGATTATGAGGAAAAGAAACTTCTTGAATCTGTTGAAGCCGGAGGCCACACTGTTGAAGGATAGAAAACTGCGAAAACGAATTGAAAAAATTAGCCAAGGTGTTGGTTTGTCAGATGTGTAGACCTGACCCTATTTTCTCCGAGGTTTTTTACAGTTATCTCTTTCTTTTATTCCGAATAGTTTTTTTAACCAATTCATAATTGTCAGGAACTCTGCCGAACGCCGATGTTAAGGGGGGCTGGCAGATTTACAGCAACCAACTCTGTGAAACTGACATAGGCGATTTGAAAAGCAGAACTTCGAAAAACTGCGCTGGTAGCCAGTCCCTTAAAACTGTTTGTTAGCAAAATCATTCCTTTATACAATAATGTAGAACAACAAAAGGTGGCATATTTTCGTGTTTTTCCCCGTTTCCAGATGCTGAATTTTCTCCAGAAGGAGTGTAAGATGAGGATAGTGTACCTTTTCCAAGAGCAATAGAATTAGTACATGCTTGATTCATATCCATAGCTCCAAAAGTAAAAACTATGCCGAGACACCATGACTTTTGCCCCTGTCAAGCTGTGCCGGGAACATATTGACTTTCGGGTTGAAGATTAAGGTATAGTCTTCAGTTTTTATGTGATTTTTCTTTACCGTAAAAGTAATCTTTGGGGGAGGATTACATTTCTAATACCCCAAAATGCGCCTACCCGGTTTGAAGATATAGACACTTATATTATGACAACCAGAAGAATGTAAGAGCTTACACAGTCTAAGTTAAACCCGAGGGCAGTTGGCTGAAATTAGATATTTGATGTGGCAATATCGTGAAAATGCGCAGGGTAAACCGGTGCATTTTTTAGTTATAATAAGCATGGCGATGATTCCCTTGAATTGCATCAACCTTAGAAAGTTATTTACTTTCTTAAGGACGTCCCCATTCTTCCCGAAAATGGAATGGGGATGGGAAGTGGGCAATCAATGTCTGAATTGGTTACGCAAGTACAGCCTGATTTCGCCCCATATTCTTGGCGCGGTATAGTGCCCCATCTGCCGCCTTCACCAGAATATCCGGCATATCTGTTTTTCCAGGAACCATGGCAGCCACACCGATGCTTGCGGTCACACATCCGAACGTGGACATTTCATGTGGCAGCGCCAAGGCTTTAAGCGCTTCACAGACTTTCCGGGCCATGCTCAGTGCGTTATCCCTGTCGGTCGCAGGCACAATAAATACGAATTCTTCACCGCCATAGCGAGCCACCAGATCGCCAGTACGACAGATGGTTGATGCAAAGACGCCGGCAACACTGCGCAGACATTCGTCACCCGCCTGATGTCCATAGTGATCATTATATTTCTTGAACCAGTCAACATCGAGCAGCGCCAGCGCCAGTGGCAGACCAACGCGCGCAGCACGACTCCACTCGCTCGCCAGCACTTCATCGAAGCGGCGGCGATTGGCGATACCCGTCAATCCATCGGTCGTGCTTAATGCTTCGAGCTTGCGATTAAGTATTTGGAGTTCGGCTGTGCGCTCCACGACCTTGGCGTCAAGATCACGGATGTTTTTCTGCAAACGACCTACCATGCCATTAAATGCGGTTGCCACAACGCCGATCTCATCAGCTTGGTTCAAGTCGCAGCGCGCGTCGAAATCGCCGCTTTCCACCCGCAATGCTGTATCGCGCAACTGCCGCAACGGGTTGGTCAGCTTCTTGACGAACAAATAGATCAACAGGAAGGAAAACAGCAGCGTAATGGCGAATACTGCCAGCACTCTGTTTCTGAGAATGAGCGCGCTTTCGTGAAGTTCGCCGACGTATACCGACGTGCAGATATACCAGTCGAATCCCTTAGAATAACGCACCCAGGAGATTTTGTCATAAACATAGTGACCGGGGTCAGACGGACTGTCCCAGCGATAGCGCAACCCATTCTGTTTGTCGGCCTCCGCCATCAATTCTTGGCCAATCGGTTTTTGCGTGGACGGATTGAGTTGCTTCGAGAAATCCTTGCCCTCGATATTGGAGTTGGGATGGATGACCATGTTTTTTTGCCCATCAAAGATGTATACATAGCCGGACTTGGCGAGGTGTGTTGTCCGTAGTCGATGGCGTAGTTCTTCAACTGCAGCGGTCTTCTTGAGGCGCACGGTGGCCTCCACATCATCCATATAGACGGCTGTGCCGATGACCAGGTCAAAAAAAAGAATGTGTTTGTAATAAGTCAACTTCTCGATCGGTTGCTGCTCCCCCAGACGACGCCACCAGTAGGAATGAAATCCCTCCCCTGTTTTCAGTGCTCCCTCTACCATCGGCGGAACAATCAGATTGCCACGTTCATCCCGTTTGCTGGAGAAATTGGAACCATTCAACTTTGGATCAGGGTGGGAGATCAGCACCGAGCTGTAATTCGCCGCCCAGATATAATCGTTGTTACCGTATTTGATGTGGCGCAATTCATCGAGCAGAGCGCTTGTGGCCTGCGCCTTGGAGAGGTTTCCGGCACGTACCTGAGCTTCAAGAATTTTGGTGCGCGCTTCCACTACAGCGATGATATTGCGAAGCTGTGCCTTACGTTCCAGAATAATGGATCGACGGTAATCTTCGATATCAAGATGAGTTTGCTCCACCATCGCGTAGACACCATTCAAAATGGTATGTCCTCCATTTTTTTCGATCCCTTCTACTGTGGTCTGGATATACGGCACAGCCAACAGGTACATGATGGCGAACAACACGCAGATAACCACAGCAGTGGTGGAGAAAATTTGTACGAACAGGCTTGATTTGAAGTGGGTAACCATATTGCCTTAATATTTTGGGAGTAGAGGAAAGCCTTCTTGTAACGCCCATATGTAGTGACTTGCAGGGTAGTATAAAGTGGAACACTGTTTTAGATGAAAAGCAATCGATTTTCCCGGTATCTGCAAAGCTCCAAAAAAATGAATCATTGCTCTTTACAAATTGCACATTGTTGCGAACCGAAAGGTATGTTAGGCGAAATAAATGGTCAATTCCCATCGGCCTATTTTCGCATAACCCTCAAAAGCGTCCGGCGCAGCTTCCCATTCCTTTATTTTATAGATGTCTTTCACAGAAATCAATATCTTTCCGATGATCTTGGCTGGGATATGGACAGTAAAGACATCTTGAAAAAGGGGTAAGTTCATTAAATTGGATTTGCCCCTTTTTTCTTGTCTTAATGGGGGGGGCGAATTTTGAGTAGGTCAAATAAAGGGGGTCAAGTCTGCCGTTGACTTTTTAGGGTTGTTGTGTTAATAAAATTAAGGAGGTATCCACTTAGCGCAAGTTGATTTCTTTGGGTGAGACATCGGGGTCAGGTCTACACATTTGACAAATTTAATTCCAATCCACGGCTTCTTTGTAATTCGGCAGATTCACCATTTTGTCAATTGTGTAGACCTGACCCTGTCGACTCCAGACCCTTACGCAGAACCGGC
>DAOUUW010000062.1 GCA_030667965.1 Deltaproteobacteria bacterium
AACGTCGTAATCCCTTTTCTATTCAGGTCATTTCCAACACAGCAAAAAAGTTCCCCTACAAAGGGCAAATGCTGGGTCGTAATCCCTTTTCTATTCAGGTCATTTCCAACACAGAATTGGATGACTTAATCGGAAAAAAATTCTTTTTGTCGTAATCCCTTTTCTATTCAGGTCATTTCCAACATGGCATTATGGCTATATGCCGGAGAATGGTTTAGATGTCGTAATCCCTTTTCTATTCAGGTCATTTCCAACATGGAAATTGCGGCGTGGTGTCGTGATGGGTGTACTGATGTCGTAATCCCTTTTCTATTCAGGTCATTTCCAACAAAAGCCTGTAAATATCGTATCACTGTCCGGTGGAAAAGTCGTAATCCCTTTTCTATTCAGGTCATTTCCAACGCCGAATGGAAGCGGCAATATGAGACTGGCGGTAAACCAGTCGTAATCCCTTTTCTATTCAGGTCATTTCCAACACCAATGCCAACAATAGGTCAACGAACATCCCGACCTTGGGTCGTAATCCCTTTTCTATTCAGGTCATTTCCAACTGACAACTCTCGAAGCAATCGGTTGTCAAGTTATTTTGTCGTAATCCCTTTTCTATTCAGGTCATTTCCAACAATATTAGCAACAAGAATAGGCAATACTATACAAAGTCGTAATCCCTTTTCTATTCAGGTCATTTCCAACGACGAGCCGCATCGAACGAGGCGGGATAATTGTCGGTGTCGTAATCCCTTTTCTATTCAGGTCATTTCCAACTGTGGCCCTTCCAATCTATTACTGTATATGCTTTTCAGTAAACAGAATCGCAGACCTTCCCGTCCCATCCAGAACAAAGCAGTCATGCACATATCACCTCCTTTTTGATAATAATCTTAATCATTAAGATTATTACGTTTTTAACGGCTTCGCAGACCAATACCGTTTTTAAACCAAAAAATAAATAAATTAAAGACATTAGCGAAAAACAGCAAACTCAAATAGAGGTCTGCACCTGTCATTTTCTCAAACCAAATATCCTATAATACATAAAACTCCTCATCAGGGTCAACAAAACTGCCGCATCCAATTATTTCAGTACGACTGCTGCACATTCGGCATAATGGTATATATTTAACACCATCTTCAGCCTCCTCAATAACTTCACTTATACGCTTCTGCAGAACATCAAATCCGGCTTCTCCGGCAGGATCGATTTCAAATTTCGAATACTGCACCCGTATCCCGTAATCTTTAAGTATTTTTGCAACACGATAAAGTCGGCGAGGGTTTGCAATATCATAAACCGCTAGCATTTTCATAAAATACACCAGTCAAGCTGTGAAAACGTAACACCGCATCCCTGTAGTACCGCTTTTCCCATGCAACGGGAACAGACCCGATAGATACGAACAGAATCCTCAGATAAATCGAGATTATCCCGGCAATACTGTCTGATCTGCCGAATCTCCCGATCATCCAGTCTGCATTCAAAAACAGAACGTTGGGAACGGATACCAAGTTCCTTTAAAAATTTATGAAACCTGGCCCTTCTCCTATTGGCAACGATATCGTATGTGACGACAGTGTTCATTTTAATGAAAGCGGTTGGTATTCCTGTATTGCCCCTTCAACGAGTTTCCGGTACATGCCGGCCTGGGCAACCAAAGCATCATTGTAGGAAATCTTCCTGTTTGCCGGCAAATAATGGAATTCCGTTGTCATTTTTCGTTCAAAATTTTCTATAACCCTGGTAAAGGCTTCTGGTTTCAGCTTTACCGGCAATTTACCGCGATTGTCTTCCATATCGGCCTGCTCAAAATTATCGTCCATTCTTTGTGGTGGTGCATCAAACAGCTCACCACTGTCAAGGTTGGTCATGAGTCCATACGGATCAAGAGTTACATCAGGGACATTATTTTCTTTCACTTCCTTTTTAATGGGTTTTGCCACTTCCAGTATAAAATCATCCTGCTGGAGAATTTTCAGATTGAAGAGCGAAAAGGTAAGGGTATCAACAACAATAACCCTGAACTCTTCCATAAGATCCATGACAAGTGAAAACCTGCCATAATCAGGAACATGGAGAAAGGCGGGATGGGGATCTAGATTCACAGTACGGATTGCCGCATAAACCCTATTAAAAAGGAAGGTATAGAGCAGCGAAAGTACTGCATTAACCGGATCTGTTGGCGGTCGCCTTACACGACGGGCAAACTGCATTGGATCGAGCAGTCCCCATTGAAAAGCACCGAAATAAAGTGCACTTCCCTTCCCCTCATAGCCGCGTAAAGAGGCTATATTATCTACATCAGCTATTTTCGGCAGCAGGGAGCGGATTTCTTTTGCATTATGCACCGGTTCTTTTCGTTTCTTGGTTCGGCTTATACGCATAAGAAGAGTGATCATATTCGACAGTTTTCCATGGACCACAGCCCTGCAGAAACGAACTCCAAAATCATTATCATCCAACAGACAAAACTGGCGCTTACGAAGCATGACATTTTTAGAATCAGGTGTGGCAAAGCGGCCAAGATAACGTCCGTCTTTTCTGAAAAATATAGTATCGACATTATGGTACAACAAAAGACTACGAGCGGCAGGTGTCAGCTCAACATGACCAAACAACATCAGTTGTTTAATTTTTTCTACAAAAAGAGTGTGATAGGTATCTTCCCCCTTTTTGACCAGAAGATGCCGCCCTTCCCGAACAACTCGTGCCCCTTGCGTGTTTATGTAAATATTCATGTAACCTTTCCTCCATGCTGTTTTTCTTTCACAAAAACAGGAGAAGAGATAAAAAACCAGTTTTGCAACGTTGCAGGCCCAATATATAAACATGCATTTCTTGCCTGAACATACAAAATATCAAAAGGCTAAGAATAATTGAATCAGAAGCTAAGATGTGAATCGAGCCGAAGCACCTCCTGCCCGTCCACCAGATGGATTCCCATTTTCGCAGCCCGACTGCGGTCAAACTCAGAAAGACACCGGGCGGAAACCATCATGGGCCTGCCGAACAAACCACCTGCACGGTCAATAAGCGAATCAAGCTCATTAAGGGCCTCAGTAGCACGGGTGCCCGAAGCAGTCTGTCGCTCCGGATTGCTTGCTTTGCAGGAAATCAGATGAAGACGATTCCTGTGGGTAAAAAGCACGTCAAACTCATTTTCCGTGGTTTCTTTACCTGTCTCATCCCAGGCGACCTTGACGTTCATGGAAAGATCAATATCGTTTGCCGCAGACTTCTTGATCGTCCAATAGACAAACTCCTCAAGCCATCCGCCCTTGCAGAAAAAAAGAGATTCTTTGGACGATATATTGAGATTGTTCCCCCCTGTTCTTTTCGCAACACCGCATTGCTCAAATATTACAGCAAGCTTTTCTGCCCCTTCACCCAGTAAATTCATGGAAATATTCGCATACTGTTTATTACCGCATGATTCAATAGCGCTGTTTAGGCGAGAAAGCAGATTTTCATTCTGGACCAGAAGAGTGGCAAGCGCCGAAAGATGTGGTTGACGCTTTGAAGATCCTGTCGGTGGAGTGCCGCCGCCAATCTGCGGCAAACCATAGCAGGAAAGATAATCACGTACCGTGATAAGATTCGTACTTAATTTTCTTTCACTGCTTTCCGGCGACATCTGTAAAAGACGATCATGTTCTGTATCACAATAAAAAATCCTATTATTGCCTGCAAAAAAGAAGGCCTGGTAAGCCGCCAATGCAGCTATTTTGGTTCCGCCTGTTACATTAAGGGAGATATGCCTATTCCCACCTGAGGCAAGGAGGTGTTCGCAAAACGCAAGTACTTCGTCATAATCAAAAGCAGACTCGATGGGGCAAATTTCGACCTCAATATTATGTGACCGCACCACCTTTTCAAGCCGTTCAGCCTGGATACGCATTTCCGGCGAGACGATAAATATAGTATTTTGAGGTTTTTCCAGAAGAAGGGGTAGAAAATTCGGAATCGGCTGGCCGGAAATAAGGCAGACGTGAACAATAACAGGCTGGTTCATGGTTCGTACCTCCTGAAGCGGACATGGGAAAAGACATGGCGAATCTCCACCCTTCCTCCGGGGAGATGCTCTTCAAATGCCTCCCGTCGAGTGGTGGAATACACGGGAATCAGCCCCAGACGGAAAGATTCTTTAACCGCCAGACAACTTGCCCCAAACTCCCCCTGAACAAGAACAAAATCTCCGGTTCGGGCCACCGAGTTAAGCCAGACAAAAAGAGGTGCAAGGTGGCCAGCCAGATCATCGGTATCCGGCGGCACCTGCGACCAGAGTTGCTGGATGTCCGCTGGTGGAGTAATTATTTTACTAACCCCTAAAGACTCTCGGGCGTCATTTTCCTGCGCATTGGTCAAGGTGTGGTTGAAGAGGAGGATGAGGGCAGGAGATAGGCTCATGCTTCACCCAAAATAGCCTTAACTTTGTTTACTTTTTCATACTGCTTTTTCTGCTTTTTTTTGACATTCCACTTCCCTTCACTTTTCCATAAGGCTTTAAAGGCCTGTGCCATGGCCTTTTGATGCTCAGGGGCTGCGCCAGTGATCTTGGGCCAGACAGTTTGTAACAGGTCAATATCCTGGGCCTGTAATTTGGCTATCTCATCACCGCAAATTATGGCAAGATCCTTTTCTTCCTCGCTCATATTTTGCCAATTGTTCTCTTTTTCTGCCACATTGGCATGCCTTTCGGCCTCTTCAATTTCCTGTCTTATTCTAAGCTCTTCTGCTTCTCTGGCCTGGATTTTCCGCTCGGTCTCCTGGCGGACCAGTATTTCCATCTCTTCTTTGCGCTGCTCTTTTTGTTTTTTTAATTGCTCTTCCCGGTGTTTATTTATTTCAGCAATTTGGTTTTTATTTAAAGGGCTTAATTCTGTCCAGCCCATGGGACGTAATCCACTATTATTATTCATTTTTCTCTGGTCTGCGGCCAACCAGATTGTAGTGGCATGTTTTTTAAACTTAGGAGGGTTTCCAGGCCCTTGCATTATTTTAATATTGCGATGTCCATTTATCGTTACACATTCTGCGCCGGAATGCCGGCCGAGGCGGAGGGGAAGATCATTATCGCCTCCCGCAAAATCAACTGATTTAATATTGATTCCTTCTAGTTCCTGGTCTTCTCGTTTTTTCTCAAAGCCGTAGAATTGCTTAAGCGAAGTTGATATCTCTTCAAGGCTTACCGGTTTACGTATATCCCGTGGGGCAGGCAATACGGTAATACTGCCAAAAAATCTGGCACCAGGTTCTATTATTTCAAGCATCTGATATACGGCGGCAGGCTCTTTATCTGAAGGTTTTTTCTTGACATCAACAACGTAAATAATACTACGCATTACTTCGCCAACCGGCATAAAGTCTGAGATCTTGACCAGCCGAAAGGGATCGGTGGCAATGTTTTTTAAGGAGTATTGCAGAAGATGCTCTTGCAACTCCTGGCTTGCTCTCCTTCCTCTAAATTGTTTAAGGCTTGCTCCTTTGTTTCGGTTGTTCAATACTGCCGTTCTGATTGCACCTTTAATGGATGAACCTGGAATAACCGGTGTATTTTCAATAGGGCTATAGGAAGTTCGACTGATCTCAAACTGATTCATTTCCCTGCTAAATCTTTGTTTGGGTTTGTCTAATACCTCAGCATAATGATCAGAAAAATTCTTTGAAATGCCAATTCGGACGCCTTGAGCGTGTTCCCAATGCTGCCGCATGAATTTATAAAGATCCTGGATAGAATCAACTGTTCCGCGGCGACAGATTGCGGAGTATTGGGCAAGCTCATCACTAGAGAGATTGGCCAGAAAATCCGCTGGATTAAAACTTACCAATTCGAGGGCATCAGGATCGACAACAAATCCCATGGGCTCATAGACCTCGCCGCAACCAATATGGAGCGGTGCGCTCAGGGTCAGAAAAAAATAGGTGGTCGTATTCATGCCGTCCTCCTTTCAATGGGCAGATACAGGGCATACCCCTGGGCCACAGTCCGTTTTTCTACCAATGACAGCCCCGCAACAGCTTGGCCAATATATGGCTTATCCGGCTCTTTACCGGGCATTGGGAAAAAAACTGCCCCCTCATCAGCCATGACTACGGGATTTTTAAATGGATTCTCTGACAGGACAAGCCGATCTCCATGACGACCGAAACGAGTAAAGGGAAGCGCGAACTGTTCTGTATAACGATCTTCTTCCGGCACAAAAGGGGCAAGAACATAACAGCCTTGTCCTGCTGCTATTCTTGGCCATTGCATTTCTTCTATTTCACCAAGAGAAAAACGACCAAGACCAATTGAAGCATCCCTGCCAAAACCGAATTTACCAATCCGTTCAAGACCGACCTCAAGTTCTTTAACTTGCAGGGCCTCTTCCTCCAGCGCCGCAAAAATAACCAGCTCCAGTCCAGGCAGATAATGGAAATTTTCCATGTTGAATGGATCAAAACCTTTGCCGGTCGTCATGGTGAGCCGGTTAATTGAATTATGGGCCTGCTGAGCGAAAAGAATAGGTTTTTGCTGTGATTTATGGAGAAATTTTATCGAATGCTGCTCATCTTTACCAAGGGTGTCCCGATGCCTGATGAACAGCTCTTTATCATCGATATTAGGGCAGGAGATAAGATTGTTCAACTTATCTTGTTGTACCAGCAGCCATTTTTTCTTCTTATCTTTTTTACGCCTTTCAACCTGTTGCTTTCTATTCAAATCTGCTGGGCGCGACACAGGCATGGTGGGACGAGGCAGACAGAATGAAGCATTACCCTTGGAATCAATAAGTTGCGGCCAAGCTGAAGAAAAGACGGCAAAAGGCTGCTCAGGATACCTGTCAATCCAGGTATCGAGACCACCATTGAGCAAAGCAGAGTCATGGGCAACCTGCCAACAGAAATGACCAAAGATGGTGTCTCCCTTGAGAGGTGTGCCAAAAGAAGATTCCGGTTTAATGGTTATGGCATAGATTTTCACGATTGCTCCTTTACAGGATATTGTCAAATTGTTTTTGCAACTCGACGTCATTAAAGCTGAATTTCACCCGGCCATAACCGCGACTGCCGCTCCCGCCAAGGGCATCATGCTCCAGGAGCTTTAATCCTTCAAGGAGGGGCGGGATGAGGTCGGGATCATCCTCCATCTGCTTGAGGTTGATGGAAAAATCAAAGGAGAGTCCGGATACCACTCTCTCGGTGAATCTTGGATTCTCAGCCGTCCCCTGAATTCTATTAATGGAGTTTTCCGATTTAACCTCGGTGTATGGCCAATTATTCTCCATAGCAAGAATCCGGCTTTCATGGCTTAATGAACAATCAGAAAATGATGCCCTGGCAGGTCCAACTCTCTTGGCCTCTTCTCCATCTGCACCGCTGGTTCCAAATATTTGCAGAATTATGAGGGCTGTTTTCTCTTCTTTGCCGTTTAAGGTTTGCAGTATTTTTGCCCCAAGAGGTTTGCCGTCTGTTTTTGACATGAGACCGCTGCGCATTTCAAGCAGGGAGCGAACTTTCCCCTTGATTGATGAACCTGGAATATAGGGATCACGGGTATGAGGATGGATAACCACAGGATTATCTGTGCCGCCAATATGCATTTCCGTATCTCCAGCGCCAATATGGAGTCCACTATGTAAGGTAATTATTCCCCTTAGAGGAATGATTTTATTTAATTTCATTCGTTGTTCTCCAATTAATTTGGTTTATAAACTTTATAAAAACCCATGAATGATTCTAAAAAGTTGGTAAAGACCTTGAGGTCATCCTTGTCCTGCACCTGATGAATTGAATCCTTCATAAGGTTGACAAAAGAGTCTGTGACAAGGTTTCTACCCTTGGCGTATGCCGTTTTGGCAATCATCATATGGAGTTGAGGTAAAATCAAATCCCATTGAGACTCGGGTCGCTGGGCCTGGCTGTTGAGACGTAAAACTTCATCAAAAAAACGTCTGAGTTGGGTTCCTTTATTTTTCCTGGGATCTTCCTGGCCAATATCTTTAGCCTTCTGATCTGCAATGGTTGAGAAAAGTAGTGGATCAAGTTCTCTTTTCTCCTTATTCTTCCACAATTGTATTGCTGCCATAACTATTCTCCTTTAACGTTGCTCATATAGTTGACTCCAAAGGGCAATTTTCAGCGCCGAGCCATATTCTTCCAGCCAGTTTTTCATTACTGCCACCTCCTGCATGGCCTTTTCTCTCTCTTTCCCCTTCTTTTTTATATTTCTCTCCAGAGTGTAACGGAATAATGCCGGCCATTTCAGGCATTCCATGTCCCTGAGATCAACGGACTGTTTTCCTGCGGTTATCTGCTTCTCCTTACCTGCCATGGCGATAAAGTTATTGAAGCGATAAAGCATCACATTAGAGATGTATTCATCATTTATCCAGGCAGCCATGGTTTCTTTTTTTCCGTGCAGAGCAGTAAAATCTGGCCATTTAACCGTCTCGCCAAACATTGTGATACTATTGCGGTCATTATCCTTGGCCTGTTCCAATGCCTCCTCTGCAGTCTGGGCCATTTTGTCCACCGGCACATGAGTCTTATGCAGAGATATACCAGCGGAAAAGGTGAGATGGCCTTCCTGGTCATTGCCGCTCACATAACGGCCCCATTCACTACGCAGAGTTGCTGCGAGATTGGCCATCCGGTTCCATGGGCCAATCAAAAAGAGATCGTCTCCTCCGGCAAATACCGTATAAACATCTTGAAACTCAGGATTTGACCCCAGAAGATACGGCAGATAGAGAGTGAAAAATTGATCCAGTCGCCGGGACAGGGTGGCCATCCGTGAGAGGGTAAATCGTTTCTGGGACATGCCGCAGGACATGAGAAGTCCCAGATTGTCCACATCGGCTTTGAGTACCCCCAACGCCTCGGTGCCGCGCCGATCAGTTACAGCCATTGCGGCAAGCGAGTTGAATGTTTTCGGCATATTCCCACGGGCAATCATACTTCCAAGGTCAGCTCCGTTATCTTCAGCCGCAATGATTCGTTCCAGCGCCTGGTTTCCCCGGTCTCTTTCACAATAGGTCGGGACATAACCGTTGATCAGTCGCAGGGTGCCTTTGGTGGGCAGACTACCGTCCAAGTTAACACCAAGCTGCCAGAATTTTATGAGAGGACCGTCATCAATGGGGGCAATATCTTCATAAAACTTGACCTGATATCGGTCAAAGAATGGCTTGAGCAGACATGAATCCTTTGCTGCATGAACCTTTCCTGAAAAAATTGCAATTTTCCGTCCCTTGACAAGATTAGCCCCAAGCATAATATGGTCCCGGCAGACGGCACAGGCCGCACCTTTTTTGTCAATCCAGTAATCCTCTTTTGCCTCAATTACTGCCGGTCGTTTTCCACAGAAGGGACAGATTTTCTTTTCCAGGTCATTATTAAATTGAGAGAGGAAATTACTGATTACTCCATACTGCGCAAAACCTAATCGATTATATTTTTGCCTCTCCATATTCCTGAGATGATTGTCCCAAAGTTCTGCGAATCCACCTTTACTAAACTGGGAGGGTGAGGCTGCGGTTATGCTGACCCCAAGACTTGCCTGCCCATAGGATATATCAAAGAGCCAGTTATTAATTTTTTCAGCCTCAGCCCTGATCTGCTCCCTGGCATTTGGGATATTAGCTGCAATGAGATGAAACTTTCCGGCCGCGTTTAAAAAGACTGCGGTGAAGGGTAAACCAAGTCTTGTGCAGATCGCATCTGCCGCTAATTCGCTGAATAGAGATACAGCAAAGGAGCGTCCACGCAGCAGTTTGGCCCGCAATCTTTGCTGCTCACCGCCTGCTGCAAATATAAAATCCTGGATGCCGTAAAAATCCCCGGAAACAAGCAGGAATTTTTCTATTTCATTATTATTAATATCACCCTCGTTTAGACTATTGGTTTCCTTGTGGTAGACATATAAAGGCACGGCAAGAGATGCTGTTGTCCGACAATGATCATAAAGAGAGACATCAGGGACGACATTACCGACCCGGGCAGCAGGAATCTGAGAACAATAGACGGAAAACAGGCTGTCAAAATGTTCTGCCCAAAGAGCAGGACTGCCGGCACGGTGGGGCAAGTTGCCAAGATCACCTATGAAGCGATCAAAAAGTTGCTGATATTCATCCTTGGCATTTTCTTTACTTATTTTCCTCTTTTGCTCGGGGAAAATGTCCGCTGCGGAGAGGGTCTCAAGCCGATAATGAGTTTCATAGGAGGTACTTGACTCATACTTTTTCTGCTTTTTATCATCCGGTGACAGGGCCTCTAAAACGGAAACCATTCTGGTTGAGCGATATTGAGTAAAGGGGATGGGATTGTTGTCATGGAATGAGTCCCTGTCCAGACCGGAACTGAGCCAGTCTGCCTGGGTAATACATTGCTGCATTGGGGACTCCGGTTTATGATGACAGGCTGCAATATTGATAAATATATCACCCTCGCCCCATTTAGGTTGATTAAAGACCGAGGGCAGCTTATCAGCAAAATTTTCTATAAAGGCTGCGGTGTAGAGTGCGTGACGATGGGTAGAGTATCCATCCCGGCTGGTTGGCTGATAAAGCTGCTGGTTATTGTCAATGAAACCGGGTGTCAGTTCCATGCCTCCTTCGCTAAATTTACCGATATCATGGAGCAGTGCCGCCATAGCCATTTTTAATATCGTTTCATCCATTGTATTCTCCTTGAAATAATCGCAGTTCTGTCAAATATATCGTGTATAGAATCTACCGAGAAAAATGTTTTTTCTTCAACTCATGCAACATTGCAATCCATTGACACTTATTATTGCTTAAACCAATTTTGCCTGATATCATACAAATGATATCATTTAAAAAATGGAGTGAAATCATGGCAAATTTTAGTTTGAGAGGAATAGATGACAATGTAAACCAGGCACTTAAAGATAAAGCCAGTCGCCTTGGAATAAGCGTTAACGCTCTTATTCTCAATTGTATCCATAAAGGAATCGGGGTCGGCCAAAGCCGCCGGGTTCGACACCACGATCTCGACCGATTGGCCGGAACGTGGAGCGATGCAGAAAGTAATGAATTTATGGCAACAATCAGTGAGTTTGAAACAGTTGATGAGGAGCTTTGGAAGTGAAAAAAATACTTCTCGACACCAATGCTTATGCTGCCTTCAAAAATGGCAGGGAGGAGGCGATTGAGATTATCCGCATGGCTGAAATTATCGGCTTGAGCACAGTCGTTCTTGGCGAGCTGCTGGCCGGGTTCGTCTGTGGTGCCAAAGAGGCACGTAACCGACAGGAACTTGATCAATTTCTCAATTCTCCTCGTGTTTCGCTGTTTATGATTGATGATGAAACTCCTGAATATTATGCCCGCGTTTTTCGGCAGCTACGGCAGGACGGCCGGCCTATTCCGACCAACGATCTCTGGATTGCGGCCACTGCACTGCAGCATGGTTGTGCAATTTTCACCTATGACCAACATTTTTCAACCATAGATAATCTTATTACCTGCCAAAATCCTAACGATATAGTCCCCTAACCCCTTCAGGGGAACTCTTTTTTTACTTCAACAAACACCATTGTCCCTGCATCTGTTCCAAACATAATTTTTCCCCCGTGATGCCCCTTGGCCCGCTACCTGTTAACTGTCTTTTCAAACCATGCAATTGCTTGCCTGACTGGCTCTTCAAATTTGTCAGCCCGAATCGGACCATCATTCATTCCGGCGTAATTAAGATCATTTCTATGTTGCTCAAGAAGGCTCATTGTTCGAAAATTTTCATCGTTTTCCCCAATAATTTTCCATAATTTCTGCCATAATTTTTCGTAATCATCAGGGAAGCATCCCTCGGAAGAATCTTTTTTTTGAGCCAGCAGAGACGCGGCACCTGTAACCATATTTCGTTTTTTCACATTAAGAGGATGGATTCCGTTCGATGCCTCTTCAGCTTTAAGCAGAAAAAAGGAAATCCCTGTCTCATGCAAAATTGTATAAGCCTGCTGTACAAGATTATGGTCAAGACACCATCCGGCAGCTCTTATTCCATCCCTGATCTCATCGGATCCACTGAACCCGGTGGTCCTCTCCCTGATTTTTTCAAGAAGAGGAACAAGCGGCGGCACAAGATCAGCTTCCTGGCACTCATCAAGTGCTCTATAGAGACTATTGGCACATTCAGAGATAGACCGCCCGCGACATGTTGACATTGCATTCGTAAAATCAAGCAGGCGCTTGGCAAGATTCTTAACGATCATAGCTTCTTTTTTGCGAAGATTATGGGACGGGCCTGACTTTATAACCGGAATAGCTTCCAGCTTAACAAGCTCATTTATTGGGCCAGCATCCCCTGCAGCCAAGAAACGATCAACAGCAACTGACCAGTCAGCAAGACGGGCAAAGGCCGTGAGATCAAAAACTGGTGCACGTCTTTCTTCTAATGGCATCTCCTTTACCTTCTGGGCAAAACCCAGAACTTCGAAAGCCCCATAGAAAATGCCATTTAAAGTTATGTTTTTAAGTACACGCATATACTGAAGAACAACCATAGCCAGCACGGGAAGTGACCGAAGGGCATGTGTGATATCAAGGATTATTTCATCATTTGAATCAAGCTGTTGACACATAATATTAAAAATATCCCAGATTTCTTTTTCGCTTTTCCCATCAGGTATAGGAATCTGTTGTATCGGGCAATGCAAATTCAATTGGTGCAACCGGTGACCCAGACCTTCGATATGATCAGTGCCGTGGCCGTTATTTCCCCAATTTTTCTTATTGGCTTCTGGTGTAACGAAAATTAAGATTTTATCTTCTTGTGCCCACTGTGCACAATAAAGATGCACCAAAGCCTCCTGCACAAAACGAATGTTACGAACTTCTTGATTTTCATAGTAATACGTGCAAGCCACGTAATTATTTGTACCCAGAAAAGAAAGAAACTTCTTTGCCATATCTACCACTCCAACCTTATCTGTCTGCGATCAAGACGGATACCATACCTGGTTTCCGGTCTTTCTCCGTGGGAGGAAATTTCTAACTCAGCAACATTAGCCTGACCAAAAGCAAGGAGGATATCCCTGCGGATTTTAGATTTGTAGGAATTGAAATTTTCTTTGGAAAGCGAGCTTATTCCCGTATCACTCATTTCCTCCAGCAAACGTCCTCCAGGAATACGGCCATACATGGCGGACACCTCGGGACTTTCAATAATAGATGCCGTATCCAGAAAACAGTCGTAACATCCTGCACAGGAAGTTTTGATTGGACATTTCTTCTTCTGCTCAGCAAAAAAGGCGTAGAGCGCCAGGCGGGCCGGATGCATATCAAGCTCCATTCCATTGTAGGAAATTTTGCCTTCAGAAAGATTGACTGTGAGCATCCTGGGAGTATCACGAATGAGAGATTGCATAAGTTCGGCAGGCTGACGGGGCTGATCGAGCAATTCCGCAGTCAACATATTTCGAACCGAGACAAACGGGATATTTATCAACTGAATCTCTGCGTAGCGTGTCTCTTTAAGGAAAGGCTGACCTTTTTCATCAAAAAGAGTGATTGTCTACGACTTTTTCGGGGGAAACCAAAAATCTCGGCAGTTTTCAAATTCAGGGGAAACCAGAACATGGAAGAGGCGATCCTGTCGCCGTCCATAGAGTTGGGCCGCGAGAGTCAGACAGGAGGTCATGGTTTTTCTGCCACCGGCAACAAGGAACCAAACGGCGGTATCAGGGTTTATCGTGAAGTGAAAAGCAAGGTCAAGGCAGGTTTGAAGAAGAATTTCATTATCATCGGGTGTGACAATATCATCAATTTCCACCCCTGATGAATTCTTTAATGAATGAATATTACGAGGACTAAAGTCAATATCCGTCCTGGAGAGACCAAAATCAGCCAAAAGACTTTCAAGCCTTTTGGAACCAGGATCAAAAAGCCCGGAAAGAAGCCTGTCTTTCCCCTGTCTCGTAGCTATGACATGAACAGCATGGGCTTGTTTGCCCTCATGGAAAAGGGCATATAATGTCTCCGTTATTACCTGGGGAGCGAGGCCGCAGACAGCAAAGAGAATGTTTTTCACTCCCTTATTGCCCCTTAACTTCGATCTGTCCAAGACCGAATGAAGTCTGCTTCCCGAGATGAGTGACTTCACAATATTTTAGCAGGGGTATAAACTGAGCGAGCCCTTCACCTTGATAGGTTATATTACCAAGAACACCACCAAACAACATGGAACGTTTCTGTCTGTTGCTGTATCTTTCTATATCATGCCATTGGCAGGATGAAGCGATGGTCTCCACTTTTTCAGCGAGGTTAAAAATGCCTCTGTAATCAAGTTCAATCTCTTTTTCTCCATACGCGGATTCTAAACTGGAATAACGTCTCAGCGCCGTTCTGATGATGATGTGAAAAGGTAGAGAATCCTGTAGCTGATTGTGGTATTTGAGACGCAATGGAGTTTTGAAAGAAAGTGCAATTTTATCGTTTTCGACCTTGGGAAAAATATCAAGACAGAGCTTTTCTAATGGCCGTTTTGCCTCGAGTTTTTCACCGGAGAAAATAGTGCTGCCAGCCTGTTGTACATTCTCAACCATGAAAACTCCGTCTGTCTTTTTTTGACTTCCAAGACCTGACCGCCCCATTTCCTGCACCGCATAAAGAAGATGGGGTAGATATTCGTTTGTTTTTCCGAAGAGAATTATCTGAAAAGAGAAAGGGTCTCCCGGTTCGTAAACACGTTTCGATTCGGATGGAGGATTAATGACGTACGGATGGGGGCGGTGGGCTGTTCGCGGCGTGTTGGTTTCCGATAATATATTTTTTTTGATTTCAAACAAAGACGCGTAGGCGCAAGAATCTGATAGGAGACATGTGCTGCAGTCTTGACGCCTGAGGGCGCAGGCTATGCGCTTTAGAGAATGTCCAAGGGCACCACGCAGGGTTGACCCCTTAAACTGTGGCAAAAAGGCCTGACTCTCAAACGTGCAATTAAATGTATAGGTTCCAAAAAGCATTTAACGACCTTTATGAAAAGAGGTAGAAAGAATTTTACAATTGAGACAATGATTTTGTGCTTTAATCTTATATCAAGCTGGCAGCAAAGTATGCAATGTTGCATTGTTTATTGTTTATAGTAGGTGAAATATATGCTGGGGTTCACCTCCTCAAATTATTAGGGATAACGCACAAAAGAACAGGAACTTTTACCAAAAGTGAAAATTAGAATTTATAACAAATATTGTATATGTTCTACGCCATCAATATGTCATATGGCAAGGGTAAAATACCGACCGTACCGAATTTAAATTTTCTATTTCATATTTCAGACCTCGTAAAATTTAATCATACAGTTAGCCGGAAAGCCTGTAGTAGCGGGAAATCAACTCATAATTGGACACTGCACTTCGTCATTCCGGCATGCTGTTAGCCTGAGGTAAGCGTAGACTCCGATCTATAGGAATTAAGCAGCTTTCTGGATCGGAGTCTCGCAGGCTCGCTTACCTCCGGCTAACTACATGCCGGAATGACG
>DAOUUW010000079.1 GCA_030667965.1 Deltaproteobacteria bacterium
TGATAGGCAGTCGGTTACTTGAGACTCTCCCTGGATAGGGCAAAAAAGCGTACATTGAAACATTGTAGAGAATAAGAGACATACCCGCTTTTTTGCAGTTATTTAAAAATCTTAATTCTGCATAGGTGTGGATTTGTGCTAGAATAGAATTCAATCAACCAATTAAGATAGGTGCCTTATGACAACAGAGAAAGCGAGTTGTGAAATCTGCGGGAAAAAAGTTGATTCATCCACACTCACCAAGTGTCACGGCTGCGGCAAGAATTACTGTCCCAAGTGCCAGAGCCCCTCTTCCAACCAGCAATACTGCAAGGATTGCGTCAACGTAAGCGGTGTTGTGAAGCACAAGTAGATATTACGATTTAATCCCGCACTTCCGGAAAACTGAGCCGCTCCCTGCGCATTATTTTTCAGCAGAAGCTGAATACAAATGTACGTCGCGCTGGGGAAATGGGATGGTTATGCCGCCTTCTTTAAGGGCCTGGTGGATTGCCAGGTTCACCTGATACATGATTTGAAAATACTGCTTTGTCGGAACCCAGTAACGGATACCAATGGAAATTGCCGAGTCGGCAAATTCTTCGATGCCTATCTGCGGAAAGGGTTCCAGGGCAACATCGTCTCTCTGGGCCAGGGCCTGTTTGATCAGGGTGATTGCCTTGAGCGGATCGTCACTGTAGTCAATGCCCACCGAGGCCTCGACGATCCTGTTGGCAAAGGAGTTGTGTGTTATTTCGCCGACAATATGCTTGTTGGGGATGGTGATTTCCTCTCCGTCTTCTGTGGAAAGAATAGTTGCTGCCAGGCGGATTTCATCAACCACACCGCTTACCCCTTTTACAGTAATGGTGTTGCCTACCACAAAAGGGCGGCTGAGGATAATGGTCAGTCCGGCACCGTAATTTGACAGGGGACCCTGCAGGGCGAAGCTGGTACCAAAGGCCACGGCGCCGAGAGCGGCAATGAAGGGGGCGATGGAAATACCGAATTTGCCGATGGCAATGATGACGACAAAGGTGAGGATAAGTATTTTGGTGACATTGCAAAAGAACTTGGAAAGGGTGATATCAAGGTCATGCTTCTCGCAGACCCGGAGCACAAGACCGGACACCCAGCCGGCAATTTTGTAGCCGACAATGAGAATGATGAAGGCGCCGAGAATCTGGAAACTGTACGTGACCAGAAACTCAACAATAATGTTGAACATGTTTTCCAGTACAGCAAGCTCTTTTCCAAGTTCCATCATGACTCCTTAACCAGAAAAGGCATTACTGTCGTAAGCGACAGTAATGCCTTGGGTAAAAATGTCAAAAAGATTTCTGACTATTTTTGAACATTGGTTGAAATAACTGCCACAACACGACGGTTTTCCTGGCGTCCCTTATCGGTTTTGTTTGAAGCGACAGGACGAGTTTCTCCGAATCCTTCCGTGGTCAAGCGGGACGGGGCAATGTTGATTTTTTCAACAAGATATTTTTTGGTGCTTTCCGCTCTTTTCTGAGAAAGTTTTATATTATATTCATCCGAACCGCGACTGTCCGTATGTCCTTCAAGAACCGCCGTTGTTTCGGGGTATTTATTCATGAAGGCGGCAAATTCATCAAGTTTGTCTGCTTCGCGCGGAAGGATATTGTTCTTGTCAAAATCAAACTCCACCATCAGGTCCATGGTGATTGTTTCGTACTGAAGAGGTGCCGGAACTGGTGCAGCCTTGACAACGGCTTTTTTCAGGAAGACGTTTTCTACAAAACCAGCCATTCCCTGGCCGGTGGCAACTGCATCCTCTGTGGTGGCAAAGCCGCACTTGCTTGCGTTGGCAATGTCTTCCAGAGTTTTTTTGCCTTCAGCATCATCACCGATGAGAATTGTGTAGATGCAGATTCTGTCGCCATAGGCGTTTTTCAGGTTTTCTGCTGCAGCCACGGGAGATTTTTCGCTGGTGTTAATGCCGTCGCTGATAACGATAACGGCTATAGGGCCTTTGACATCCTTCAGGTCATCAATAGCTGCGGTGAGAGGCTGGGAAATTGGGGTGTTTCCGGCCGTCTTGATGCTGTTAACCGCGCCTTCAAGTCCGGCGGCCTCATAAGCTGTCATGCCGTAGATAAGAGCCGTTTCCACAACATTAGAATCCTGCTCGGGTCCGATAATGCGTAAGCCGGACTGCATGGGCAGCGCCGGAATGGTTTCATTCATGTTGAGGGCGACATTTTTAGCCCGTACACTTTTCTGAACTCCCTGGTAATCATCCAGCATGGATGAAGATGCATCGTGCAGAACCAGAAAATTATCAACTTTCTGGGTATAGCCTTTGCCGGAAAGATTTACCGCGTCAAACGGCGTATCATCGACAACTGTTTTTCCGACACAGCCGGCAAGCAGGCCGACGAGGACCAGCATGAACAGCATTTTCAACTTTTTCATTTAGACTCTCCTTTTTTCATTGTTAAAAAATGACTTCAACCTTTACGACATTGTCTATCAACTTCACGCTGAGAACAGGTGATGCTGTTTAATAAAAAATTTTTGTTTTTTTCGCAGGCTTTTGTCAGGGGGCAGATCCTGCCTGCAGTATGTTTCAGGAAAACACAATCAGAAAGGCCGGAAACGGCATAGCGAAAATATGCTTTCAGCAGGGTGAAAAGGGTGCTATGTCTTTTGTCCGGATCCATCAGCGGGCCTCTTTATGCAAAGAGATACAAATCAGGAACTATTCCTGTTTTGCATCATATACTTAGTATGACTTTTCCCTGCTTGTCAAGATAAATCGTAACCATTCAGCATAGGCTGAAAATTACCCTTTACTCCAGACTTTAACTGTTCAGATGTGCTTTAGATGCGCACCCTCAAGGGGCATAAACTCCAGCAGGCTGGCGCAGCAGGCTGGCGCAGCATACTGGTGCTATGTAAGAAAGCCTGATCGCGTGCATATGAAGTGCAGCTGAATAGTTACGATAAATCAAAGCTGGCCTGTAAAGAATATGCTCCTGTTTTTATGCATGATTGGGGCCATTTGTATCTCTTTTTATTGCAGCTTGGTTTTTACCATAAAAATGAGTAATGTCAGTTTTTTTTTTATTCGCTCGTCAACCTCCCGATCGACACTGTTTTGACTTGTTTTTGTGATATATAATGAAAAAATACCGTTCTTCCATTCATTACGGCTGGTATGTGGTGGCGGCGGGGACCCTTTGCGTCTTTGCCGGAATCGGCTTTGGTCGTTTTGCCCTGGGAATGCTGTTGCCTGCCATGGGCGAGGCCATGGGGCTTTCCTATTCTCAGATGGGTCTGATCAGTACTTTGAATTTTATCGGCTATCTGTCGGCGGTGCTGATATGCGGCAGGCTCTCAAAGCGTTTCGGCCCGAGGAACCTGATCGGTGCCGCCTTGCTGCTGGCCGGGTTGTCCATGGCCTGCATCAGCATTACGGAAAACCTCGCTCTTATTATGGTGCTGTATACCTTGACCGGCATGGCAAGCGCCATGTCCAATGTGCCCATCATGGGCCTTGTCCCGGCCTGGTTTACCAGCCGTAAACGAGGTAAGGCCTTAGGTTTTGTTGTTATTGGCAGCGGTTTTGCCATTATTATTTCCGGCTGGCTTGTTCCCCGGTTAAACGCCGCAAGTGCAGCAGGTTGGCGCACGAGTTGGCTGATTCTCGGTGCTGCCGTCATGGCTTGCGCCCTTATCTGTTATCTGGTGCTGCGCAACAGCCCGGCGGACCTCGGTCTGCATCCGGTGGGCTATGATCCGTCATCTTTCGGCGACAGGATGGATCTGCCGGAAAACAGAGAGGTAAAGCCCCGTTTCATCTATCACTGTGCGGCCCTTTATTTCCTCTTTGGCTGCACCTATGTCATTTATGCGACATTTATTGTTACCTTCATGGTGCAGGAAAGGGGTTTTTCTCAGGGGTCGGCAGGTGTATTCTGGTCCTGGGTGGGATTTTTAAGCCTTTTTTCCGGGCCTGTTTTCGGTATCCTGTCCGATAAGGTAGGCAGAAAGGCATCCTTAATAACGGTTTTTACCATCCAGACCCTGGCTTATTTTCTTGTCGCCCTGAATGGCCCCGGGCTTTCACTTTATCTGTCAATCGGCTGTTACGGCATTGTTGCCTGGAGTATTCCAACGATCATGGCTGCCCTTGTTGGTGATTATGTCGGGGCAGGCAGGGCGGTAAGTGTCTTTGGTTTTATAACCTTTATCTTTGGCCTGGGACAGATCAGCGGGCCTTATCTTGCCGGCATCCTGGCGGAAAAAAGCGGCAGTTTCTCCGGCAGTTTTTATCTCGCTTCCTGTATGACGGCCCTGGCGGTTGTGTTATCAGCCCTTTTGCCCATGGGGGCGCAGCAGAAAAAGATGGAGAAAGCGTAAAATCTGCCGTAACGCCTTACGATCAACTTTTTTCCGACCGGAGTTCCCTGATTGTCTCTTCACGCATCTTGAATTTCTGTAGCTTGCCGGTGACGGTCATGGGAAAGTCGGTGACGAATTTTATAATGCGCGGCGTCTTGAAATGGGCCAGATTCTTTTTGCAGAAATCCCGGATTTCCTCTTCCGTGCAGCTCTCTTGCTCATGGAGCTTAATCCAGGCAGCAATTTCTTCACCCCAGTAGTCATCCGGAACACCGAATACTGCAACTTCAGCCACCCGGGGATGACTGAACAGACATTCTTCAATTTCCCTGGGATAGATGTTTTCGCCACCGCGAATGATCATATTTTTTAATCTGCCGGTAATTGACACATAGCCGTTTTCATCCATGCTGCCCAGATCGCCGGAATGAAGCCAGCCTTCTTTGTCAATGGCTTTGGTCGTGGCCTCGGGGTTTCGGTAATAGCCCTGCATGATATGATACCCCCTGAAACAGATCTCGCCCACCAGACCGACTTCCACCTCCATGCCGCTGCTGGTATCGACAATCTTTACCTCCTGATGGGGAAGATTGCGGCCCACGGTGTTGACGCGGTGTTCAAAGCTGTCATCCCGACTGGTCAGGTGGGTCAGGGGTGAGGCCTCGGTTTCGCCGTAGCCGATGAGGATTTCCCGGCAATGCATTTCCTCCATGACCCGTTTCATTAAAAGCGGCGGGCAGGGAGCACCGGCCATGATGCCTGTGCGCAGGCTGGAGGTGTCAATCTCTTCAAACATTGGGTGGTTGAGTTCGGCAATGAACATGGTTGGTACGCCATGCACGGCGGTACACCTCTCGGACTGAATGCTTTGCAGAACAAGCTGGGCATCGAAATGCTCGCAGGGGATGACCAGGCAGGCGCCGCTACTGAAACAGAGCAGGCCGGCAAGCACCGTGCCGAAACAGTGGTAAAAGGGAACCGGTACGCACAGTCTGTCTTTTTCGGTGAAATGCATTGCCAGGGCGGAAAAATAAGCATTATTCAGGATGTTGTGATGGGTGAGGACCACGGCCTTGGGAGAACCGGTGGTGCCGGAAGTGAACTGGATATTGGCCGGATCATGTGGTGTGAGACTGTTTGTGATTTCTGCAAGATCTGTTTGGCCGGCAGTGTCGCCCGTCACCTGTTGCCAAAGGGTAAAACCGGGGTAGGGGCAAATGGTGTCAGAGGGCTTTGCCGGATCATAGAGAACCACACGTTTTAATTTGGGAAAATTCGCATTGGATAACATTGCGGTTTCCCGCAGTTGGGGGATCAGTTCCACCAGCATGGAGACATAGTTGCTTTTGCGAAAAGAGGGGATGGTAAAAAGAAGCTTTACCTCGGCAAGGTCCAAGGCGTAGGCCAGTTCTCTGCTCCGGTAGGCCGGGTTGATATTGACCAGAACAGCACCGATACGGGCGCAGGCCATCTGTACCAGGAGCCATTCCGTGTTATTAGTAGACCAGATGCCGACATTGTCCCCCCTGCCTATCCCCAGCTGCAGAAGCCCCTTGGCCACTTGATCAATCTCGCCGGCAAACTCCTGATAGGTCAATCGTCTTTGCCGGGGCAGATCGACTACAGCCTGTCGATGGGCAAATCGTTTTGCTATTTCTGAAAAATACTCGTAAATGGTGGCGGAAAGAAGCGGTACGTCTCCGTCTGTGCGGAAGTAGCTTTTTTTAAGAGATGTCATTCTCCTTCCTCAACATTTTTCCAGTAATCGTTAACCCTGGTCTGGATTTCGTCAAGCACTTTTTCATTACGCCGGGGTTCAAAGAGATGGGAAAATCTGCCCTGCATTTTAAGATATTCATCCACAGGGCGTTTCTTTGTAACGATTCTGGTGTGCTCCACTTTGCCATTCACATACTCTTTGAGGGGCCAGATACCGGTCTGGACGGCCAATTTGCCGATCTTAACCGTTTGCGAGGCGTCAAAATGCCAGCCCGTGGGACAGGGGGCCAGGGCAATGAACATTCTGGGGCCCCGAAGGTCTTTGGCCTTTTTTATTTTGCGGACCATATCAAGGGGATCTGCCCCGGAAACCGTGGCCAGGTAAGTGGGGTTATGGGCGGCCCAGATGGAGAAAAGATCTTTTTTATAACCCGGAAAACCGGTCATTCCCCTGCTGGTGGCAGTGGAGGCACCATGGGGAGTGGCTGCGGAAAACTGGTGGCCGGTATTGCCGTATCCCTCGTTGTCGTAACATATATAGATAAAGTCAAGGCCCCGCTCCATGGCTCCGGAGGTGGAGGAAAGCCCCATGCCGTATGCTGACCCATCACCAGTCAGGACAACCACCTGTAAATCTTCTTCCTTACCGAGACGTCCTTTGGCAAGCAACAGGTCAAGGGCGTCGCGCACGCCCTGGGCTCCGGCAGGTGCAGAGGCCATGGCCGTATAGATCCATGAACCGCGAAAAGGGGTAAAAGGGTAGACGGTCAGCAGGGTCATGCAGCCTGCGGCATTAACAAAAATTGTTTTTTCACCCAGGATTTCATAAAAGAGCCGGATGTCGGCCAGGGCGCCGCAACCGGAACAGGTGGCGGTACCGGAACCGAGGAGATGGGACGTGGGGATGAGCGCATTTGCAGAGGTTTTTTGCATTATCACTGCTCCTTGTGTAGACCGGCGGAGGCAATTGCTTTCAAGCCCTGTATACGGGCCAGCTCCTCTTTTGTGTAGAGAAGGCGCGGTGGGGGGATTTTACCGCTTTGCGCAGCCTCCGCTGTTACCCTGGCCATTTCGTAAAACTCTGCATTGCTTATGTCCCGGCCGCCCAGCCCACCGATAAAACTGACCAGGGCAAGGGGACGCTCTTTAATGTGGTAAAGTGCAGAGGCAAGTTCAGCAAAGAGAATGCCCCCTTTGCCAAAGGAGATATTCTGGTCCACCACGGCAACACCTTTTACACCGCGCAATGCTGCGGCAATTGCATGTTCGGGAAAGGGGCGCAGCAGACGCGGCCTGAGCAGACCCACCTTTTGTCCGGCATCACGCAGACGATTGACAGCCTCCTTTGCCTTGGTGGCAAAGGAGCCGATCATAAAGAAGACGATTTCAGCATCATCGGTGCGGTACTCTTCCAGCAGGGAATAGAAGCGGCCGGTAAGATCGCCGAACTCCCGGCCTATTTCAGCAAAGACGGATAGTCCATTTTGAGAGGCGTAGTGGGTTTCATAGCGGAAATAAGAGTAATGTGAGCCGCCCAGGACCGCCACCCCCTGGGAAAGGGGGTCTTTAGCACGAAATTGTGTCTCTTCCGGATCATAGGGGGGCAGGAAGCGACTGACAACATCCTCGCCAGGCAGGATGACAGGTTCCCGGGTAAAGGAGAGATAATAGCCGTCAAGATTAACAATGACAGGCAGTCGGACTCTTTCATCCTCACCAAGACGGTAGGCCAGCAGCAGGGAGTCCACCACCTCCTGACAGGTGGAGCAGTGAATCTGCAAAAATCCGCTGTCCCTGGCGGCCAGTACATCATTATGATCCGGCTCCAGGGTAATGGGAGAAGAAAGAGCCCGGGAGACATTGACCAGCACGAAGGGGGCGCGCCAGCCGGCAACCGTATAGAGCATTTCCATGGCGTACAACAGCCCCTGGCTTGAAGTGGCGGTGAACACCCGCACACCGGTCGCCGCCGCAGTGCCTGCAGCGGTCAGCATGGAATGCTCGGAATCCATGGTTACCATGCGGGCATCCAGTTCTCCGCTGCTTATCCAGCCGCTGATTGTCTCGATAATTTCCGTTTGAGGGGTAATGGGAAAGGCAGGCACGTATTCAGCCCCGGCCAGGCGCATTCCCCATGCCGCTGCTCCGTTTCCGGTCAGGAGTTGTCGCATTGGTCGTCCCCCTGTTTGTTGTTGTGAAAAGATCCGTCTTCCTGCACGGCTTCTATGGCATGCAGAGGACATTGTACCAGGCATATGAGGCAGCCTTTGCAGTGTTTATAGTCGATACAGGGGTACCCATCATTGTCAAAACTGATAGCACCCTCGGGGCAGTATGTATGGCAGAGGTCGCAACGGCTGCACTGTTCTTTATGGATAAAGGGTTTCAGGGAGCGCCAGGACCCGGTATCCATAAGCAGGCTGGTTGCTTCTCCATGGATGGCGGGAGATGAAATTCTGGCATCCTCAAAGGGCAGGATAATCCAGCTCGGTCGGTCCTCCGAAACGCTGCCTGTTTCCGGTTGTTCTCCGACGCGTCCCCTGTGGGGCTCCATTTGCAGGAAAGCGCTGTTGGCCGTCTCTTCGTTTTCAGCCATTTTTTCATCGCTTAAGCCTGACAGCTCCATGTGCAGAGCCTGTCTGACAGACTGCAGGGAAAGTCCCAGGAGTTGTGCCGCAGCTGCGGCGCAGGCACTGCTTTGAGGAGGGTGGGAGGTGAAAATATCTTTTGGAACCGGCATGGAAAGTGTGAGCAGGGGCCTTACCATGCCAAGTTTTTTTTGTAATTCTTCCGGGGAGTGACTGCTGCTTATGAGCAGGAGAGAATGTTCGGCAAGATCGGCCAGCACCCCGGCAGACTGGAGCAGAAGCAGACTTTCATCCGCCACAACAACCAGATCGGGCCGCAGGATGATACCGCGCTCAAAAATGGTTGTTTTGGCTGCACGCACATAGGCAAACATGGGGGCGCCTCTGCGCTCGGCCCCATAGCGGGGAGCATCCTGGGTTTCATATCCTTCCAGAAAAAAGGCGCTTCCCAGGATACGGCTTGCTGTCTTCATACCCTGGCCCCCACGGCCATGAAAACGGATGCGAAACATTTTCCTCCTCCCCGGTTGTTATCTGCGCACAAGGTGGTTTAAAAGAGCGACCACCTCCTGCAATGCATAGCTTTTTTCACCCGGCGTTCTGCAAGGGCTACAGCCGCCTCCCTTGGAGGGATGTTTTTTTCTTTAGCCTCCTGCAGGACTTGCCTGGTATTGCTGCTGATTTTTTCAGCAATGGTCTGAAAGGCCACAACCTGGCTCTCTCCCTGGTACTCAACCGCAGCGCATATGACCCCGCCGGCATTGGCGATAAAGTCGGGAACCACCAGGACTCCCCGTTCATGAAGAACCTGTTCCGCCCCTTCCGTACAGGGAATATTGGCCCCCTGCACCAGCAGCTTTGTCCGCAGCTGGGCTACATTCTCCTCATGGATTACATCGGGACGTGCGGCGGGAATCCAGATATCGCACTCCATGTCAATGACCGCATCGCGTTTACCTTTCTCTCCATGACCGGCATCAATAACGCTTTTGCCTTCATCTTTCAGGCGCAACAGCTCCGCCAGATCAAGTCCGTCCCTGTGATAGACCGATCCTGCCGAATCAGCGGCGCCAACAAGAATTCCTCCCTTTTCCTCAAGGAAGCGGGCTGCGTGTTTTCCCACAGAGCCGAATCCCTGCACGACAATACGGGCGCCTTTCAGTTTAAAATCACAAAATTCCAGGGCAGCATCCACACAGTGACTCAGGCCGAAACCCGTTGCGCCGATGACATCAAGGGGAATGCCGCCGATCTCGCTCGGCAGCCCCACGGCCCGGCCGATTTCATCGTGGGTCCAGGCCATGCACATCTCATCGGTGCCCATATCGGGTCCGGGAATGTATTCAACTGCATGTTTGATGGAACAGGCAAAGGCTCGAATGAGCAGTTCTTTTTTTTCAGGGGACATTTTCGGATCGGCGTAAATGACGGCTTTGCCGCCGCCGTGATGAAGGCCTGCGGCGGCATTTTTCAGGGTCATTGCCCTGGCCAGCCGTATTGCCTCAATTGTGGTAACGTCCGGGGCCATGCGGACACCGCCGATGGCCGGACCACAGGCAACATTGTCTATGACCAGCACGGCCTTTAATCCTGCCGTGGGTTCAGAGATATGGACGATTTTCCACGGACCAAGATCAGAACCTGAGTCGAAAAAATCTTCCATCACCTCTCCTTGTCTGTTTTTTTGATAAGCTGAGAAACTTGCCTATAATCAACTTATAAAGGAGGGGCCGGCAGGTCAAGAGATAAAAAGCATGGAAATAGGAAGGATTGTTATAAATAGATTTGCTTTTCTTCTATCATCATGTTACTTTATCTTTTTTAGCGTCTTATTTAGTCCAATAATAAAAGGTGAGCCGCGCAATCCTCGGCCTTGAGGATGTGCGGTTTTGTTGTTTATGGACTTTTGAAAAGTTGCGGGGGCCGGATTCTTTGTGGATCCGGCCCCGTTTTTATGGGCCCAAAAGGTGCCAGGCATTGTGGATGAGCTGTTGGCTGTGTTGTTTGCTGTCAGGTTCTTAAGTGATATGCCCTGCGTCTTGCGGGGTTTTCTTGTGGAGCGTCTGAGGCTCTGCTATTAATCATTTTGAACAAGAGAGATACATGACAACATTTGCTGAACTTGGTATTGACAATAACATCCTTCAAGGGCTTGCCGACCTGGGCTTTACCTCCCCTACCCCTGTCCAGGAAAAAATAATCCCCCTGCTGATCGAAGAGCAACCGGACCTGGTCGGCCTGGCCCAGACCGGCACCGGCAAAACAGCTGCCTTTGGCATCCCGCTTATCCAGGGAACCGTTGTTGCCGACCGCAGGACCCAGGCCCTCATATTGTGCCCGACAAGGGAGCTCTGTGTGCAGGTGGCCCGTGATATCGTAAAAATGGCCGCCCATGTATCCGGGCTGCAGGTTGTGGCGGTTTATGGTGGTGCAAGCATTGAGCAGCAGATGAACGCATTGCGCCGTGCAAGTCATATCATTGTGGCAACGCCGGGTCGGCTGAACGATCTGATTCGCCGCCGCGCTGTTGATATTTCCAGAATCCGTACGGTTGTTCTGGATGAGGCCGACGAAATGCTGCAGATGGGTTTTCAGGATGAACTTAATGCCATTCTGTCTGCAACGCCTGACACTAAAAACACCTTGCTCTTTTCCGCCACCATGCCTAAAGGCGTCGCAACAATCTCTGCCCGATATATGACGAATCCGATTGAGATTACCGTTGGCGAGCGCAATGCCGGCGCCAAAAACGTCCGTCACGTTTATTATATGGCCCAGGCCAGGGACCGCTATGTTGCATTGAAACGGATCGTTGACATCGAACCGGACATTTACGGTATTATTTTCTGCCGTACGCGCCAGGAAACCCAGGATGTGGCCGATAAACTTATACAGGACGGCTATGGAGCCGATGCCCTGCACGGCGAACTGTCCCAGGCTCAGCGGGATCATGTTATGGGTAAATTCCGCCGTAAAAACATACAGATACTGGTTGCAACCGATGTGGCGGCCCGTGGTCTGGATGTCAATGATCTGACCCATGTCATCAATTACAATCTTCCGGATGAAACCTCCAATTACACTCATCGCAGCGGCCGCACCGGCAGGGCGGGCAAGTCAGGTACGTCCATAGCCATTATCAATTTGCGGGAGAGATTCAAGATCCGTGAGATTGAACGCATATTGAAAAGAACGTTTGAGCAGGGGCGCATTCCAACGGGACGTGAAATTTGTGAAAAACAGTTATTCAGTCTTGTTGAAACTTTCAAACAGGTGGAGGTGGACCATGAACAGATTGATCCCCTTTTTGAAGGCATCAGCCGGAGCCTGGCTGATCTTGATAGGGAGGAGCTGATTAAACGCTTTGTCTCCCTTGAGTTTAAACGTTTTCTCGACTATTACCGCAATGCCCCTGATTTGAATGCATCTGCCGGTAAAAATGAAAGGGGTGAAAGGAAGGTCAGGAAGACAAGGGATGAAAAGTCCTTTAACGGCCAGAACAGCCATGCCTTCAGTCGCTTTTCGATCAATGTAGGCAAAAAAGACGGTATCTTTCCCCAGCGTCTCATCGGCCATATTAATGATAATACCAGGGGTCGTATCAAAATCGGCAAGATACAAATAAAGGAAAGTTCTGCCATGATCGAGGCCGATAGCCGTTATGCCCATCAGGTTATCAATGCCTTTAACAGCCTGATGATCAACGGCAAGCAGGTTTCTATCGAGCTTTCCGGCGGAGACCAACAAGGGGGGCAGGTGGAAAGACGCACTGCTCGTCAGGGCAGCTCTTATGACAATGAGCGAAAATCCTTTAAAAGTCATAAGGGAGTTGCTCGCAAAAAGACCCATGGGAAAAAATCGTCGCAAAACTCCCACTGGGATTCTCCTTCTTTGTTTGTGCACCAGTAATGATTGCCGGCTGTACTAGAAGGCTGTCCGAGAATGTCCTTTTCGAAGTCTGCGCTTATCTCCCCAACTCTTCGTTATTTCGAGAAAAAATGCCTATTCTCGGACAACCTTCTCGGTGAAGTTTGATGGATGCAAAAGAAAGAAAAAAGGTGGAAGAGACAATCCTCAGGGAGATAGAGCGTGGTCAAAAGGACATTGCCTTCCTTGAGGAACTTGTCAAGCCCATTCCGCCGGACAATGCCATAGGCCGCTTGTCGCGTATGGAGGCGATTAATACCAGGAGCGTTAATCAGGCAACTTTATCTGCTGCCAAGGTGAAATTGACCAGGCTGAAATGGGCGCTGTCCCATATTGACGAGCCTGCTTTCGGCATCTGCATTGAATGCGGCAAGCCCATTCCTCTGGGAAGGATTTTGTTGATACCGGAGACGACCATGTGCGTCCCCTGCCTGGAGGAAATGGATGAATAATATGTTGATTGTTTCGACTTGATCAGACAGCTCGGGTGATTAAGGCGTTATCAAACCTGACATTCAGCGGCAATCTTAACAGTTTCTGCTACAATAAATAAACTGGGGTATGCACTTGACTCAAGTTGGTAATTGCCAACTGTTTGATTCTTCGTGTTTATTGAGGCACCTGTTCTGTTTTTTAGAGCCGCAATGAAAACACCGTCAAAACAATACATTATAAGCGAGAAACTTGATCTAA
>DAOUUW010000157.1 GCA_030667965.1 Deltaproteobacteria bacterium
CGGCATATTTATTATAGCTGCACTGTTTGCAGCGTGAGTTACAGGTATTTCCAGGCCCGCTACACGCAACTGGTTAAGAAAATCCATGAATATTTCAAGCTGGTTTATTGCATAAGTCCTGTCCGCTTTATCGGCTGTTGCAAAATGAGTGAAAATGCCTTCTATTTCAAGCATAGGTAAACGAAAGATTGATTCAACTTCACTTGCAGAGCTGTCTGTAATTTCTTTGTCGTATTTTGATAATCTGAGTTGGTTCGGCAGGAGTCCGAGTCTTCCCATTCCTGTATCTACTTTAATATGAACTTTAATTTTTTTACCATATGCGCTTGCGGCTTCAGAAAGCGATTTGGCTGTTTCGTAAGAATAAACTGTTTGCGTGAGATCGAACTCAATAAGTTCTTTTGATTGTTCTGGGGGAGCGTAACTGAGAATTAAAACAGGAGCGTTGATACCGGCTTTTCTGATCTGAATACCTTCTTCAATATGCGCAACACCAAGAGCCTCTGTGCCGTTTTCAAGGGACTGCCGGGCAACTTCAATTATGCCGTGCCCGTAAGCATTTGCCTTTACAACGGCCATAAAGCGTGCTTTTGGGTTTGTGATGCGTCGTAATTCACGGATGTTGTGGGCTATGGCTTTCAGGTCAATTTCTGCCCAAACAAGTGGAGAGTTCAAGAGAATACCTCAAAAAGTTATTTAAATTCAAAGTTTTAATATTAACACAACACAATTTTAATTACACCAGAAATTTTCTGCAAAGCGTGGATAAATTTTTTTTGATTTATTCAGACGTAACTACTCAGGTTGTCTGGTTCACGGTTCACGGTTGGCTACTTTGCGCTTTCCATATATCCCAGGTCTCGCATGGCAGGCGGGTGAATCCACGAACAGCAGTCCCGCCACGCGGGATTCGTCTGGCCTGCTCCTAAACATCTTTGAATTCGTTGGGCGAAATGTACTCTTCATCCAAAGCGACATAGAGTTTGCTATCGTTCAATCTTCATCGCTCTCTAACCTTGAACCGTGAACCATTGAACCTTGAACCTGAGTAGTTACATTCAGACAAGTATATTGTGAAATTGTTTATATAATTCAATAGATAATTATTACATAATTTTCATAAATAAAAGATTTTGTTTTAAAAGAGATATAATGATATTTTTTGGTTGAGATATATAACATCCTAATATTAAAAAAAGATACTTGAGGCAATTGAATAGATTGATGTTGTATATTAATATTAGCATTTTTATTGCGTAAGCTTAAATAATTGTTTAAAGCTCACTATCTGTATTTCAACCTGAATTTCAAGGCTAAAAAGAGGTATGTGTTTAATGAATAATCTATTACTATCAAATATCATTGAATAATGTCAAATGCGGGGCGAGAACCTTAACAACACAGGTGAACAGTTTAATATCAAAGCATACAGCACTGTAAGCAGCATAATACGAAGAGTTTCGAGGCTTAAAAAATATGACGGAAAAATTAAAAAAACCAGATAGGGAAAATACAAGACAGTATTAATAAGGGTCAAAAGTAGACCCATTTTTTTACGTGGTCTCGTGAGTTCGTTTATCGGTGGTTGATATAGAGGTTCTCAGGAGGAAGACAATGGCAGAAGGAAGCTTAAAACAACGATGGCTGGCAGTTCCCCGTTGGCAACGCTGGTCTTTTATCAGCAGTCTGCTTCTTCTTTTTTACACCATTTTCGGCTTTTTCATCTTGCCGGCTATCGTCCGCAGTCAGCTTGAAACAAAATTAACCGAGGTCCTGTACCGGCAAACCACGGTGGCCGAGGTGAAGTTCAACCCATTTACCCTGCAGTGCGCGGTAAATGGTTTTCAGATACGGGATAAGGAGAAAGACCAGGTTTTTGTTGGTTTTGATTCCCTGCAATGTAATGTGCAGGGGGTATCTCTTTTTAAGCTGGCCGTAATCGTTAAATCCATTTCTTTGATTAACCCCTCTGTCAATGTGGCCCTTCATGAGGATCTGAGCTGGAGTTTTTCTGATTTGCTTGTTTCGTCCAAAGACAAAGAGGACGAGGTGGAGAAAAAGCACTCGCTTTTTTCATTACATAATATTGAAATCAGTGGGGGGAAAATCTGTTTTGATGACCAGGTCGAGGGGATGACCCATGAGATTACTGATCTGCACCTTGCCATTCCCTATGTGTCCGATCTGCCCAGTGATATTGAAATTTTTACCCAGATAGCCTTTGACGCCGTAGTCAACGGCACAGCCATTGGCATGAAAGGGGGCAGTAAGCCCTTTCATGCCTCCCGTCAATCTGAATTTGATATCAACTTTACGGATATAGATCTGACAAAATATCTCACCTATCTGCCGGATGATCTTGGTTTGGCCGTTCACAGCGGCCTGCTTGATCTGACTCTTTTCTTTAGCTTCATGCAGCACGAGGATGGTAAACCTGCTGTAAAAATTCAAGGCACTGTCGGGTTGCGTGATGTGGATATCCGTGACCGCAAGGACCAGCCTATTCTGTCTTTTCCAGAAATGACCGTTGATGTTGACCGGGCCCATATTATGCGCAAAGAGTTTCATCTTGGCAGGTTTTTGTTGAGCAAGCCCTTGCTCTCCGTGGAGCGGTTGAAAAATGGTGAGATCAATCTGGCAACACTTTTTTCTGCATCAGTGGAAGAGGAAAAAACGGCAGCTCCCACCGGCAATCCGTTGCTTCTCAGCCTGAAAGAGGTGGTTATTGACGAGGCAACCATTCATTTCCTCGATCAGGTTCCTGGGCAGCCTGTGCTGTTTGCCTTTGATAAGCTATATCTTGCTGCGGCAAATATTACCAATGGGCAGGGGGAAAGGGGCCGTCTTGACCTTGGCTTTCGTTTGAATGAAAGCGCTACAGTGAAGGTGGGGGGCAGTGTAAGCCTTGCCCCGCTGAGCGTTGCCCTTGATCTTGGGGTGAAGGGACTGCCGTTTATGGCAGCTCAGCCTTATATGGATGGTAAGGTAAATGTCATCATCGGCTCCGGCACGGGAGAACTTACCGGTTCACTGTCCCTTGTCCGGCAGGATGATGATTTTGCGGTGAATTTTCATGGCAATGTAGGCAGTCAAAAGTTGTCCCTGCTTGATGCCAAGGCGGAAAAGGTGCTTTTCTGGGAGAGTTTTTTGATACAGGAGCTTGATGTAACCACCACTCCCCTGCGTGTTTCCATGGAAACGGTTGTTGTTGATGGGGTGGAATCTTTTGTCAGTGTTAATGAAGATGGGCAGCTGAATCTGGCAAGTCTTGCCGGCAAAGCTGGGGCCACGGCTGATGAGAAGCAAGCAGATGCGTCTGGACGTTTGGAGCAGGAGGAGTCTCTGGAAATTGAAATCGGCCAGGTGAAGGTGTTAAACAGTCGCCTTAATTTTGTTGACCGGAAGGTGGCTCCACCTTTTACCACATCTTTACAGGATATTCAGGGACAGATTAAAGGGCTCTCTTCAAGCAAAGATGCTTTTGCCGATATTGATATCTCCGCAAAACTTGGCCGCCATTCTCCCATAACCATCAGTGGCAAGATCCATCCATGGGAGAATTTTTTCACTGATCTGACGGTGGGGCTCCATGATGTTGAGCTTAGCCCCATGAGCCCCTATTCGCTCAAATTTATCGGCTATCCTCTAACCAAAGGCAAGCTGAGCCTTGATCTGCACTATCTGGTTGATGGCAAGAAGCTCACCTCGAAAAACAAGGCATTCATTGACCAGATTACCCTGGGCGACTTTTTGGAAAATGACACCGCAACCAGCCTGCCGGTAAAGCTTGCCATTTCCCTGCTGAAAAACAGGTCCGGTGAGATTATCCTGGATATCCCGGTTTTAGGCGAGCTGGATGATCCGGAATTTTCCGTGGTCGGCGTGGTCTTTACCGTGATAAAAAATTTGCTGGTCAAGGCGGCCACCTCACCCTTTGCCTTACTTGGCCCCCTGTTCCCTGATGACCGGGATTTTCTCTTTGTGGAGTTTGAGCCGGGTGTCACGGATGTTATTGGCAGCGACGATGAAAAGTGGGCGATTTTTGCCAAGGCCATGTATGATCATCCGGCTTTGAAACTCGAGGTCACTGGTTTTGTTGACCCGGAAAAAGACGGTGCGGCCATGACCAAAAGTAATTTTGACCGGCAGCTCAAGGTGCAGAGGCTTAAAGATCTCGCCAAGCAAAAACAGGCTGTTGCTGATGTGGATGAGATTGTCATCAATCCGGAGGAATATGAGAAGTATCTAAAAAAAGCTTATAAGGCTGCCACCTTTAAACGACCGCGAAATTTACTGGGATTGCTAAAGGGACTTCCTCCGGCGGAAATGGAAAAGCTCATCTACGAACATATTGTTATTTCGGACAATGACCTGCACCAGCTTGCTATGGCCCGGGCAACGAGCATCAAAGATTATCTGGTTGAGGCCGGACCCATTGAGCCGGAAAGAATCTTTTTGCTACAGCCCAAAAACAGTCAGCCTAAAGATGAAGAATTGCCCGCTCTGCGGGTTGAAATTGTGGCCAGGTAACAGTGAGGTGGTATAGAAAAAGTGGACACTGTATTAAGAGCGGTTTAAACAGCTCAAAGGAGGTGTTTAAATGGAGAAACGTATGGAGGTTGCGAAGGAAACCTTTGCTGTTTATTCCCGCAAATAATCCGATACCTGTTACACAGGACGGCGGGCTGGAATGCCATCCCAGGCGAAATTCGAATGAAAATATTGAACAACGTGTGGTGTGTCAACTGCTCTGATATAACGGGCATCGGTAGCGTCAGCGGAAAGATTGAAAAAGGAATGCTGGTGCTCGGGGGCATTTGTACACGTTGCGGCGGATCGGTTGCACGGGTCTTAGAAGACACATAGGAAGAACTGAAAACCATTTTTTTTCGAGCAAAGATTTATTAAAACTGTAAATGTGAAAGATGTCCAGGAAGTCAGGATTTATTGCAAAGCAAGTAATCAATAAATCAAGGAGCGTCCCGAAACTTGACCGTCTGCGCAATGTCTGGACCGAAGTCAGCCCCGGTCTCATCCTTGCAGGCGTGGATGATCTCACCTACAGCCGCCGAAGAAATCAGGCTGGTGATCCAATATCAAAGGCACTCGCAGGGCGGTCTCCCGGTGCGACCATCCTCCTTTCACACAGCCCATTGTATACCGAAAAAATAGCCAAAGCCGGTGTAGGGCTGATGTTATGCGGGCACACCCACGGAGGGCAGATATGGCCATTCGATTATCTGGTCCGCAGACGCTATCCCCTATTGGAAGGACGTTACGAGGTAGATGGCATGACAGTTATCGTATGCAGAGGCACTGGCACATGGGGGCCGCGCATGAGACTCTGGCGTCCCGGCGAGATCCTCCATGTGACACTTTTACCTTAACCCGTGATGAAATCATGAGGATATCACAAATTGTGACATCCTCTAAAATCAAATGAGCAGGATAAGATAAAATGCAAGAAAGATTTTGGACGATAGTAAGAGTACTGGCAATGATATCGCTTTTTATGCCTGTAACGGCCCATGCCTTTGAACGATATAACAGAGTAGTAAAATATGACAAGTACTTCTCAAAATATTCAAAGAGATATTTTGGCCCTGGTTTTGACTGGCATTATTTCAAGGCTCAGGCAGTAGCTGAATCAAGGTTGCAGGCAGATGCCAGATCAAGAGTGGGAGCTTTAGGTGTTATGCAGATAATGCCAAAAACCTTTGAAGAAATTACAAGGAAAAATCCAGGCATTAAGGGCACAAGAGAACAGCCCCGCTGGAACATAGCAGCGGGTATTTATTATAACAGAACGATATGGAATTTATGGAAGGTGGAACGCCCACATATTGATCGGATAAATTTCATGTTTGGGTCTTACAATGCCGGCAAGGGAAATATTATTAAAGCCCAGAAAATAGCAAAGAATAAGGGACTTAATCCCAACATCTGGAGCTCTATACAATCAACCTTGCCTGATGTTACAGGAAAAAGCAGTAAAGAAACCATCGGTTACGTTAAAAAAATCGGTGAAATAAAGGGGATATTAAAATAATGGAACTCTCGATTACATTAGTGAACCTTGGTTATGCAATAGCCGGAGCTTTATTGACCCTGATGTTTATGATGATAGGTTATAAAATGTTTGACAGGATGACCCCGTTTAATACATCAAAACAGTTAGCGGAGAAAAATGTTGCAGTGGGAATCGTAGTTGGTTCAATATTCATCGGCCTTGGAATTGCCATTGGCCTGGTCATCGGCATGGCTCTAAACTAATCTTCCTCTAAATAGTTCCTTTTATTTCACAAAAGTGAGCAATTTAAAATGACTAAAATGGTACCGATTGAAAGAATTGCAAGTAAAATTTACTTGATACGAGGTATTAAGGTTATGTTGGACAGAGACTTGGCGGAACTTTATAACGTCGAAACCAGCCTGCTAAAAAGGGCCGTTAGGAGAAACATTGATCGCTTTCCTGCTGATTTCATGTTTGAATTAACGAAAACAGAATTGGAAAATTGGAGATGCCAATTTGGCACCTCCAAAAGCGACAAAATGGGCTTAAGATATAAACCCATGGCTTTTACCGAGCAAGGCGTAGCAATGCTCTCCAGTGTTCTAAAAAGTAAACGCGCAATTCAAGTAAACATTCAAATTATGCGAACCTTTACCCAGCTTCGAAAGATGCTCTCAACCCATGAGGATTTAAAGAAAAAAATAGAATCCATGGAGAAAAAATACGACGAACAATTTCAGATCGTATTTGAAGCTAATTCAGTATGGATACAAAGAGGTGAACCGAAACGCATAATTACATGGGCGTCCCCCTGGATGGGCTGGCTTAATTGTTGCCCTTGCTCTTGACAGTACTCCCTTACGGCATATATAAGATAAGCCAGCGGAGGTAATTATGATCTCGCCTATTTCAAGCACTTC
>DAOUUW010000028.1 GCA_030667965.1 Deltaproteobacteria bacterium
CTGGACCAACCGGCACAGCAGTAAAAGCGAGAAGATTAATGCCTAACTCTTGCAGCGTAGAAAGAAATTTATGCGCTTCGCCGGGCTGGTCTCGCACCGTTGTATAAAAATAGTCAACCTTCTGAATGTTATACGCCATTACCCCCTCCATTTTTGTTTTTTCATCCCCTGGAAAATCCAGGGGAAATAAAGGCCAAAAAAAGTTCTGCTAATAATATCTTCTTAGTATAACTCGTAACTTTCCAGAATCACAACGGAAAAATTATTCCCTCGCAGAAACCCGATCTTTAACCGATTGGAAAAGAGAAATATCGGTATGGGGAAGAAAAAGTGAGGCGACGTACTGGTCTTTAAAGCTGTTTACTTCAGAAAGTTCAAAACTTGTCATCCTCCGAACCACTTCCACAACATCCCGGCGAATATGGTTGCTGAGTTCGCTCATCCTTGCGCCCATCAAAGATCCGTTGCCTACGTAGATAATCTTTGCAGGGTCGATATCCGGCAGCAGGCCGACGGTTACGGCACTGTCAATATCAATATACGATCCGAATGCACCTGCCAGGATAATCTGTTCAAGATCTGTGATCTTAAGCCCCACTTCCTCTACAAGTGTTTTAACACCTGCATAGATTGCCGCTTTTGCTCTTATAAAGTTTTCGATATCAACTTCATTAATTGTAATATCACTGTCTGTTCCGCTCTCTTCCTGCCTGGCAAGGACAAATTCGTAGCCGCTTCGACCCTCTCTTATCCGGGGATTTTCAATATCATGACGAAACTTGCCGCTTTGATCAATGATTTGATTCTCAAACAGAGTGGCTACAATGATAAGCAGGCCTGAACCGCAAATCCCCACCGGCAACGTGTTACCTATTGTTATATTCATCGGTTCCAGGGTGTCGGGATTAAGGCTGAAGTCCTCGATAGCACCATGGGCAGCTCTCATTCCGTACGTAATGCCTCCACCCTCAAAAGCGGGTCCTGCTGAACAGGCGGCACATACCAGCCACTCCCTGCTGCCAATTACAATCTCAGCATTGGTGCCTATGTCAATAAACAGGGTGAGTTTGTCAGTGTTATGCATGCCTGACCCCATAACTCCGGCAATTATGTCTCCGCCCACATAACTTGAAACGGAAGGATATAAAAGAGCGACGGCATGCCGGTGCAGATCAAGACCAAAATCGGTGGCGCGGATCGGCGGGAAAAACGTTGTTACCGGCACATAAGGTGCGCGTCTTATATTATGCGGTTCAAGACCGAGGAGCAGATGTGACATGGTAGTGTTGCCGGCAATGGTAATAGAGTGAATTTCATCTCTGCCGATATCCGTTTCCAGCATAAGTTTATTAAGAATGGTATTGATGGTCTCTGTCACCTTTTTCTGCATAAGATCGAGCCCTTCAGGAGTTTCAGCATGTATTATCCGGCTTATGACATCTTCTCCATAGCTGATCTGTCCGTTATAATCACCGCCCTCGGCAAGAGTTTCCCCGGTGTTGATATCGATAAGCTGTCCATAAACGGAAGTTGTACCGATATCAAAGGCGAGTCCGTAGTTACGGGACACCCAGTTGCCGGACTGCACATTCATTATAAATGACTTGCTTTTCGAGCGTACCGGCCTGGCCAGGGTTACCGTGACTTTAAAATTGTCGTCCCTGAGAACCTTCCTGATTTTGCGCAGAACCGAAAGGGAGATGGTCAGCCCCCTCTCCCCATATTGTTCTTTTAATCCCTGAGCGATGCGGCCGGCATCACTCATATGCTCATATTGGCTGGGAGGAGGGAGTTCCAGGAACACCTTTTCAACCGGAGGGACAAAAATGCCTTTTTTCTGCAATTCATTAATATTAAAAAGATACATCCCGGCCCGGTGCCTTATCGGGATCTCGGTGGATAAACCTCCCTTTTTGAGGCCGGCCTCTTCAGGCACCCGGACAGTCACGTCGCCGGCAATGCTGCTGGTACAGGCCTGTCTCACTCCGGCATCATATTCGGCCTGTGATATTTTTTCACTTTTCCCACCCGGAACCTCGCCGGATTCAACAATGATCCGGCATTTACCGCAGACGCCACTGCCGCCGCAGGAGGCATTTATATGAATCCCTGCAAAACGCGCTGCCTGCATCAGCGACTGGCCGTGTTCAATATCGATTTTCCTGCCGCTTGGCAGAAATGTGACTGCATGTTTTGCGCTTACAGGTACGTTCATTTTAAGTCACAGTAGGTTTTTCCTGAAAATGTGCGACGCTCTCAGTTAATTCTTTTTTTGAAAACACAGGTCCGTCTACACAGATCATTTTATCATCCATGTGGCAATGACCGCAGACACCGACCCCGCATTTCATATGACGTTCCATGGTTGTTATTATATCTTCATCTTTCAAACCCATTTGCGTTAATTCTTTGATGACAAAATCGATCATTACAAGCGGACCGCAGACAAGAGAAACCGTAGATGAACTTAAAGGCATGGTCTGCGGCAACAGGGTGGTTACCACTCCGACGTTCCCTTGCCAGTCCGACGAGGATTCATCCACGGTCAACCGGCAGTCCACACCTGCTTTTCTCCACATTTCAATATCAGCCTGGAAGGCAATATCTTCAGGTGTACGGCTGCCGTAAAGGAGTGTGATTGTCCCGTATTTCCCTGAGTCAAGGCAGAAAGTAATCACGGACCTGAGCGGGGCAAGACCAATGCCTCCTGCAACGAAAAGCAGATCTTTTCCTGCCAGCTCTTCCATGGGAAAGGGCTTGCCGTATGGTCCCCGCAGACCGATCATGCTTCCGGCAGGAAGACTGTGCAGGCGCGATGTCAGTTCTCCTGCCTTACGGACACTGAGTTCAATTGTCCCCGGTCGTGTGGGTGATGAGGCAAATGAGATCGGAGCTTCACCGCAATGGGGCACTGAAACCATCATGAACTGACCGGGAGCATAGGAGAAATTCCGTTGATACTCCTTATCCGTGAAGGCCAATGTGTAGGTTTTAATCCGGCTGTTTTCGATTGTAATGTCTTGTATGACTGCCTGGCTTGGAAGATACATTTTTTTCAGTTAGACAAAGTTTTAAGTTGATGGAGGTTGGTTAGCTTTCACATACCGCACTTATGAATTTAATAATATCCACACCTCCAAAGCATATTCCTACGCATCTTCCGCATCCAGTACAACTTGTCCTGTTATGAAGGCTTACGTCATATTTAAGCTTATGGAGAAATCTCCGCCGCAGGGAATGTTCGGATGATACCGGATTGTGGCCGCCGACCATTCTGGTGAAACCTGCGAATGTGCAGGCATCCCAGGATCTGACCCGTTCTCCTTCTGATTCGGAAACAGGCTGATCCGTAATAGTGAAGCAGGTACATGTCGGGCAGACATAAGCGCAGCCTCCACAGTCCTGGCAACGATCAGCAAGATCCTGCCAGACGTCCTTTCCCACCTCTTCATTTGCCAGTTTTTTTATGGCGAGGTCCACATGGACATTTTGCTGAAATGAGCTCCGGGATTCAAGTTGAAGCTGGTACTGGTCTTTAAGGTCTTGTTCTGATGCGTCGTTAAAAAAATAGGCAAACTCCTCAAGTATCTCCATCCCGCGTTTTCTGCCCGGCTCAACAAGGAAACGGTCGCCAAGATCGGTAAATCGCAAGTCAAACCCAAAGTCAAGAAACGGGCCGCTCTTCGTTGCGTTGCAGAAACAATTTTCAAAGGGCTCGTTGCATCCAAGGGAAATAATAATGGAATTCTCTCTTTTTTTAAAATAATAGGGATCTTTTGCCGGATTTGAGAAAATGACGTCCATGTACAAAAGTCCGGCAAGATCACATGACCGGACGCCGAAAAATACCGTGGGCACACCTATGAGAATGTTTGAGAAATGATATTCTCCCGCCTGAGACACGCTATAGCTTAAGATACTTTCCTGTTGCGGCAGGAAAAAATGTTTGATGGAGGATTGCGGCTGGTGCTGAGTATCTATTTGCGTGCTGTCAAGGCAGTTGATTTCACTATAGAGAGTGTCGCCATATTCGTTGGTTACGGGAGCAATCAGCCTTGATCCTTTGCTGATTTTACGTACAAATGACTTCAGGTGATCCTTGGCAAGAATATAAGCAGCACTCATGACTGTATCCTTTCCAGCCGGGCTGCGCAGATCTTATATTCGGGACATTTCGCCGTCGGGTCAACACTGCCTATGGTAAGTTTGTTCACCGGAGCTTCATGAAAATGAAATGATGTATACAGCATGCCGGGCTGGACCCGGTCAGTGATTTTAGTGCAGATTGTTATATTTCCCCTGCGCGTGGAAAGAGTAACATATTCGCCGTCTCTGACTCCTAACCGATCAGCGTCTTCAGGGTTTATTTCCAGGAGTGCCCGGGGACATTCCCTTGACAAAAGATGACTCGCCCTGGTCATAGCCCCGGTGTGATAATGGTGGTAGACACGTCCTGTCATGAGCTTAAATGGATACTGTTCATCCGGCGGTTCACCGGGTTCCTGATGGGAAGCCGGCTGGAAGAGACCTTTTCCACGGGTAAAAGAGTGTTTATGAAGATAGGGTGTGCCGGGGTGATTCCGATCAGGGCATGGCCACTGTAAGCCCCAGTTTTCGTTAAGCCTGTCATGATGCATTCCGCCGTACAAAGGTGTAAGCATAGCTATTTCTTCCATAATTTCGGCAGGGTTATCATATGCCATTGCGTAGCCCATCCCGGCAGACAGGTCTGTTATAATCTCACTGTCAGTACGGGAGTCACCTATTGGCTCGATTGCCTGTCTTACGTGCTGCACCCTTCGCTCTGAGTTTGTAAAAGTGCCTGATTTTTCAGCAAAAGATGCGGCTGGAAAGACAACATGGGCGCACCGGGCTGTTTCTGTAAGGAAAATATCCGCTACTGCCAGAAATTCAAGGCTGTCAAAGGTTTCCTTGACCTTATCCTGAACCGGATCGCTGAGCATGGGATTTTCTCCCATGATGAACATGGCGTGCAACCCGTTTTCGCGGCTTTTGTGGGTCATATCAAGAAGAGTCAGACCGGGTTTATCAGACAGCTCAGACTTCCAGGCCCTTGAAAACTTTTCACGGGCAGTCGGGTCTGCAACGCCCTGATACCCCGGGAAAACATTTGGCAGGGCACCCATATCACACGCTCCCTGCACATTATTCTGCCCGCGCAGCGGATCAACGCCTGTGTCCTGTTTTTCAACATTGCCTGTCAACATGGCAAGATTTGCTATGGACCGGACGTTGTCGGTGCCGCATATATGCTGGGTAATGCCGAGACAATAGCAGAAAACCCCTTTATGGGCCCTGCCGAAAAGTTTTGCCGCCCGCCTTATTTTTTCAAGAGACACTCCCGTCTCCGCAGCAGTCTCATCAAGGTCGAGCCTGTATAACATGTCACGCAGGACAACATAATTCTCAGTACGCATTTCGATAAAAACATCATCAACAAGGTTTTCATCGAGAATTATCCGCATTATGCAATTTAACAGGGGGATGTCTGTACCGGGACGAATTTGAAGATGGACAGAGGCGAATTTGGAAATATCAGTTTTTCGAGGGTCGATAACTATAAGCCCGGCACTTCCGTCAACTGCATCAATAATCCTCCGTGCTATCTGAGGATGAGCTTCGGTGGTATTCGAACCTGATACAATGATGACATCTGCCTGCTCAATTTCGCTGATGGAGTTTGTCATGGCGCCGCTGCCGAATGTCGTGGCCAGACCGGCCACGGTGGGAGCGTGTCAGAGACGGGCGCAATGATCGATGTTGTTGGTTTGCAGGACAGCCCGTGTAAATTTCTGGAGCAGAAAGTTTTCTTCGTTGGTGCATTTAGCCGAACTTACTACGCCAATGGCGTCAGGCCCATGATCCTTCTTTATGCGTGTCAGAGATGTTGCCGTAAAATCAAGGGCCTCCTCCCAGTCGGCCGGAACAAGGACACCGTTTTTTCGAATAAGAGGAGTGGTAAGACGATGCGGTGAATGGATGAAATCATGGAGATGCCAGCCCTTCACGCATAAATTGCCACGGGAAACAGGGTGATTTTTACTGGGAGCGGATCCCACCACCCGACCGTTTTCAGTATGAAGATAAACACCGCAGCCGCAGCCGCAATGGGCGCAGGTTGTCAGGGTATACTGCATGCTCTAATCTCCAGGGCCTTGGAGTTGAAATAGCAAATGAAAAGAAAAGATTACATATAATATATGTAACAAAAAAGGTGAAAAGGGTGAATCCTTTTTTCTTCAACCAGGCTGGAATCCTGTCGGACATATAACAAAATCTCGCCAAGTCTGAGGGAAATCGCTGCCAAATGGATGTCCTTGATTAATCATGTCTCTTGCCTGGATTTCTCCAGATAGTACGAATAATCTCCTCCATAAACACGCATTTCGCCGTGGTCTATTTCAAAGACACGCCCAACAAGAGAACGTAGAAAATGACGATCATGGCTGACAAGCACCACTGTGCCGGTAAATTTCTGCAGCGCTTTGAGCAGGGTCTCCCGAGACTGGATATCAAGGTGGTTTGTCGGCTCATCAAGAATGAGCAGATTCAAGGGCCGGGCCAGCAGGGTGACAAGGACTACCCTGCTTTTCTCGCCACCGGAGAGATTGGCAATGCGTTTATCCACATCATCTCCCTGAAAAAGAAAAACCGCGCAAAGATTACGGATAACTCCGATCCCGGCCTGGGGGATGGCTTCCTGTACTGTTTCAAAAACCGTTTTGCCGGGATCAAGGATATCCATGGAGTGCTGGCTGAAGTAGCCGATGTTGACATTTGCGCCAATTGTTACAGTACCCCTGCTCGATTCAGTCTGCCCGGCAAGCACCTTCAGGAAAGTTGATTTTCCGGCGCCATTGACACCGACCACGGCAATCTTATCCTGTCTTCTGATCAGTCCGCTGATCCCGCCAAAAACAGACTTTTCCGCTCCATCAACCATGGGCCAGGTCTTGTCGACTTGTTCCAAACGGACAACATCGTCACCGCTGCGGGGCGGCTCTGTAAATTCAAAGGAAATTTTTCTCTGCTCAGGGGGAAGAACAATGCGCTCGATCTTTTCCAGCTTCTTTATACGTGACTGTACCTGAGCCGCATGGGAAGGGCGGGCGGCAAAACGAGCAATAAATTCCTCTTCCTTGGACAGCATTTCCTGCCGGCGGCGATAACCGGCCATAAGCTGGTTTTTCCTGATCTCTCTTTCCTGCAGGTAGAAATCATAATTGCCGCTGTATGTGGTGGCAGTCATATTGCCGACTTCTATGATACGCGAGACAATCCGGTTCATGAAATCCCTGTCATGACAAGTCATAAGCAGAGCACCCTTGAACTCACCTGTGAGCCACTCCTCAAGCCAGATGATTGATTCCACGTCAAGATGATTGGTCGGCTCATCAAGAAGAAGCACATCGGGATTTAAGGTCAGAATCTTGGCAAGTTCAATGCGCATCTTCCAGCCGCCGCTGAATGTTTCAACCGGCCGGTTAAAATCATCCGGCCCAATACCAAGTCCCGTCAAAAGCGACTGGGCGCGTGATTCAAGATCATATCCTCCACGGTGCTCAAATTCCTCCACAGCATTACCGTACCGTTCAAGAAGATCTGCCATCTCATCATCATCCATGGGCTCAGCCATGGATGACTCCATCTCTTTCATCTGCTCAGCGAGCTGTAAAACCTCGCTGGAAGCAGACATCACCTCTTCAAGGGCCGAACAACCGGACATATCCGCGACATCCTGGGAGAAATAACCGATTAAGGTCTTTTTTGAACAGGAAATTTCGCCCTTATCAGCCTCTTCTTCCCCGGTGATCAGACGAAAGACAGTTGATTTTCCCGCCCCATTCGGCCCGACAAGCCCTGTCCGGCTTCCGGGAAGAATCTGCAAACCGGCATTCTGAAAAAGGATCTGCGAGCCATGCTGTTTTGAAATATCAGTAAGATGTATCATCTGTAACTCCATAAAAAATTCAGAAATTTAGCAGAATGAAACAGGTGGCGCAACAACTATGAGTTTTCCTTGCCCGGGAGCATGCTTTTGGAGTATTCAAAAAATGGAAAAAGGAAAGGGAAAACAGGTTTATCTCTGAGGGCCCAGCACCCGCAACACTTCCGAGACTGTGGTAAATCCCTCATTCACTTTATAGTGTGCGTCTTTAATAATGGAAATGATATTGTCCTGTTCCGCCGCCCGGCGGATCTCCACCAACCCCTTGCCTGCGGAAAGCAAATCCATGATCTGTTCATTGACCACAAAAACCTCATGCACCGGGTAGCGCCCTTTGTAACCGCTTTTGCCGCAATTGCCGCATCCAGTGCCTTGAAAGGTCCTCTGTTCTCCCGCAAATAAAGGACCAAGCCTCCGGAGAAGAAGGGGGTCAGCTTCAACCTCCACCGAACAATTCGGACAGATCATGCGCACCAGTCGCTGGGAGATAACCCCCAGCAGAGCCGAAGCAATAATGTATGACCGTAACCCAAGGTCGATGAGGCGGGAAATGGTTTCAATGGCAGAGTTTGTGTGCAGGGTGGAATAGACCTGATGGCCGGTAAGGGCGGCATGGAATGCCACTTCCGCTGTTTCATGGTCCCGTATCTCACCCAGCAGGATGACATCCGGATCCTGGCGCAGGGTGGCTCGTAAGACGGTGGCAAAATCAAGCCCCACTTTTTCCCGGATGAACACCTGGGAGGCGCTATCCAGGTAATATTCCACCGGATCTTCCAAGGTAACATAATTTTTTTCAGCCGTAACATTGTGCTGCAGCAGGGAATAGAGGGTGGTTGTCTTGCCGCTGCCCGTAGGGCCGGTGGCCAGAATAATACCCTGGGGCGTGTCCACCAGGGTCAGTATTTTCTCCAGATTGGCGGCAGAAAAGCCGAGTTCGTCAATGGTATGGATAGCCGCATTGCGATCAAGAATACGCATGACAACCTTTTCACCGTTTATGGTGGGCATGGTTGAAATACGCATATCAACAATCTTCATGGGCGATTTGACCGTGATGCGGCCGTCCTGGGGTTTGCGGCGCTCCGCTATGTCCAGTTCCGCCATGATCTTGATGCGGGACACCAGGGGCTTGCTGAGCTCCAGGGGAATCTGGATTTTATCACTTAAAATGCCGTCAACCCTGTAGCGCACCACAACGGCCTTGGTACGCGGCTGGATATGAATATCGCTGGCATTATGGCGAATGGCCTCAATGATAATGGCATTGACCAGGCGGATGGCCGGCGGCTCTTCCGTGGAACGGAGAAGATCCGCCAGGGAGACATCCTCATCCTCTTCAATAATGATCTCGATTGAATCAAGGGGGTCGACAGACGCAACAACTGTCTGTAGATCATCAAAGAAGAGAGTTTTTTCTTCCGCGCCGTAGACCGCGGTAATTTTGCTTTCCAGCACGCTTAAAGGAGCAAGAACCGTTTCGACCTGCAAGCCTGTGATAAAACGCAGATTGTTGATCATTTCCCGATCAGTGGGATCAGCCACGGCCAACAGCAGTTTCTTTTTTCCCTGAAACTTAAGGGGCAGAACAAGCTGCTGCTGACAGAAACTTCGCGGTATGAGTTCCGTGGCGCGTGGATCCACCTGAAACTCATGCAGGGAGATTTCTTCAATCATCAATTCTTTGCGCAGCAGGGCAAGAATGTCTTTTTCAGGCACCCATTCCCGTTGCAGGAGGAGTTTCAGCATGGACTGTTTCTTCTGCTGCTGCAACCGGTACAACTCCTGGGTCTGGCGATTGGTCAACATGCCGTGCTGGTTGAGCAGAGTGGGAAGCTGGCTGCGGTTGGTCTGGGCGAGCCTGGAAAGGGCCTCGATCTCTTTGCTTTGTTTGGTGTTTTGCGCCTGCAGCCCTTTATTTTTCTGGATAATATCGTACTGTTCCAGAGCAAGGGCCACGCTGACACGCAAATCGTCGTCCTGGGCGGGTTTAAGAATAAAGCGGTAAACAGCTCCCTCTTTGATGGCCCCCATGACCGCTGACGTATCGGCATGTCCGGTGAGCATGATACGGATGGTATCCGGATACAGCTCCCTCACCTGCTGCAGCAGCTCCGCTCCGCTCATACCCGGCATCATATGGTCTGAAATGATCAGCTGAAAAGACTCGCCGGAAAGTATCTGCAGGGCCTCTTTGGCACTGGTGGCCGTTGTTATCCGATAATTCTCCTTGCGAAAGACACGCTGCAGGGCGCGCAGCACATTTGGCTCATCATCAACAAAAAGCAGCCGATACTGTTCAGCTTCCTCCTGCTTTTCTTCCTGTTTAACCTGTTTGCCGGTAAAAAAACCGGAGTAATCAACCATTGTTCCGTGTTCCCTCTATTGGCAGAAAAACAGTGAAAACAGATCCCTCGCCAATGCGGCTCGTTACCTCAATACGTCCTCCATGGGCTTTGATGATATCGTTGATCACCGTCAGGCCAAGCCCGACACCCTGCCCCACTTCCCTGGTGGTAAAGAAGTGGTCAAATATACGGGGAAGATCCGACTCTGCAATACCCGCCCCCGTATCCCGGATGGAAACACAAATTTCTTCACCAAGCTTCTCTGTATAAATGGAAACTTCACCGGCACCTGCTATTGCCTGCGCACCGTTTAAGATAAGGTTGTAAAAAACCTGGCCCAGGTGGGCAGGATAGCAGAGTATCTCCGGAAGATCGGTCTGCTGCTCAAATTTCAGACCTACCTGGTCAGACAGTTGCGGACGGATCATGTTCACCACGGTCTGCAATCGGTGGTTGATATCGTCAACCATCTGTTCCGACTTGTCGATATTGGAAAACAGCTTCAAATCAGCCACAATGGATGCCGCTTTTTCAACCCCCTGCAGGCTGTCCTGGAGAAGATGTGGAAAATCGTCCATCACATATTCCATATCTTCGCTTTCCCAGGCATCCTTCAGCGACGCACTGTCTGCACCGCCGGTGATCAGCTTTGCTATGGTCTGCAGATCTTCCAGATAGGAAACAGCGGAAGAAAGATTACTCTGGATATAGGCCAGGGGCGTGTTAATCTCGTGGGCCACACCGGCAGCCAGCCGGCCCACCGAGGCAAGTTTTGCACTTTGATACATTTTGGTCTGGGCATCCTGCAGGCTTTCCACCTGCTCCGCCACCTTCAGCTCAAGCTGTTGAGCAAGGTCTTTGTACCGTGCTTCCGATTTTTTCAGGGCAGCATGTTTTTCCTGCAACCTCTCATAATCGGCGTGGACGGTTTCAATATGAAGATCGGATGCCATCTGGAAACGTGCCGCGCTTTTGACAAGGAGCTGCATCATCTCTGTAGCCCCCTTCATCTCTTCATCGCTGCCTGCTTCAATATCAATATGCCCGAGAATTTCAAGCTCCCATATGATATCCCCACGCAGACAGCCAGCCTCAAGAGATGCGCCCGCATTACTTACACGCACAGTACGACCGGTCAGCATGGATAAGGCAGCCTCTATTCTCCTGCGGTCAGCTGAAGGAATCAGTTCATCCAACTGAAATTCCCGATCAAACTGCGAGGACGAAAGAGTCATTCCCGTACTTCCCCCATGACTGCTTTGACAAAGTCTTCTGCATTCATTTCATGTTTTTCCTTGAAGCAATATTGGTCATCAATGACACGGTACACCTGAAGAAGGAGCTGGTAAAATGTCTCCCTGACCCCTTCCCCGCTCAGGGCGACACTATAGGTGAGAGGCCAGGGCGCCTGGCCCCATCGATCAAGAATTTCCTTTTCAGACAAAATTTCCGGCAGATCACGCTTGTTAAACTGAACAACCAGCGGCAGTTTCTCAAAATCAAGGCCCACCCTGGCGCAGTTCTCAGCCAGATTCTGAAAGGACTCACCGTTATTAATACTCTGGTTGCGCTGGGAATCGGCCACGAAAACAACGCCATCGGCCCTGGACAACACCGCCTTTCTGGTGGAATCATGCTGGACCTGACCCGGCACTGTGAATAATTTCAACTTAACCAGAAGACCGGAAGAGGTTTTAAAGCCAAGGGGCAACAGATCAAAAAACAGAGTTCTGTCGTTTTTTGTTTCCAGGGTCATCATCTCGCCGATAAGCTCGGGATGAAGCAGGTCGTGTAACCGCATGAGATTCGTTGTCTTTCCACTAAGGGCGGGGCCATAGTAGACAAGCTTGATGACAAGGGTGGAAGGGGTGTTTACCGTGTTCTGCATGGAAAAAATTTTATCACACTTTGTAAGGCAACTGAAAGCATTCTTCCAATTTCTTTCTTTTTTCTTGTAATCATGCTGTTGCAGAGAAACGAAAAAAATGAATAATTTCCATCAATCATTTCATTTTTTTGTTTTTTTACGATATGATTATCTGTGAAGTTTAAGTGTACAGCATCTGCCAAAAAAAAGGAAACTCCATGATCCCATTTTCGCGAACTGTCTTATCCCTGCTGCTCTTGCTTCTTTTCTCCTTTCCTCGCTTCGGCTTAGCAGAAGAAACAGGCTATGAGATCAAAATAGGCGTACTTGACAACACAAGTTGCGTCAAAGGCGTCATGGAAAAATGGCAGGCCACTGCCACCTATCTGACCTCCGCTGTTGAAGGACATGCCTTTACCATTGTTCCCCTTGCTTTTGACAAAATTCATGGAGCGGTTGAACAGGGGGAGGTTGATTTTGTCCTGACCAACCCGTCCATATATATCAGCCTGGAATCTCTCTATGGTGCAAATCGCATCAGTACCCTGAAAACCAGATACTACGACGCCGTAACTACCTCCTTTGCCGGGGTTATTTTCTGCCGGGCCGACCGGCAAGACATCACCGAACTCAAAGACCTGAAAAAGAAAAAGGTCATGGCTGTGGATGAAAAATCATTCGCAGGCTGGCAGGCGGGATGGCGTCACCTGAAGCAAAACGGCATCAATCCACGCAAAGATTTTACCTCACTCACATTCGGCGGTAGCCAGAACGCTGTTATATGGGCTGTACAGGACGGAAATGCCGACGCCGGCATCATCAGAACCGGCATCCTGGAGAATCTTGGACACCACGGTCAGATCAACCCGGCTGATTTTCGCGTCCTTGACCAACAGCAGGACGACAACCTTCCCTTTGTCCGCACAACCCGGCTCTATCCGGAATGGGCCTTTGCCAAGGTCAAACATACGCCTGACGAGCTTGCCCAGCAGGTCATGATTTCCTTGTTGAAAATAAGCCCGGACAATGTGGCGGCCCTGATAGCCCATTCCGCCGGCTGGACCATACCGCTCAACTACCAGCCGGTGCACGAATGCCTGAAAGAACTAAAAATCGGCCCCTACGCTTCCCTTGGAAAAATCAGTCCGACGGATATTGCCCGCATCTACTGGCCGTGGCTTGTTGTTACGCTATTGCTGCTGTTGCTTGGCTTTTCCGCCACTCTCTATTTCCAGAAAATGAGCAACAAACTCTCCAGGGCCATGGATGACGTTGAACATGAGCTACAGGAACGAAAAGCGGTCGAAGATATCTTAAACAGCTTCAAGCTCACCCTTGACCAGATTGAAGACTGTGTTTTCATGTTTGCTCCTGACACCCTGAAATTCTTCTACGCAAACCAGGGGGCAATTGATCAGGTGGGATATTCGGAGGAAGAACTGCTGGCCATGACAGCCTTTGACATCAAACCGGATTTCAACGAAGAGAGCTTTCGGCAACTCATCCAGCCCCTGCTGGATGGAGAAAAAACTTCACTTTTCTATGAAACAACACAGTGGCATAAGAACGGATACGCCCTGCCGGTGGAAATTCGCCTGCAATATATTATCCCCCCAAAAGGACAGGGCCGCTTTGTGGCAATCGTCCGGGACATCACGAAAAGAAAAGAAGAGGAAAAGAAAAAGGAAAAAATGCAGGGCAGACTCCTGCAGTCCCAGAAGCTTGAATCCGTCGGACAGCTTGCCGCCGGCATCGCCCATGAAATCAATACGCCCACCCAGTATGTGGGAACAAATATTGATTTTCTGGATGAAGCATTCCATGACATAGACGAACTGATCGGTAAATACCAGGAGCTTCTTGCTGCAGCCAAAGAAGGGAACATCACAGCAGAGATGCTTGCAAACATCGAAGAGGCAGCAGAAGAAGCAGACTGGGAATATCTGACCGATGAAATCCCCAGCGCCATCAGCCAGTCCGGTGAGGGTTTAAAAAGGATAAGCAAAATCGTCCAGGCCATGAAAGAATTCTCCCATCCAGGCGGCAGTGAAAAAACACCGGTTGATTTGAATAAAATTATTAAAAACACCGCCACCGTGGCAACAAATGAATGGAAATATGCGGCAGACCTCAAGTTGGATCTTTCCCCGGAACTGCCATCCGTATCCTGTTTTGCCGACGAGATGGGGCAGGTCTTTTTAAATATAATCGTTAATGCCGCCCATGCCATCGCAAACAAATTCGGTGAAAATCCAGATAATGAAAAAGGTCTCATCAAGATCAGCTCCCGACAAAACGGAGACTTTGTCGAAGTGCAAATCGCAGACAACGGCATGGGAATACATGACATTATAAAGGATAAAATCTTTGACCCCTTCTTCACCACCAAAGAGGTGGGCAAAGGAACCGGTCAGGGGCTGACCATTGCCCATGATGTGGTGGCAGGAAAACATGGCGGCAGTATTACCCTGGAAAGCGACCTGGGAGTGGGAACCACCTTTACCATCAGGCTGCCGCTCACGTAATACATGGAGTAAGAAACAGTGCAAAAGAAAAGAATCCTCTTTGTTGATGACGAGCCCAATATTTTATCCGGCATAAAGCGCCTCATGCGGCCCCTGCGCCAAGCCCTTGATTGCGGCTACGCGGAAAGCGGGGCCAAAGCACTGCAGGCCATGGAAGAGGAGCCCTATGATATTGTCGTAACCGACATGAGAATGCCGGGAATGGACGGGGCCGAGTTGCTGACGAAAATTCGGGACAAATATCCCGAAACAATTCGCATCATTCTCTCCGGTCAGGCACAAAATAAAGCCATATTGAGTACCGTGACAATCGCCCACCAGTTTTTGTCCAAGCCATGCGAACCGGAAAGCATGAAAAACACCCTGCACCGCGCCTGCCTGCTGCACAATCTTTTATCCCATACCGTTATGCGTCAGGTTGTAGCTAAAATAGACAGGCTGCCGAGCCTGCCCTCCATATACAAGGAGATGCAGGACATACTTGCCGACCCTGAGTGCTCGGTGGACGATGTGGCCCAGTGCATATCACGCGACATCAGTATGAGCGCCAAGATCCTGCAGCTTGTCAACACAGCCTTTTTCGGCTTTTTTAAAAAAGTTGAAAGTCCGGCCCAGGCAGCCCATCTCCTTGGACTTGAGACCATCAACTCCCTTGTTCTTTCCGTGGGAATTTTCGCCCAATACGAAGGCGACGAAATTGCTATAATCTCCCTGCCCGATCTGTGGAAACACAGCATGACGGTGGGCGCCTATGCCAAGAAAATCGCAGAATCGCAGACAGAGGACAAGGATATTATCAACAATGCCTTTATCGCAGGACTCCAGCATGACATTGGCAGGCTGATCCTTGTCTCCAATATGCCGGATCAGTACCGGGAGATTCTTGCCGAGGCAGACCGACAAGGCATTGCCATTCATGAAATGGAATACAGCATTTTCAAAACCGGTCATGCCGAAGTAGGATCCTATTTACTTGGCTTATGGGGTTTTTCCGCCTCGGTGCTTGAAGCCATTGCCTATCACCATAGACCCGGCAGATACCCGGAGCAATCATTTGACGCCGTCTGCGCCGTCCACGTTGCCAATGTCCTGGAATATGAACAGCATCATGACAAGAGTGAAAATATGCCGCAACTTGACACCAGGTTTCTTGAAAAAATTGGTTGTCTCGACCGGGTAGATGAATGGCGGAAATTATGCCGAGAGGAAAAAAAGAATTCCAATGAGTAAAAAAGTTCTTTTAGTTGACGACGAGCCCAATGTCCTGAGTGCCGTCAAACGTCAACTCCGCAAGAAAATAGATATCAGCACCGCCGAAAGCGGCCGGGAAGCCCTCAGCATTATCAAAAACAAAGGCCCTTTTGCCGTTATTATTTCGGACATGCGTATGCCCGAGATGGACGGCATTGAGCTTCTCAAAAAAGTAAAAAAAGCCGCTCCGGAAACCGTGCGCATGATGCTGACCGGCAATGCCGACCAGCAGACGGCCATTGATGCCGTTAACCAGGGCAGCATCTTCCGCTTCATGACAAAGCCCTGCGCTCCCGAACTGCTGGAAAAGTCAGTGGCAGCCGGACTTGAGCAGCACCGCCTGATAACCGCCGAAAAAGAGCTGCTCAACAAAACCTTGAACGGCACGATCAAAGTCCTGACGGAAATCCTCAGTCTGGTTAACCCGGCAGCCTTCAGCCGGGCTTACCGTATCAAGAACCTTGTCCGGGAAATAGCAAAAAAGCTCAATCTGCCCAATCTCTGGCAGTACCAGATTGCCGCCCTCCTCTCCCAGATAGGCTGCATTACCGTGCCAAGCGACACCCTTAATAAAATGTACGACGGCATAGGCCTTACCAGTGCCGAGGAAGAAATGTTCAAGTCGCATCCCGCAGCAGGTGCCAAACTTCTGGGCACTATCCCGAGACTTGGGAATATTTCCCGCATCATTGAAGAACAGCAGCAGCCGTATAAAAAATTTGCAGTGCTGCCCCATGACCCCAACGAAGAAACCGTCATTGTCGGGGGCCAACTTCTGCATCTGGCGGTTGATTATGATCAGCTTCTCTTTATAGGATATTCCCATGAAAAAGCATGCAAAACACTTGAACAGCGTCCCCGGGAATATAATCCGGATCTCCTTGCAGCCCTGAAAGGTATTGAGGCGGCCAAAATGGAGTGCGTGACCAAAAGAGTCAGGGTGATGGAACTGCATTCGGGAATGACTGTGAACCAGAATGTGCTGACCAAGAACGGTATCCTCATTGTTGCCAAAGGCCAGGAGGTCAGCTATACGGTTATCCAGCGTTTGCGCAACTTCGCCGGCACCATTGGCGTGGTCGAACCCATTGAGGTGACGATATTTCAAAAACAGGAGGAGAGCTGAAAAGATGATGAAAGATATTCCGATTCAATATGCTTTCCAGCTTCCTGATGCCGGCAGGGAGACGTTTGACCTGCTCCTTGACGGTCATTCCCTGCACCTGAAAAACGAACATCCTGACAATCCGCCCCAATGGACCAGGCTCGCATTCCATAAATGCTCCAACTGTCCGCTGGATGAGGACAGTTATCCCCATTGCCCGGTTGCCGTCAATCTCCTCGGCATCGTAAAAAAATTCGACAACATCCTTTCCTTTGAAGAGGTGGAACTTGAAGTGACCACCCGGGAACGGACAATTTCCCAGACCACCACCGCCCAGCGCGCCATTGCCTCCTTCATGGGACTTGTCATAGCAACATGCGGCTGCCCCCACACCTTCTTTCTCAAACCAATGGCCCGATTTCACCTGCCGCTGGCCAGTGAGGAGGAAACCATTTACCGGGCATTTTCCATGCACGCCCTGGCACAGTATTTCATGGATCAGGAAAAGGGGGCCAATCCCGGCTTTGAACATTTGAAAAACTGCTATGACAATCTACAGAAAGTCAACGTTTCCATTGCCGACCGTTTAAAGGCGGCATCAGACAGTGACTCCTCGGTCAATGCCCTTATTAATCTGGACATGTACGCTAAAGCCATGCCCTATGTCATCGAGGAATCCCTGGAAGAACTGCGTTATCTTTTTGAACCTTATCGCCAGAGCAAAATTCCGTAAAACTACCTGTTTCCATTTGAAGACATCAAGAAACTCTGTTATTCTTCTTTCATTTTTATCAGAGGTCACCCTTTTCAAAAAAAAGATATACCGGTAACAAAACCCCATGGGGATATTTTTCAAAAAAATAGAAAAAATTGCCACCAAAGCGTTCCTCAGCGGCGCCCATGGTGAGCAAAGCAGAGAAAAACTGAGAAAAATCATTCTCCTGAACAGTATTTCCACTCTTGGAATTGCTGCTCTTATTGCTCTTGGTCTCGTTGCCGTTTGCCAGGAAGCGTATTGGCTGGGAGCCATAGATTTTATTGTTGCCCTGGTTCTGGCAGGGCTCCTGACTCATCTCAGGATAACAGGCAACTATACATTCTCCGGCTACACGGGGATAAGCGTTCTCGGCATCTTTTATCTCTATCTTTTTATCTCAGGCGGTGTGAACACCACGGCATTCATGTGGCATTTCACCTTTCCCCTTGTCGCCTTGTTTCTCCTCGGAGTCAGGCACGGCACTATGGCCATCATGGCACTTTTTCTGCCATCGCTTCTTTTTCTGGGAATTAATCTGCTATCCACTAATATTAATGTCTATAATCAGGATTTTGCCTTTCGCTTTATTCCCTCTTTTCTGATCGTCTTTCTCTTTTCATATCTGGCTGAAAAAAGTCGAGAGAAAGCCCAGCAGGAGATCCGGCTTATCAACAACGAGCTGGAAGAACGAATTGAGACGCGCACCAACGAACTGCGCCGGGAAATAGAAGAAAAACAGCAAGCCCAGAGCGCTATCCTACGAGCCAAGCAGGAATGGGAGCGCACCTTTAACTCCGTTCCCGATCTGATCGCCGTAATAAACCAGAATCAGCAGATCATCCGCGCCAATAAGGCCATGTCGGCGGCATTAAACATCCCGTTGGATCAGCTTACAGGCATGTTCTGCTACCAGGCGATGCACGGCACGGATTCTGCCCCGGACTTCTGTCCTCTCAAACAGGTCCAAGAAGACATGGAGCCGCAATCCATTGAAATATACGAACAACGACTGCAAAAACACCTGAGCATCACCGTCTCTCCCCTGCTTGACGACAACGGTGTCTTTTATGGTGCCGTTCATGTGGCACGGGACGTAACAGAGAAAAAACGGGCAGAGGGAAAACGGGTTGCCATCGAGGCCAAACTACAGAAAGCCGAAAAAATGCATGCCATCGGCCTGATGGCGGGCGGGGTGGCCCACGATTTGAACAATATCCTGTCCGGCCTGGTGAGCTATCCGGAGCTGCTGCTTTTAAGGCTTCCTAAGGACAGCGATTTGTGTGAGGATGTGCAGGCTATGAAAGATGCAGGCAAACGAGCTGCCGAGGTGGTGACCGACCTGCTCACCGTTGCCCGTGGCGCGGCCGTCTCCAGAAGCATAACCAATCTGAACATCCTGGCACGCGAATATCTCAATTCTCCGGAACATAAAAAAATCAGCTCACGCCATCCTTCGGTGAGTTGCCTGACCCAGCTCGACCGGGAATTGTGCAATATTTCCTGCTCATCGATCCATGTCAAAAAATGCCTGATGAACCTGGTAAACAATGCAGCGGAATCCATCGAAGACAAAGGCAGTATCACCATTTCGACCTGTCACAGCATTGTGGAAAAACCTTTTACCCAGATTTTTTATGTTGAAAAAGGAGAATACGCCGTTCTCAGCATCACAGACACCGGATCGGGTATTGCAAAAAAAGACCTGGAGCATATTTTTGAACCCTTTTACACCAAAAAAATCATGGGGATAAGCGGCACAGGCCTGGGCCTTACCGTCGTCTGGAATACCATGCAGGACCATGACGGCGCTATCACCGTGGAAAGCAGTGACATGGGGACAACCTTTCATCTTTATTTCCCTGTCTGTCATGATGAATTGTCCGTGCTGCCGGAGATAAACGAACTGAAAAATATACAGGGCCATGGCGAACGTATTCTTGTCGTAGATGACGAACCCCTGCAACGGGATATTGCCGGCAAAAAATTGACTGTTCTCGGCTACAAGGTCCACGCTGAGTCTTCCGGAGAAGAGGCGATCAAATTTCTGAAAAAACACTCCGTTGACCTGGTGCTGCTTGACATGATCATGGATCCCGGCATAAACGGCCGCCAGACATATGAAGAGATCATTAAAATGCATCCCAGCCAAAAAGCGGTCATTGTCACCGGTTTTTCCGAAAACGAAGAGGTGATCAAAGCCCAGCAGCTCGGCGCCGAAGGATTTATTAAAAAACCGTATACCCTTGAAGAACTTGCCCTGGCCGTACAAGCAGAGTTAAAAAAGAATAAGAGATAAAGACAGAATACAAAAAAATATAAAAAAATATTTTTTCTCAGGAACCTTTTTTCAACCTGAGAATCTAAACTAACAAGACTGAATGATAACATGCGTTACCTCATTCATTTTTTTCCTTCTTTTTCATTTTTTTTTCTCCTCATCGCTTTCTCTCTCCTGAAAGCGAGGAAAGCCGGTGCCCTCCCAGCACCGGCTTTTTTTTGTCCTCCAACCTAAATGTTCAGATGCCAAATCAAACAAAATCAGGTATAATATTTTGTTTTTTTACCTTGAAATACCATTTCACCATTATCTCTAAAATTACATTCAGGAGGAAATAATATGAAACTCATTCTTTTAGGCGCACCCGGTGCAGGCAAGGGAACCGTGGCAAAAATACTGACCACACTTGACGGCTCCATTCAGATTTCAACCGGCGACATCCTGCGCGGCGCCGTACAGGCGGGCACGGATCTGGGAAAAGAAGCGGAAGGCTACATGAACCGGGGAGACCTTGTTCCGGATTCACTCATCATGGGTATCATGGAAAACCGCCTGCAGGAAGATGACTGCAAAAACGGCTTTCTGCTCGACGGCTTCCCCCGCACCATCCCCCAGGCTGAAGACCTGAACGAACTGCTGGCCAAACTGGACATCAAGCTGGACATGGTGGTTAATATCGACGTACCCCGCGATGTTATCTTTGACCGGCTCTGCACCCGCCGTACCTGCCAAAACCCCGAATGCCAGGCCATCTACAATACCAAATCAAACCCCACCAAGGTTGACGGCATCTGCGACAAATGCGGCAGCCCGGCCATCCAGCGCGCCGACGAGACCGAAGAGGCCATTGCCCACCGCCTTGATACTTATAATAAAAAAACCGCACCCCTGGCCGGTTTCTATGAAAAAGAAGGCCTGCTGAAAACCATCACCGGCACCTCCAGCGACCTGGTGGTTGACGGCATCAAGAAAGAACTGGGTATGTAACGCGGCAAAAGCCTGAAACCCTTTTTCACCACGAAAAGCACGAAGCCCACGAAGAACTTTATTTTTTTCGTGTACTTCGTGCTCTTCGTGGTGCCCTGATATCTCAATGTCTGAACAAGCTCTGACCATCATCGGCGGCGGACTGGCCGGGTGTGAAGCGGCCTGGCAGGCGGCAAAACGCGGCTGCCGGGTCACTCTTTACGACATGAAACCCGGCAGCTTCAGCCCTGCCCACACATCCGCCGATCTTGCAGAACTAGTCTGCAGCAACTCCTTCCGTTCAGATGATCCCTCTTCCGCCGTGGGGTTACTCAAGGCAGAGATGCGTCGCCTCGACTCACTCATCATGGCGGCGGCGGCTGCAACCAAAGTGCCGGCAGGCAAGGCCCTTGCCGTTGACCGGGTTCTCTTTGCCGAACTGATCACTCGAAAAATCTCATCCCATCCGTCTATCACCGTTTGCCGGGAAGAAATACGTCAACTGCCCGAAGCCGATGACGATCACCCGCTGACCATCATGGCAACAGGGCCGCTCAGTTCCGACCCCCTGGCAGCGTCCCTGCAAAACATCACCGGCGGGCATCTCGCTTTTTACGACGCCATCGCACCCATCGTCACTGCGGAGTCCCTGGACATGAACATCATCTTCCAGGCCTCACGATATGACGACGGTCCCGGCGACTATCTCAACTGTCCCATGGACAAGTCCCAGTACAAGGCCTTTATCACTGCACTGGCCGTTGCCGAAAAGGTGCCCCTCAAATCCTTTGAAAAAACAAAATACTTTGAAGGATGCCTGCCCATCGAGGTCATGCTTGAGCGGGGAGATGATACCCTGCGTTTCGGCCCCATGAAACCGGTGGGGTTACCTGACCCGCGCACAGGCCGCGACACCTACGCCGTTATCCAGCTTCGCAAGGAAAATGTGGCAGGCACACATTACAATATGGTCGGCTTCCAGACCAAACTGACCTATGCGGCGCAGAAACTGGTCTTTCGCATTATCCCCGGCATGGAAAAGGCGGAATTTGAACGTCTTGGAAGCATACACCGCAACACCTTTGTCTGCGGCCCTGAAGTGCTGGAACCTTCCCTGCAGATGAAAAAAAGAAAAGACATCCTGCTGGCGGGCCAGCTCACCGGGGTTGAGGGCTACGTGGAATCAACCGCCATGGGCTTGCTGGCCGGCATAAACAGCGCCCGGATCCTGGCTGGACAAGAGGTGATCATCCCTCCGGACATCACCGCCCTGGGAGCGCTGATCAATCATCTAACTCGCACCGAACCAAAACGTTTCCAACCTTCAAATATCAACTTCGGTCTTTTCCCGCTGGTCAAAACAGCAGAGGGCAAAAAAATTCCCAAAAGACTACGCGGCCAAGTCCGGGCAAAAAGATCACTGGAAGCCCTGGCAAAATGGCAGAAGGAACTCGGTGAAGGCTGACTCTCTGCAGGCTCTGCTGCAGGAGACAAGAAAACTGCTCGCCTTTCACCGGCAATGCGGCCTTGGTTACCCCCTGACCACCGAAGTGCAGTCCTTTCTTGCTAAAAAGGGGACAGATTTATTTTTAAAAACAAAAAATAAATCTGTCCCCTTTTTGACACTTGACGAATTACGGCAGGAGGTCGAAAACTGCAATCTCTGCGGACATGGCGACACAGGACGCATGGTCTTTGCCGAGGGCCGCAAAGAGCCTCCGACGCCACTTTTAATTGTTCTTGACCCGCCCGGTGATGAAGAAATAAAGGCCGGGTGGACCATAACAGGCGAGGAAAGGGCTCTACTGGTAAAAATGCTGGGCGCAATCAATCTCTCCCTGGATCAGGTCGCTTTGACCAACGCAATAAAATGCGCCGGCACGGGCACGAAACAAATCTCTGAAAAAATTACCACCTGCCTGCCCCATCTGCATCGCCAGATTGAAATCCTTAAACCGCAAATCATCTGCGCCATGGGCCAGATTGCCACCCAGACATTACTCAAATCCACAAATAGCCTTATTTCCCTGCGCGGCCGTTTTCATGACTTCAACTCTATCCCTGTCATACCCACCTTCCCCCCCTCCATGCTCATAAAACATCCTGAACTGAAAAAAGGGGCCTGGCACGATCTGCAGATGATCAGCAAAAAACTTGCGCAAAAGGCACCACCTCATCAGCGGCCTTCAGCCTAACCCAACGCCACATCCAGCATCATCATTACCGAAAAACCGACCATGGTGGTCATGGTAACAATATCGATATGCTTTTGGTTTGTCTGGGATTCCGGGATCAACTCTTCGACAACGACAAAGATCATGGCTCCTGCGGCAAAACAGAGGGCGTAGGGCAGTATGTTCTGCATCTGCATGACAAAAAAAGCCCCGGCCACCCCGGCAATGGGTTCAACAATGCCGGAACTCTGTCCCATGAAAAAACTCTTCCAGCGACTCATTCCCTCCCGGCGCAGGGGCATGGAAACTGCCGTGCCTTCCGGGAAATTCTGAATACCGATACCGATTGCCAGGGCAATGGCCGATCCGATGGTGGCGGAGGGCAAACCGGCGCCCACCGCCCCGAAAGCCACGCCCACAGCAAGGCCTTCCGGAATATTATGCATTGTAATAGCCAGCACGAGAAGCGTACTTCGTTGCCAGGAGGTTTTAACGCCCTCACTCTCGGACACATCCAGGCCCAGATGAAGATGAGGCAGGAACTTATCTATAAGCCGCATGAAAACCCCACCTGACATGAAACCAATGACCGCTGTCAGCCACGGCACCATGCCCAGTTGCTCCGCCATTTCAATGCCCGGCGCCAGCAGGGACCAGAAACTTGCCGCGATCATGACGCCTGCAGCAAAACCAAGCATGCAGTCCATGATTTTCGGTTTGATTTCCTTAACAGCAAAGACCAGGGCCGCCCCGGCCGCTGTGACAAACCAGGTAAAAAGGGTTGCCATCAGGGCCTGGGTAACAGGATTATATTGTTGAAGGAATTCAATCATTTTACTATCCGCGTGTTTTTATAATTTCTCACAGAGCGCACAGAGACACAGAGACACAGAGAGAATACTCCTGTGCAAGAGGATGATTAACTTTTATATGTAGTACCGAACATTCCTGCCAACCAACCTAACTAAAAAAATTTCTTTTTATCATCTTTTTTTTGATATTACCCCATGGTTAATGATAAACTAAAAACTGTTTAGAGAAACATTTTTTAGTTTTATAAATCAAGTCTGGAGTTTCACCATCCGGTGCAATGTGCACCTGACAAAATAATTAATTCAGAAAATTACCTAACGCCTTCCAAAATGACGAAACAACAAGCAAACACCAGACTCCGAAACATTTCACCCACCCATTTTAAGGAGGACGTAACACCCATGGAAACAAAAAAAGCAACAAACATCATTAACAACCAGCAGGGCTTTACCCTTATTGAGCTCATTGTAGTTATTGTTATTCTCGGAATTCTTGGCGTTACAGCCATGAGTAAATTCCAGAACATGTCATTGGAAGCAGCAGATGCGGTCCGTGACGGTGTTGCAAGTGAAATCACCGGCGGTGCAGCAATAAATTACGGGAAAAGCCTTGTCGGTACGGCAAGCGTTGTCGTTGACGATACAAATGCTAACGAATGTACATCTGCCGCACTTGCCAATTTCTTAACATCAGGATGGC
>DAOUUW010000081.1 GCA_030667965.1 Deltaproteobacteria bacterium
CAGGAATGTCTTCATGGATGCGGTGGCTGTCAAAACAAAGAGACGGTCCGGTCTTGTCAAAGCGCTGCGTATGTTAGCAGGTTAAATGTCAAAGTTAATCCTGAATTGCTGTTAACCACGAAGAACACGAAGGTCACGAAGAACAACTTATTGAAAACAAAAAAAGTGTTTTATGTCTTTTCTTCGTGCTCTTCGTGGCCTTCGTGGTAGATAATCATTTTTTTTGTGATTACCATCGAAATTCAGCCATTCATCAGTGCAGTGCTGTAGGAGCGGCTTTAGCCGCGAAAAGTGCTGGCAAGGAAATGGAACTGCTTGTTTGCCAACCCGGAAAATTCGCGGATAAATCCGCTCCCACCCTCATTCTTCGCCGGTTATTTGCGCAGGAGGCTGAAAATTAGTGGTAATCACATTTTTTTTAGGTCGTTATCCTTCATAACGACATGGTTATGGTACGCAGGCGTCTTTCTGAATTTTCTTGCTAAATCAAAATAATTCTGCTAATTTTTTTCTATTTGAAATTTTAGTTCCAGGTTGTTCTTCGCTGTTTCTTTATTTTCCCGGAAAAATCTGATTGATTGAAAAATCTGATTGATAGAATTTTTTATGGCTACACATGCGTGTAGTGCATTGAATTTACAGTATATATGAGGTGATCTTTTGAAAAAGAAGATAATGGTAGCAAATCGCGGTGAAATTGCGCTGCGGATCATTCGTGCGATTCAGGAGCTGGGCCATACTTCCGTAGCAATCTATGAAACACCGGACAGCGCTGCACTCCATATTCGAGTAGCGGATGAGGCTGTCTGGATTGGTAATGGTCCCCGGAAAGATTATCTGAGCATTGAAACTATCATCAAGGCGGCCAAAAGTCATGGGGTTGACGCCATTCATCCCGGCTATGGCTTCCTGGCGGAAAACCCTGATTTTCCAAAAGCCTGCGAAGAGGCAGGTATTATCTTCATTGGACCTCCTTATGAGGTTATCCGTGATCTGGGAGATAAGGTGATGGCCAGAAAGATTATGGCGGATGCCGGTATTCCCATGGTTCCCGGCACCGATAATCTTCCTGTCGGTGAAGAAGGAGTGAAAGTGGCCCTTGAATTTTCGGCCAAATATAAATATCCGATCATGCTGAAAGCCACTGCCGGCGGCGGTGGTCGGGGAATCAGGCTCATTGAAAACGATGGTCAACTCAGGGAGCAGCTCCCCCTGGCCCGTTCAGAAGCCAAGGCCGCCTTTAATAATGATAATGTCTACATCGAAAAGGTGGTGATCAAGCCCAAGCATGTTGAAGTGCAGATCATGGCCGATAAATTTGGCACTACCGTTCATCTGGGCACCCGCGACTGCTCCATTCAACGACGCAACCAGAAGCTTGTGGAAATTGCCCCGTCTATGATCGAGGACACAGATCTGCTTGACCGCATATGCGAAACCGCCGTACAGGCTGCAAAAGCGGCAAACTATTTTAACGCCGGTACCGTGGAATTTCTGGTGGACAGAGATTACAATTTTTATTTTATGGAAATTAATACCAGGATACAGGTCGAGCATACCGTAACCGAGATGATCACCGGTATTGATCTTGTTCGTACGCAGATCAAGCTTGCCCTGGGTATGAAGCTTTCCTTTACCCAGGATGATGTGAAGTTGCGTGGTCATGCCATCGAGATGCGCATTAACGCGGAAGATCCGCAGAATAATTTTATGCCCGAGGGCGGCAAGACCGTTTCCGTTTATCGTTCTCCCGGCGGATACGGCGTACGGCTTGACGGTTTTGTCTACCAGGGATTTACCATACCGGAAGTCTATGACTCCCTGCTGGTGAAACTCACGGTTTTTGGATTTTCCTGGAATGAGACGGTTGACCGCTTACGGCGCTGTTTGAGGAATTACAATATTACCGGACCGAAAACCACCATCCCATTTTATCTTAATATTGTTGATGACCCTGATTTTCAGAAGGGTGATTTTGATACCTCCTATCTTGACACCCATCCCCATCTTTTTGAATACAAGGTGGACAGCAGTGAGGTTAGTAAGCTGGCAAAACTCATTGCGGAAATTCACTATAAAAAGGAAAATCCGTACGCAATATAAACGTGTTTAAAAAATTGATAATTGATAATGACGGTGCAAAAATCATCCGGCTTTTTGGCCGAACCGTATAATCACTTGCTATAAGGAGTTGCCATGAACCGAATTGTTCAAGGTATGAGTATAACGGAAGTTTTGAAAGATATGCGGGCTGCCGACGGCTATTATGTCACCAACACCGCCCGTGACCTGTCCCAGTCTGATTTTAAAAATAGAATTTTGCTGCATACGGATCTGCTGGCTGCCAAGGCCCGTGAAAAAGCGAATTATTTTTCACTGGAAATAACCGGCGGCGCGTCCGTCCATGTTGATATCCTGCGTAAGCAGGTGGATCCCTTCCTGAAGCTGAAACTGCTGCGGGAGAAGATGCCGAACACCATGTTCCAGACCCTGTGTCGCGGAGTTAATCTTTTCGGCTATCGTCCCTATCCGCCGAATGTTATTCGGCTGACGGTTCGTGAATTTGCAAAATACGTTGATGTGTGGCGCGTTTTTGACTTTTTGAACCACATCCCTAATATGCAGGCTGTTTTTGAAGAGGTGCAAAAGGCAGGAAAAATTCTTGAGCCCAGCATCTGTTTTTCCACCGGCCCCGAGCATACCGATGATTATTATGTGAAAAAGGTTGGCGAAATTCTCGATGTTACCGGCGATGAGATTCTGCTCTGCATCAAGAACCATGGCGGGCTTGGAACACCAAAGAGAATCGGCGATCTGGTCAAGGCCATTAAAGACCGCTATCCTGATATTGTTATTCACTATCATGGCCATAATACGGACGGTAATGACATCGGTCGCATTACTGCAGCTGTTGTCAATGGCGCTAAAATTGTTGATGCGGCTGATCATGCCTTTACCGGTTATTTCGGGCCTCCGCCAATCCTCAGTGTGCTGCAGACATTAAAGGATTATGGACATCACGCCGTTGGTGTTGACGAGGAGGCGGTCATTGAAACATCTGAGGTGCTGCGAAACGAACGTCGGCATTATGAATATTTTGAGTCCCAGTTCAAGGGGTTCCTGCCCACTGTACAGATCCATAAGTTGCCGGGCGGCGCCATGGGATCAAGCTTTGAACAGGCTGTCAAGGGCGGTTTTCTCGATAAGATGCCGGAAATTCTCCATGATGAGCTGCCCAAGGTGCAGAGGGAGCTTGGAAACTATTGGAGTGTAACCCCCGGTTCACAGATTCTCTGGACCACAGCGGTCAGCAACGTTCACGACGGGCGTTATGAAAATTGCTCCGGTGATTTGAAAAATCTTCTGCTCGGCCAATACGGCCCCTTCCCCTTTTACCGTCCGGATGACTGGATTTATGAAAAGGCATTCGGCCCGGATTGGCAGAAGATTCTGGAGAAAGAAGGTGGAGTTGAAGAAATTGAGGATATTGACATTGACAGGGAACGTACCGTTCTGCAGGAACGGCTTGGGCATGAGCCCACCGCTCAGCAGTTGGTAACCTATCTGCAGCATCCCAATGATGCGGTTAATTTCTTTAAATTTGAAGAAGAGTTTGGTCAGACCTATGTCCTGCCGCCTTCCATTTTTCTTAAACATGGAGGTTTTGCCTTAGGTGAAACCATTGAGTTCACTGATCATAACGGCAAGGACCATAGTATTGAAATTGGTCCCCAGCAGAAGGATGCAGATGGAGAAACAAGTATTTACCTCAATGTTGATTATCACCAGCGGGTTTATACCATGGCTGCCGAAGTTACGGATGCCGGGGCGGTTAAGGTGGAAGTGCTTTCCAAAGAGGAAATTGAAGAGCTTGCTTCAATTGGAGATGTGCGGGCGCCTTTTTCGTCGAATGTCTGCCAGATTGACGTGGAAGCGAACCAGGAGGTTGCTGTTGGCGACCAGCTTGTTGTGCTGGAAGCAATGAAGATGCAGACTCCTGTCCTTGCTCAAGTTGCAGGAACAGTGCAAAAGATTTCCGCCAAGATAGGCGATGCGTTGAAACCCGGTGACAAGTTGTTGAAGATTGCAACCAAGGACGACAAAGCAGCGGATTAAACGTGACACGAGATCATAGAGAGGCCGCGGGATGCACACTTTGTCCCGGGCCTCTTTTTCTCTGCGGTTATGACCTTTTTAGATGATAACTACTTGTAAACAACTACCTCTTCACCCACCTCAATCACCGAATTCTCCGAACCAAAGGAATTAGCCTTGCGGTTGGGGTTTGCCGGATCAACGCACCAGTATCCGTCAACGACAAACTGATACTCGTACCTTCCTGGTTTAAGCTTTAATTTTTTCGTGCATTTTCCGTTTTTGAATTTGCGCATTGCATACATGGATGTCTCCCAGTCATTGAAATCACCCGCCAGAAAAATCTCCTGGGCGTCAGGCGCCATAAGTGAAAATTCTGTAGACTGAATCATCTTTTTTGGGCCCTTTGTTGTTTTTGCCATCCCGCAGTTCTCCTTTTTTTTAGTGTTCAATTAGGTTGGTCATTTTTTTTGTTTGGGAATTATAAATTCCTTAGTTCATAATGGTTTGAACAAAAGGCTGTTGTCAATGAAAAAAAGATGGAAAACCGGGCAGAATTCTTTTTTTGTCAATTTTCTTGAGTTGATTTTCATTATTTTGTTAAAATAAACAAAGAATGCTTTCTGAAAAGATTAGCACAACAATAAAAGTGATTATCTTGCTGATTTGGGCAGGGCTTTTTCTCGCCCTGCTGCAGCGTGATTATTTTGTTAAGTCGCTTGATCTGCAGATATCGCTAATCTCATAGCGTTTCTCAATGTGGGATTGACCGGGTTTATGGTGACCTCTCTGTCGGCCCGTTTTGTCTTTCCTTCAGTGGGAGGGGAAGGAGGAGCTTTCTGGCTGATCGCCTCCTCCCCTGTTTCCGTCGGAAGGTTTCTTTTTTATAAATATTGTTTCTACGTAGCGCCGTTTACCCTGTTTTCTCTTCTTCTCGTTGTTACCTCGGATGATATGCTCGGCATAAAGGTCCCATGCGGTGGTTTTCCGTGACGGCAAGCCTTATTCTATGCTGGACGGTTGTCGGCATGGCCGTGGGATTTGGTGCCATGTACGCCGATTTCAAGGCAGAGAACCGCGCTGCGGCCCTGGGCGGCATCGGTGCTCTTCTTTTTCTTTTCTGGTCCATGGCCGTAGTCTTTCTGATCATTGCCGCTGGCTCCTGGCCGATGTATCGTCTGACCAAACAATGGGTTGCCGGCGGGCAAGTCGACGGGGTGTATGTTTTCTGTCTGATCGTTTGGTTTTTCTGTGCGGTTTTGCCGGGCTTGTATTTGGTACGTTTCTGTTGGCAAAAGGGGTGCCGGAAGTTACTGCAGTGATATTAACCTGTTTTTCTCTGTGTCTCTGCGAGCCGTGAGAAATTTCCATAATGGTAATAAAAAAATCAGTTTAAATGGAAATTTTTATTTCCATTTTTGAAAAACTATGTTTAATGATGATAATCATTCTTAATGAAAGGAGATGTCTATGGCTGACGAAATTAAAGCTGGATGTGCCAGGCCCACGGGTGGCCCGGTGGGCGAGGAAGAAGTTATTGAAAAGACTGAGCAGGTACTAAAAAAGGAGGAAAGAAAGATGATAATGGTGGGAAGGAAGGCACCCGATTTTACTGCACCGGGATACCACAAGGGTGAGTTTGTTAATGTGAAATTATCTGATTATCTCGGCAAATGGGTGCTCGTTTGTTTTTATCCCGGTGATTTTACCTTTGTCTGAGCAACGGAACTTTCAGCGGTCGCTGAAAAATATTCCGAGTTTCAGAAACTGGGCGTTGAGCTTCTTTCCATAAGCATTGACAGCATGTTTGTTCATAAAATGTGGGATGATCATGAGTTGTCCAAGATGGTTGAAGGAGGGATTCCTTTCCCCATGCTGTCCGATGCGGGCGGCAAAGTCGGCAAAGTTTATGGTGTGTATGATGAGGATGCAGGCGTTGAAACCCGCGGCAGATTTATTATTGATCCTGACGGCATTGTCCAGGGGTACGAGGTTCTCACCCCGCCGGTGGGCAGAAATGTCAGCGAGAGCATTCGCCAGGTCCAGGCGTTCCAGCTTGTCAGAGAGACAAAGGGCGCCGAGGCAGCTCCTTCCGGATGGAGACCGGGTAAGAAGACCTTAAAACCGGGCATTGACCTGGTCGGTAAGGTGTGGCAGGAGTGGAAAACTGAGATGGCGTTTGATTAGTCTGTGTCCGTCTGTATTTTTGCACAAACACCATTTTTATTGCAGTACAGGCCACCAAGGAGAGAATTGACGTAGTTAAATGAAAAATTGTCGGAAGAAGAGGGTGCTGAGCTTTGTGGCCGAGCTCCTTCTCAATGTCCGACAGGAGGTTTGAGGTTGCAATGAAGAAGAAATTAGCAGTAGTAGCAAGTCTGTGTACACCGATGTTGTTTGCCTCACTGGTTATGGCAGCAGGCAGTACAATGACGATTGACAAGGAGCTTTATCCCTATGCTCCGTCACTGATTAACTGGAACAAAACCGGGGCTGATTTTACCCCGCCGGAGACCTGCGGTGAGTGTCATCCCCAGCAATATGAAGAGTGGACAGGTTCCATGCATGCCCTGGCCTTTCAGGATCCTGTCTACCAGGGGGAGCTGAACCTGGCCATCAAGGCGGTGGGTAAGGACATTGCCAAGCAGTGCGAAGGATGTCACACCGCTGCCGCAGTTGTCAAAGGGGAAATCAAAGGAGTGGGTCTGGAAGGTTTGAGCCCGCTTGCCTTGGCAGGTGTGTCGTGTGATGTCTGTCATTCCATCAGCGGCCATACCCACTGGCAGACTCCTTATCATCAGCCGGAAAACGGTTCCATGATCCTGTCTCCCGGTAAAGACACCGAAGCGGGTCCGGTTTTGACCAAGCACGGACCTTTCCCTGCCGAAGAGGGTTGTGGTGAAGGTTTCCACGAATGCGTTGAGAGTCCTCTCTTTTTGCAGTCCGAGCTATGCGCTTCCTGCCACCAGGTTTTTCACTATGAAACCCATACTCCTCTGGAGGCAACCTACATGGAGTGGAAGAACGGGCCCTTTGCCGCAAAGGGTATTGCCTGCCAGGACTGCCATATGGTGGCGATTGATACCTTTAAACGTTCAGCCGATGACTTTATTCGTCCCCAGCGGGAGGAGTATCACCATTATTTCAACGGCGCCAACTTCCTCCTGTACCACCTGACCGGCCTGGCTGCCAAAAAGGCGGGGAACGAGGAGCTTGCCGCCAACGCCCAAAGTAAGTTTGATATGGCAATTGCCAGGCTGCAGTCTGCCGCGGATCTGGAGGTTATGCCCATTTACCGCAGTGATAAGTTGGCTGAAATCAAAGTGCGGGTGAAAAATATCCGTGCCGGCCATAATCTTCCCACCTCCCTGACCAATATCAGGCAGATGTGGCTTGAAGTGACAGCCAAAGACAAGGACGGCAACGTCATTATGACCACCGGAACGGTAAGTAAAGACGGCGAACTTCCCAAGGATGTACGTCTGCTTAACTCCGATGGCCAGAATGACGGTTTCCATTTTGCCCTGGATCCATGGGTTATCCAGTCTTTTGCCCGACATGACACCATTCCGCCCAAAGGCTATAAGGATGTTCATTACGGCCTGTCGGCAGATAAAGGCGCACCTGTCAGCGTTGAAGTTAAACTGCGGTATCGCCAGGCAGACCAGAAAGTTGCGGAAAAACTGCTGAGTCATGTGCCTGATGACATGCATCTTGACGCAATTTATGGCATTACCGAAGTACCGATCCTGCCGGTTATTGATATGGTGGATAAGACGTTTACCATCAATAATTAGAGGTGAGTATGTAACCAGGGGCAGAGGGGCAGAGGGGCAAAGGGGCAAAGGGGCAGAGAAAGTTGTAATGTGCTTCTTTGCCTGTCCCATTGTCTAGTCCTGACAGCCTGAAGTTTCTAAATAAGGGGAGCATGGAGTAGTGACCATGTTCCCCTTATTCTTTTTACAGGTAATGCGTTTTCCCCCGCTATTAATCTGTATCTTGCTGTTTTTTTTAATTGAAAATCGTACGTGTGTGAAAAATATGGTTTATCTCCAGTTTGTCTGGGTTAGGGTTGTGGTTATTGCCTCTGCAGCACCACCGTGGCGGCAAGGACAATAATAACCCCCGGCACTGTTGCAAGCGGGGGCAGGCCTTTGCCGAACATCCAATCCAGGACCAGCACCATGGCCGGGTAAAAATAGCTGTAGGCCATGACCCGGGTGGAGCCGATGTGGGCAACGGAAAACTGGGTGAGGAAAAAGCTGATGATGGTGCAGAAGACGGCAAGATAGAGGATGCCTGTCCATATGAAGGGGTCTATTTCGCCCCACTTGATGTCCGCAAGCTGCGGTGCGGCAAGAAGCAGCAGCCAGCCGATTCCGGTGGTCAGCACCCAGAAAGTCATCAGGGTCATCGGTTCGCCGCGATGCAGTTTTTTGACCAGCGGCGTGTAAAATCCCATGGAAAAGCAGCCCGCCAGAAAGATCAGATCACCCCTGTTCAACTCCATGGCCAGCATCCTGTCCATATCTCCTCTGAAAATAATCCACAGGGCGCCGATCATGCCGCATGCCAGGGCGATAAGGCGCTGCCGCCCAAGACGTTCCCTGATCAGAAAAATGCCGTAGATGCCTGAAATACCCGGAACCAGGGTGAAGAGGGCGCTGGTGTTCAGGGCGCTGGTGTAGCGCAGTGATTCGAACATGCACCAGAAAAAGGCGACGATGGTGGCGCTGATTGCCGCGTAGCGTCCCAGCGCCGAAGGCTTCGGCATGTGCAGGCCATGCTTGCCGGCGATATAGGGAAGAAACAGGATGCTTGCCGCAACAAAGCGCAGCAGGGTGAGAACAGCAGGATCCAGGCCGTCGGCAATAGCCTTGCCCACCACAAAAGAGGTGGATACCAGGGTGGCGGTAAGAAGCATGAGACCGTGAACAATCCAGAGCGGCATTATGTTTAAAATTTATACTTGATCAGTTGTCCTTCAAGACCACCATTCATGACGTCTTTTTTCCAGGAGGGTTTCAGGCTGATGTGTTCTGCCAGTTGCGGCTTGCCAAGATAGAGATAAACGGTTGATTTGCGGCAGTGGTGCTTGAAAAAATCGCTTAATTCGCGCATGAAGCGGACCATGCCTCCGTCCTGTTTAAGGCGGATGCCGTAGGGCGGATTGGTGATGATTGTCACATTCTCAAGCTGAGAAATGTCCTGAAAACTTTTTTTCTTGAAGATGATTTTGTCGCCAAAGGGAAGCAGACGGCTGTTTTCCTGCGCCGCTTCAACGGCTTCGGGAGAGATGTCGCTGCCTGACAGCAGTCCTTTTGGCAGGCGTCTCATTCTGCCGTTTTCTTCAGTTTTCACCTTGTTCCATATTTTTTCGTCAAATTCAGGCATAAGCTCAAAGCCGAAATGTTTGCGGAGGTAGGCAGCCGGAATGCGGCAGTAATGCATGAGCGCTTCGCTCAGTATGGTGCCGGAGCCGCACATGGGGTCGATCAGGGGTGTTTCCCCATCCCATCCGGACAGGCGGATGATGGCGGCGGCAAGGGTTTCGTGCATGGGGGCTTCCACGCTTGTCTGCCGGTACCCCCTTCGGTGCAGGGAACCGCCGGAGGTGTCCAGGCTGATGGTTGCCCGGTTTCGTTCTATTCGTAGATGCAGCAGAATGTCGGGGGTTCTCTTGTCAATAGACGGACGGCTGCCATCCAGCTCACGGAACTGGTCAACGACTGCGTCTTTCAGGCATAAGGCCGCATACTGTGAGTGTTTTATTTTGCTGTCGGCAACAGATGCTGAAACGGCAAATGTTCTGTCATTGTTTAATAATTGTGTCCAGTCAATTTTTTTTGCGGTTTTGTAGAGGTATTTGCTGCTGTGGCAGTCAAAGGAGAGAAGAGGGGCTAAAATCCGCGAGCAGAGGCGGGTCATGTAGTTTACCCGGTAAAGGGATGCTTGATCTGCGTTAAAATAGAGGCAGTGAAAGCCTGTTTTTATGTCCAGGGCTCCGAGCTGGGTGAGTTCCTCTGCTCCGTGCTCTTCAAGTCCCTTGCCGATAAGAGCATAGTAGCGGGATGTTTTTTGGTAAGTAAACATTGTGTTTGAATTATTGTCTCTCACAGAGGTACAGGTTTCATAGAGGTTTTTTGTTTTATCTCAGTGCCTCTGTGAGCTCTGTGAGATAAATTTTACGCTTTGTAGCGTAGCGGTGCAGCCATGAGTGATAGGTGATTGTCTGTTTAGTCCCTTAGAAATTATTTTCGTGTTATTTGTGGCAAGAAATCAAAAAACTACTTTGAAATAAACAACTTCCTGTACTGTTAAGGGACTTATACCCCTCAAGGGGGCACTGGAAAAAGTCCCTAAAACCTTAATGTCTTTTTCAGTTTATCCGGGTTAGGAAAAAGTGAGAATATTAAAGCCTTTCTCGGCAGACCATGGACGACTGGCCTGAAAGCCGTTGATTTCAAAAAGAACAACTTCCAGGATGAGGTATGTTTTGCTGCCTTTTCTCAGGCAACCCGTAATGGTCTCGCCATGGTGTCCAAGGGCGGCATGGAGGTGAGTTTTCGGTTCATCGTTTTCATCCCAAAAAATACTGCCGCTTCCCAGGGTTTCCCTGGCGTCCCTCAGTTCGCTCCATATCGGTTCCGGCGGCATGACAGGGGCTTTAGGGCCGATAACGCAATCGATTTCCATGACTCCGCCAATGATCTGGAACCAGCCGTTACGGACATCTTCTTTTTTCACGAGAGCGGTCAGTTCGGTCAGAAAGTCATCTCCATGGTCAAAACGGATGGCAAATACCCGGCCAATGGAGCCAGTGCGGTAATCCATTTTATTCTTCTCCTTGTTTTGTCTTCCAACGGCTACGTTCGGCAGCGGCTTTTAACAGCCTGAAAATTTCACGACTCTGGGCGGTTTTGCGGCTGCGTGTAAAGCGCCGGGCAGATTGACGGATGGCGTCGCGGTCCAGTTCGGGAAAAGCCTCTGTCGCCGCATGCAGGGCAGGGCTGTCCCACAGCCTGTCCAGTTCTCCACTGTTACGCCGGGATTCTCTTGCCGCCTCGAGGGCCTCGTTCAAGATCGTGTCCCTCAGGTTTTCCAGTTCTTGAAATTCTTTTTTTTCTTTCAACGCGGACCCTTTTCGTTCAACCATGAAATCGAAAACAGGATCAGTGTCGAGTTTACGCAGATTTTTAGTGAGATATTTAATCTGCCGTTTCCTGGCCCCGCCTTTGAGGTCCCTGGCGGACAGGATTTCGTTTTTGATAAAATCGTCACAGGGCAGTTTTTTGATTTCAACGGGTGAAAGATCCACCAGTTCGAATGCCAACTGCTCGATGTTCTTGGCACGCCTTTTTTTTTCTGATTTTGACAGGCTGTATTCCATAATTTTAGTTGCGGGATGTCTCGGGGCTAAGTTAAAGTAAAAAACTTCATAAGTCTGGATTGTAACTCTTTTTCTATCTAATCATAAAGGGAAAAATATGATCACGCAAAAATTCACCGTCACCCAGCCGACACAGATACGCTTCGGCGTCGGCGCAATTGATGATCTGGCCGGGGCCGTGCAGGATCTTGGCGGCAGTAAAGCCCTGCTTGTTGTTGATCCCAACCTGAAAAATGTCGGGCTCCTTGAAAAAATCACAGCTCCCCTTGACCGGAACGGGGTTGCCTATGAAATTTTCGATCACATTGATCCTGAACCCGGCCTGAAGCTGGCTGATGAGGGTACGGCCCTTGCTGCAAAATCCTCCTGTGACTGTGTCATCGGTGCCGGTGGCGGTTCAGCCATGGATGTGGCCAAGGCGATCAGTATCCTGATGACCAACGGCGGCAAGGCGGTGGATTACCTGGGACTTGGAAAGATCAAGAAACCGGGAGTACCGAAAATCATGGTGCCCACCACGGCCGGAACCGGTGCGGAAGTAACCTTTACCGCTGTTTTTATCAATGAAGAAACAAAGAGCAAGGGCGGCATGAACGGTGACCCGCTCTATCCTGATGTGGCCCTGCTGGACCCGGCCCTGACTCTTACTTTGCCGCCCCATGTCACAGCCGCGCCGGGCATTGACGCCTTTACTCATGCCCTGGAGTCCTTTGTCTCCACCCAGTCCCATACGATTTCCGAAATGTATGCCGTGCAGGCCATGGAGCTTATCAGCGGCAACCTTGCCATGGCGTATGCAAATGGCGATAATCTTGAGGCGCGTTCCGCCATGCTCATGGGAAGTCTGCTGGCAGGCAAGGCACTTGCCACTGCCGGAGTGGGGCTTGTCCATGCCATGGCCTATCCCCTTGGCGGTATGTATAATATCCCACATGGTCTGGCAAATGCAGTGCTGCTTCCCTATGTGGTTGATTATAACATCATCGGTAATCCGGAGAAATTTGCCCTTATTGCAGAAATCATGGGCTATGATGTTTCGGAACTTCCCCTGCGGCAGGCCGGTCAGGTGGCTGTTGAGGCGGTGTATGAACTGAACCGGGATGTGGGAATTCCAAAGAGTCTCGAAGAGATCGGTATTGAATTTGATTCGATTCCTGAAATGGCCGAGATTGCCCTGACCGTGACCAGGCCGGTTGAAAACAACCCGAGAAAGCCCAGCCTGGAAGATGTGATCAGGGTATACGAGACTGCTTTTAAGGGATGGTAGGAATTAGTCGGACCAATAAGGAGACGAGATTATGCCGGGTTTTGAGGTTTTTGGAGAGGAAGAAAAAAAAGAGATCATGGACGTGCTCGATACGGGCGTCCTTTTTCGTTATGAGTTTGGTGAGCAGCGTAAGGGTGTTTTCAAGGTTCGCAGCTTTGAAGAAAAATTTGCCTCTTACTGCGGGGTGAAATATGCCCAG
>DAOUUW010000216.1 GCA_030667965.1 Deltaproteobacteria bacterium
AACATGGTTGGCTAATGAAGTTTGTGGAACAACGTGTCGCCGACAAACGAGTTCTCCGGTTAATAAAGAAGATGATAAAAGCTGGAGTCTCGGAAGACGGACAGTGGTCCAAAACAGTGGTGGGGACACCACAAGGTGCAGTGATATCGCCCTTACTGGCAAATATCTATCTGCACTATGCGCTGGATCTCTGGGTGAAGTGGTGGCGTGACCACCAAGCACGTGGTGAAGTCTACATCGTGCGTTATGCCGATGATTTTGTTGTTGGTTTTCAGTACCAGTCAGATGCCATTCGTTTCCATGCAGAACTCCAGACACGAATGGGTAAATTTGGCTTGGGACTGCATGACGATAAGACGAGGCTGATTGAATTCGGCCGCTTTGCCGCTGAAACCCGTAAAAGCCGTGGAGAAAAGAAACCGGATACCTTCGATTTTCTTGGATTCACTCACATCTGTTCAACATGCCGTAAGAAAGGAAAATTCAAACTTCTTCGTAAGACCATTAGCAAACGGCTTCGAGGTAAAATTAAAGAAGTTTGCCAGCTCCTCCACCGTCACCGTCATAAGCCGGTAGTGGAACAAGGGAAATGGCTGCGCTCAGTGGTTCAGGGGTACTTTAACTATTACGCAGTCCCTGGAAATCGAAAAGCTATGGATACCTTCCGGACACAAATCGGCCATGGGTGGCTACGTGCTTTACGTAGACGGAGCCAAAAAGGTAGAAGTCTTACCTGGGAGCGCATGCAAAGGCAGATGATGAGATGGATTCCCACAGCACGGGTGCTACACCCTTACCCTAATCAACGTCTCTGCGTTTGACCTGAGGCAGGAGCCCAGTGCGATAATTCCGCATGCTTGGGATCTGTACTGGGGGTGCCGGGTAACCGGCATTCCTACCGTGACTGCCGTTGACCTTCTCCTACCAAATGCAATATTTAATTTTACTCTGACCCCTTTTATTCCATCGGACCTGTCATTCCCTCGTATCATAATGTGGTGCAAGACGCCTGGTATATCTAATCGTGGACGGCGTGGCATAATATGCATTTATGCAGAAAGAAAAAGAGAAAAAAAGAAAAAGGGGTCAAGTCTGCCGTTGACTTTCCTGGTCCAACAATGGCTAATCAAAAGCCAAAAGCAGACTTGACCCCCTTTCTTCACACACGGGAGGAAAGATGATTACTGACCCCCTCTCCACAAATGCTTCACCATTTATTTGATCACAGTTAAAAAAGTTTTTACCAGAAATTCTGGAGAAATAATTAAGAGAATGCCAATGGCAAGGGCCCATTTTGGAAAGTTGCACGTTAACCTTACAGCTTAGCGTCACTACCCCTTTTCTTGCGGAGAATCGTTATTTACGGTACAAACAGGAGGCTTTGTATTTGAGGCTGAAGACTGAAAGTAAAAGGCTGAAGGTTTTTAAAACAAATTTAAAAAAACAATAAAATTCATACAATGTTTAACGAACTCCTGCATCTTTATCAATTTGTCGATCAGACAATGGCCATGCTTTTTAAAAAATTCCCGGATGAAGTCATGTGCCAAAGCGGCTGCACTGATTGCTGCAACGCTGTTTTTGACCTCTCCTTTATTGAAGCTGCCTATCTTCTGACAACATACCGCTCCCTGCCGCCGCAGACACGCGAGGAAATTTTACAGCGATGCCTTCCAGCGGAAAAAGAGTGGAAAGAAATCTTTTCCGGTGAAGGAGACCCATCCCGGGAACGTATCCGCTGCCCCTTGCTTGGCGACGACGGAAAATGCTGCTGCTATCAGGCAAGACCGATCAACTGCCGGACATATGGTGTTCCTACGATAATTAACGGCAAGGGCCATGTCTGCGGTCTTTCAAAATTCTCCAAGGGAAAAACCTACCCTACTCTGGATCTAGGTCCTTTGCAGAAAAGTCTGTATGACTACTCGGTCAATGCCGCCGGTGAACAACTGGGTAAAAAACGCTGGCCCGTGGCGGCTGTTCTCCTCCACCCGCAAGAGCTGATTGCTGCCAAAGAGGACAAGTAATTTCCCATTTCCATGCAACTTGTTCCCAACTGTTTCAAAGGATTCTGCACGGTAATGCCGGAACTCACCGGCCCGTTTCACTTGCGAGCATAATGCGGGCATCGGCGATAGTGCATCCGTCTTTGGAGCAGAGAAGCGGATTCAGATCAATGGATTCAATATACGGTGCTATTTCCATGAGGACCTCTGAAAAGGCGAGTAAAACTCGTGAAAGATCATCGAAATTGACGGCCTCTTTGCCGCGATAACCGGTAAGCAATCGTCCACCCTTTAATTCCCCCAGCATGGAATCGATGTCCCGTTGAGTCAGCGGCGCCATTCTGATTGCCACATCCTGATAAATCTCAACACTGGTTCCACCGATGCCGACAAGAACAATGGGCCCGAACTGATGATCGATCTTTGCCCCGACAATGAGTTCAATCCCTTCCACCATTTCCTCAATATGGATTCCAGCAAATTCCGGCAGTAAAGCAACTCTTTCATAAAAGGCATGCAGTTCATCAATGCCGGCAATACCAATGGCGACCCCCTGCACTTCCGACTTATGAACCACCGCAGGGGAGACAACCTTGGCAGCCAGAGGAAAACCGATCTCCGCAGCAATCTTTTCAGCCTCAGTCACATCTTTTGCCCAGCCAAAACGGGGTACGGGTAAACCGGCCTTGCGAAAAAACTCCTTTGCCTCCGGCTCAAGCACCCAGCCAATCGTGCGGGATCTCTCAAAAATATCTATCATTTCCCGACTCAACATGGGCGACACCTCCTTAAAACCCGGGTCATACAAACCGCACTTTCGATGGATGAGGCAACAGGAACCCGGTTCAACTCGAAACCGTCGATCAGCATCTGGTATTTTTCAACATGGGGAACATAGGCCACCAGCGGCTTACCGGTACGCCTGTACACATGGCCGAGACGCGCGCCCAGATCGCTACTGATACCGGGCAGATAAGGCAGCATAAGGAGCAAAATGCAGTCAATCTCATCAATATCACTGAACAACTCCACCGCTGCAACAAAATCACTCTCCAGGGCGCTGCCGGTCAGATCAACGGGATTGCTCAGGGAGGCGATGGAACGAATACTTTCAGAAAAGCCGTTGCTCAGCTTCTGCTGGATGGACTCGGAAAAACCTGGCACCGCAAGGCCGCTCCGGATGCAGGCATCCACCGCCAGAGCCCCATGACCGCCGCTGCCGGAGATAATACCGATCCTCCCCTCTATTCTTGTATCGGGATAGCAGCTCAGCGCCTCGCAAAAAGAAACAAGTTCATTTTCATTATTTGCCTCCATAATACCGTGCTGGGACAATACCGAACTGAACACCCGGTAATCTCCGGCCATTGAGGCTGTATGACTGGACACCGCCCTGCCCCCCTCACTGGTCTTGCCGGCTTTTAAAACAATAACCGGTTTCCCGCATTTCTGAGCTTTCCTGACAAAATCACGCCCCTCACCCTGAGAAAACCCCTCAATATAGAAGGCAATAACACGGGTACGTGGATCTTGATCCAGAAATTCAAGAAGCTGCAGCTCACGGATCATTGCCTTGTTGCCGATACTGACAGCACTTGAAATGCCAACCCCTTCATGGGCACATTTAACCATCAAATCGACCAGAATACCCCCGCTCTGGCTGACAATGGCCACATCACCACTTTGTGGCTGAACCATCCGTTCCGTAGGCAGAAAGAAGGTGTCCACTGCTGCCGGGGAATAAACCCCAAGGCAGTTTGGTCCGATAAAGGGGAAATGATGCCGTTCGGCAAGATCGGCAACCTCTTGCTGCAATTCCGCCTTACCGGCCTCTGCAAAACCTCCGGAAATGATAATGGCACTCTTTACCCCGGCGTCAATACATTGCTGAACCACCTGAAGCACATAATCCGCCCGAACGGCAATAACCGCCAGATCAATTGACTCGTCAATGTCGGCGACCGAGACATACACCTTCTCCCCGTTTAAAACCCCTCCCCGTGGATTGACAGCATACACTCTGACAGGATAACGAAGCAGATTCTTAGTAAAGATAACATTGGCAGGATGATGATCGTTACTCAACGAAACACCAACCACCGACACCGTCTCCGGCAAAAACACCTTATTCAGGGTCAGGTCTTGAAATATCACTTTTTCACTCCAGCTCTTTTTATAATGTGATTACCATCGAAATTCAGCCATTCATCAGTGCACCCTGCTGTAGGAGCGGCTTTAGCCGCGAAAAGGGCTGGCAAGGAGATGGAACTGCTTGCTTGCCAACCCAGAAAATTCGCGGATAAATCCGCTCCCACCCTCA
>DAOUUW010000120.1 GCA_030667965.1 Deltaproteobacteria bacterium
TCCGTTGCCTCGGTCAACGTCACATCATACGCGCCGGTCACCCCTGAGTCCGTGGCCTGTACAAGTGTGGCAACCATGCCGCCCGATGAACTTAAATCGACATCACCGTCTTGGGAAATTACATCCGTGGCGGTCAGCACGCCTGCTGAACTTATTGTGATCAAACCATCTACGGTATCGATATCGCTTAACGTTACTGCATCGGCTTCTGCGATTTCTATGGAACCAGCTCCCGTTACGCTGATATCCAGATCTGACACTGCCGTCTCAAGGGAGGTATCCGTAAAAGCACCCGACGCTCCTACACCGGAGGCTGAAGTCAAAACAGCATTCACCCCGCTGATATCTGTGACAGCGTCATCACTGCCATCCAGGATGGAACCGGCTGAGGTGATTGTTACATCGTTGTCTGAACTTATCGCACCGACACTGACATCGCCCCCTGCATTATTGCTTAAGGTCACATCATACGTACCGGTCGTGCCCGAGTCCGTGGTCTGCACAAGCGTGGCAACCATGCCACCCGATGAACTCAAATCTACAGCGCCATCTACCGACACAACATCCGTGGCGGTCAAAATTCCTCCTGAACTTATTTTGATTAAGCCGGCTGCAGTATCAACATCGCTTAACGTCACGGCATCTGTTTCTACGATTTCTATGGATCCCAGCCCTGTTGCGCTCACATCCAGATCTGATACGGCCGTCTCCAATGCAGTATCTGCGAATGCTCCTGATACGCCAACTCCTGTGGAGGATGTCAGAACTGCATTCACACCGCTGATATCAATAACAGCGTCATCACCGGCATCTACAATGGCACCGGCTGAGGTGATTGTTACATCATTATCTGAACTTATCGCACCGACACTGACATCGCCGCCGGTTATGTTACTCAAGGTCAGATCATACGTACCGGTCGTCCCAGAGTCCGTTGTCTGCACAAGCGTGGCAACCATGCCGCCCGACGAACTCAAATTTACAATGCCGTCTACGGAAACTACATCCGTGGCGGTCAAAACGCCTGCTGAATTTATTGTGATTGAGCCATTTACTGTATCAACATCGCTTAACGTAACGCCATCAACTTCTGCAATATCAATGTCTCCTGTGCCTGTTACACTGACATCCAGATCTAATACGGCTGTTTCCAATGCGGTATCAGTGAATGCTCCTGAGGCCCCAACTCCTGTGAATGAGTTTAGAATCGCATTCGCTCCGCTGATATCTATGGCAGCGTCATCGCTGCCATCCAGAATAGAGCCGGCCGTACTGGTTACAGTGACATTGCCGGTTGTAGTAATTGCAGCTATCGTCACATCCCCTTCCGCACTCAGAGAAATACTTGCGCTCCCAGCATCGAGGGTAACCCCAGCAGCCATTGTTATATCAGACGTGCCGTCTTTGGCAGTAGGAGTGGCTCCGGGATCATCCGCAGTTATTGTGATCACACCATCATTGGTTAAAATACTTGCATCAATAGTTATATCATCACCGGCACTGAGAGTAAGACCGCCTCCCGCAGTCGTGCTGGCTGAACCATCAATTATTTCGCTAATCGTAATATCGTTATGGGCCTGCAAGGTAACCGTTGTTCCGCCATCCAAAATTGTGGTAATAACATCCGCATCAATGGTTGGATCTGTAGTGCCTGCTTCCCATTCATCAAATTCATAGGCATTTGCGTCAGGTGTCGGATCAATATCTCCATCAAGATCTGCCGCTCCGCCGTCAGCAACGGTAATATTATCAGGATCAAGCAACAATGTTCCGGCCTCACCAGCCGTCGAACCCAGGTCTACAGTACCGCTGAAGATCAATGTCTCTTTGCCCGACACCTCGGCAAACCCGCCATCGCCAAATTCCTCGCCGCCCCTGGCGCTGATATCGCCATAATAGCGGGTGGTGCCATCGGCCCAGACAATAACCTTGCCGCCATCGCCATCGGTCAGGGCATCGGCATTGATTGCCGCGCCGGCATCAACATAGGTGGCAGATGCATTTTTAATGTCGGGATTAGCCCCCTGAAAATCACCACCAATCAGAACCTCACCACCGCCGGCATCACCGGAAACATTAATGTGCGCCCCATCAAACAGACCCACCTTGTCCCCAAGCACCATGACCGTGCCGCCTGTCTGGCCAGCCTCGGTTCCCGAGGCATCAAGGATGCCGGACACGGAGACGATACCTGAATCACCGCCATGCAGAATAATCTCCCCGCCTTCACCCATTTCAACAGCCCGTGCTTCGATAATGCCGTCCATATTGATGACATTGCTCACAGCACGACCCACCGCTGAAGCCGTCAACAGCACCGTGCCACCATCTGCGGAAATAAGGCCGCTGTTGGTCACCAGGGCATCCGCACTGACGCCCTGATCTTCCGACAGGGTGGAGCCCACATCAAACTGGACAAGCTGATCACCGTACAGATCCAGGGTAAAAGTATTGCCGGAGGCAAGGGCAACCTTGCCCAGCCGGGCCTGGATGACGCCGGTGTTGGAAACTACAGGGGCGACAAGGGCCGCAAATCCCGCGTCTTTAATTGTGATGTTTCCCTGGTTGATAATGGAGGCATTGAGATCGCTGGAGGGAATATTGAAATGGTATCTTTCCGCCAGAAAATCCTCATTGGCTATATTGGCTGTTGTCGCCACGAGGCCGCCAACATCAACCCGGGATCCGGGACCAAAAAAGACGCCATTGGGATTAACCAGCATAACCGTGCCGTTGGCTGTCAGGCTGCCGAGAATGCTGGAGGGATTTCCGGGAGAGACCCTGTTTAAGGTTATTGACGAAACAGAGGGCTGGTTGAAATTGGTCAGTTCGTTGGTGCCGATATTAAAGGTACGCCAGTCAATAATTGCCTTGGATGTAGACTGGTTAACATCGAGACGAGTTGCTGAAGTCTGAATGATATTTGCTGTTCCGGCTGAGATCAGGCCATCCTGGGGCAATGCAAAAAGGGTGGAAGGAATAATACAGCTGCAGAAAATCGCTGCTCCGACACATGCGGAAAGGGGAGCAATAGAAATTCTATTTTTAAATAAAGAAAATTTTGGAGATTGTTTTTTTCGTTTGACAGACGGCTTACGACAGGTAAAACGATTCATAAATGAGCGTATTTTTTTATTTATCAATTTCCCTTCCATGATATTCCCTCCAGAAAATCATTCCAGCAATTTATCATCTCTTTATAACTACTCTTCTTTTTTGGTGCGCATTGCGCACCCTACGTCACACCCAACTTCTAATAGCTGAAAACTACACCCATATAGTACCTTGGATCTCTGTCATCTTCCTGCAACGGCACGCGGCTCAAGGGTTTGGCAACCTCAAAATGAAGGGTCACATTTTCCTTCCAGAATACCCTGATGCCGACACCTGCCGACTCCAGATCCGGCTTCTCGTTGTCCGTGTTTTCATAAACAATGTCATGGTTCCACACCTTACCGGCATCAAAGAAACCATAAAACTGCGCATAAAAATCCTTATACGTTGGAGTCAGATACTGCAACTCTGCGGAAAAACCCACGCCCTTATCTCCAAGAAGTTCCGCTTCATCAAATCCGCGGCCCACGGTTCTGCCGCCAATACCGAATTCCTCGGAGGCAAGAAGTGGTTCATCGGAAAACTGCCACAGCACTTTCCCCATCAAACTCAGGCCAGGCAGCAGATTGTCAAGATATTGGATACGCTGCAGTTCCCCGCTGAAAGTTGTAAATTTTGGTGCAGCCTCCGGACGACTCGAATAGGGATCATCCTCCTGGGTGGCCGACCAGTCAAGCCCCTGATTCACCCTCAGACTTATAGTGTTTGCCCCGGCAAATCCGTCGACAAAATCCAGTGTTCCTTTAACATAAAATTTAGGCGCCCTGTCCTCCGTAAAACTCTGATCAAGCACATGAACAATATATTTCATATGCTCATAGCCACCTTCGATAATGAGGTTTGTATTTCGCGAACGGATCAAAGGATAACTGAGACTGACGGACTTACTGTAGGTCCAGCTTTCCGTCTCGAGTTCTTTCAATTCATCATCCGGTTCCGACGGTCCTTCGGCAATGCTCAAATTTAACATGAGCCCTTCCGCACCTATGGGAATATTGGCCTGACCCTGTAGATAGGTCATTTCGCTTTCAGGGTTTGCCACAAGGCCAATCAAGGTAAATCTTTCGCCATAGTTCAATAGTGAATTCAGGCTTACTCCGGCAATGAGCCTGTCTGGACCGATATAATTACTGCCGTAATTGTCATAGGTCAAAAAAGCCCCCAGTTTTTTCCTCTCAGGAATGACCACCAGCTCCGAGGCGCCCGGGGTATCTTCTGCCGGGCGAATAATATTCTGCGTCCTCACACCGGCCATATCATTAACAAGGAGAAGATATCTCTCAAGATCTTGAATTTTAAGCGGTTTCCGGCCGATAATCTTATCCAGAAAAGCCATAATACGGGGCTGGATTGACTCCTCGCCTTCAATTTTGACTTGATTGATAAATCCTTCAACGACAAAAACTTTTACAACACCTTTCTGAATACGCTGCTCCGGGATAAGCGCTCTGGAAAGAACATACCCATCCCGCCGATATTTCTGCGTAATGTTTTCTTCAAGATCGTACACATCGGCCAGAGAAATCTCTTTGCCAAGCATATCCTGATACAGGGCCTTAATTTCCTCTTCGGGATAAATTGTTATCCCCTGGATATCCACTTTATTGAGTTGGATCTTAATTTGCTCAAGCTCTTTTCTGAAAGCCTTGCCGCCTTCAGGAACCTCCAGATCGAGTTTTACCTTGGGCCTGACTTCCTCAGGCGGAGTGATGCCTTCATGGCCAGGTCGAAAACCGAGAGAACCTTTAGGGGGTAAATCACCGGGAGCGGCATTAAGAAAGGAGGGAAAAGAAAAAACAAAAAACAGAACACCTAGAATTATCGTATTGTGCCTGACAAAAAACCTTGAACCCATGGAATGCATAGTCATCGTTATTCTCTCAATAATTTTTTTGTGCAATTTTTTCATTTATAACTGCTCTGAAGCCATATCCACCAGTCGCGCCAAATTAGTCAATGATGCCAGGTGAAAATAAATCCAGGCCAATTGACCGGAATGAACCAAATCAAGCGCATCTTTGTCTCCGATTCCTTTCAATTTTTCTTCATCCACAATAGCAACCTCTCCGAGCGAAAAACTTTTCCCGGATTTCAAATCAAATTTGGCGGAATAGGCTTTAAGAATATCAAGTTGCTGGAGTTTTTTTGCCAAAAGCTCCGTGAGTTTAAAGTTATTGTGACAATCCTGCAGGAAAGTAAGAGTCCTGCGAAAAAAAGAGGTATATTCTCCCTTTTCATCAAACAAGAATTCACCTACTTCAGACCCAAAGCCGGGATAAGCGGCATCAATACAAACCGTTAAAGCTTGCGTGTTATCAGGATCTGATGCCAGAACAAATGGGTATCGCCGCACAAATGCGGGAATATATGCGGCACGCCATTTATTTTCTTTATTTAAAAAGAGATTTTCATTGCTGCGAACTCCCAGCAAAACAACAGGAATCAGACTCCCTCCTTCTGTTTTGGAAAAAACAATCGCATATTCTTTGCACGCCTCGCCAAACTCCTTTCCGGCAAGCGGCACGGAATTGGTTTGAGCAGCAAAAAAATACGCATTCGGCGGGGTCACCCGCATATTCCCATGAAGTTGCTTATTAAGGGCAACTGTTTTGTGATAAAAAAGCAATGCTGACATACAATTTTCTCCCCTGTTTCCCTTGTCTCATCATGACTTAAATCCATAATACCATTTAAAAAATACCATTTTAGATTACTATCACGATGATGAAGCTAAGTAAAGCAGGAAAACAAAAAGCATCCCCTACCAAAATTATTTTTATACTGCAAAAAACAAACCACTTGATCCCTCTTTTCCCCCCAGCAAAAAAACGAAATAACAAAAACAAGACAACCTTTTGAAATTAAAAGAATTTCCAAACAAACCACTGACAAATGAGCCCAATCACCTCTTCAATAATTCGTCAACACCTCTAAACAATAGCATGACGTTTTTCCAGGAAATCCAATTTCCCGGAAAACCCGTCCAATTTTACGGATTTCCACCAACCAATACTTTCATTATTTTTTTATCTGTAGTCTTTTTTGATTACACAAAAAACATTCCCTTTTCGTCACAAAAAAGGTAAATTCCATGTTTTTTCAATAAACAACTACGTAATGTTACCTAAAATGCATTAGCCTCATTCGTCATGACTACTAAGGCAAGAGGAAAGGAAATGGCTCTTCAAGAAGCCTCAACACGGCCCCGCGAAGAATGCGGAATCTGCGGGATATACGGACATCCTGATTCAGCCAAACTGGCTTATTTCGGTCTTTACGCGCTCCAGCATCGAGGCCAGGAAAGTGCGGGCATTGCCACTACAGACGGCTGCCGTGAATATGAGCATAAGTCCATGGGACTGGTATCGGAAATATTCAGCGAACAAAACCTGCAAACGCTGCCCGGCCACATGTCCGTCGGACATGTGCGTTACTCAACCACAGGGGCCTCCACCATCATCAACGCCCAGCCTTTCACTGCACACCATCGTGATGAATTTTACGCGGTGGCCCATAACGGCAACCTCGTTAACATTCGCCAACTCCGTGATGATCTGGAAAAAAAGGGATCTATTTTTCAATCAACCATGGACAGCGAGGTTGTCGTCCATCTGCTGGCCGCGGCCAATCACCTTTCCTTTAAAGAGGCTATCAGCGAAACATTTAAACAGATAAAAGGCGCCTATTCCATTCTCATCATGACCCACGACAAGATGGCTGCCATTCGTGACCCGCACGGCTTCAGGCCTCTCTGCCTGGGCAAAAAAACCAATGGCGTGTATGTGGTTGCTTCGGAAACATGCGCTCTGGATCTGATAGAGGCCACCTATATCCGCGATGTGGAACCAGGTGAGGTTGTCATTATCGACAAAAACGGGCTGGAATCTTTTTTCCCCCAGGAGAAACGTAAAAGCAGCTTCTGCATATTCGAACAGGTCTATTTTGCCAGGCCTGACAGTGATATTTTTGGACTCAACGTCTATAGCTGCCGCAAGAGAATGGGGGAAATTATGGCTCGTGAATGCCGCATCGAGGCCGATTTCGTCATGCCCTTTCCCGATTCCGGCAATTATGCAGCCATTGGCTATTCCCAAGCATCAGGCATTCCTCTCGAAATGGGCGTCATCAGAAACCATTATGTAGGGCGGACCTTTATCCAGCCCTCCCAATCCATGCGAGACTTTTCCGTACGGGTGAAACTCAATCCGGTACGCTCTTTACTGCAAGGAAAACGCGTCATCATTATAGAAGATTCCATCATCAGGGGCACCACCGGGCGCAGCAGGGTCCGTTCTCTTCGCCAGGCCGGAGCAAAAGAGGTGCATATGCTTATCAGCTGCCCTCCAACCCGCTACCCCTGTTATTACGGCATTGACTTCCCGACCCAGGATCAGCTAATCGCAGCCCAGCATTCCATTGAAGAAATCCGGGACTTCCTTAATCTTAACACCCTCTATTACCTGAGTATCGAGGGGTTGGTCGAAGCAACGGGCATGAGCGCTGATTCCTTCTGCCTGGCCTGTTTCAACAATATCTACCCGGTGGAACCGGACAGCTCCTTTCACAAACTGACCCTGAACACAGGCTGCAGGAAATAGGTTCGCCATGTCGTCTCTCGATCTTGCCAGAGAAGTTCTTCAGATAGAGGCTGAAGGGATTTCAGCTCTTATCAACCAGATAGACCAGGAATTTGACAGAGCTATATCCTTGATAATGGCCTGCAAAAGCCGTGTTATCATTACAGGAATCGGCAAATCCGGCATCATTGGTCAAAAAATATCCGCCACCTTGAACAGCACGGGAACACCCTCCTTCTTTCTCCATCCGGTGGAAGCCATGCACGGTGATCTGGGAATTGTCGCCCCGAACGATGTTGTTCTGGCTCTTTCCTACAGCGGAGAAACCACCGAACTGAATATGCTGATACCCTCATTCAAGGAACGAGGCATCAAAACCATAGCCATTACACGGCACAGACAATCAACTCTGGCCATTAATTGCGATGTGGTGCTCACGGCAGAAGTCCCCAAAGAGGCTTGCCCTCTGGGGCTTGCCCCAACAGCCAGTACGACAGCGACACTGGCCATGGGTGACGCCCTGGCTGTTGTCCTTCTGGAAAAGAAAAAATTTGCCGCAAGCGATTTTCGCAAAAACCATCCCGGAGGCAGCCTGGGAGAACGGCTCAAGGTCAAGGTCAAAGAGGTCATGCTGTCCGGCGACCAAATGCCCGTGGTCGATGCTTCCGCCTCATTACGTGAAGCAATAGCCATTTTAAACAAAATCAGCATGGGCGCCGTACTCATCATAGATGAATCCGGAGAAATAAAGGGCATTATTACCGATGGAGACCTGCGCCGCCTGATCAGCCAGCCTGAACCCGTTGATATTGACAAACTCATGGCAGCCGACATCATGACCCCGTCACCCAAGATGATAGCTGAAGACCTGCTGGCAGCAGATGCGTTAAGCATCATGCAACGCCATGAGGTGACAATCCTGCCGGTACGCAGCCAAACCGGAAAACTTTCCGGAATCCTCCACCTCCACGACCTGCTCGGCAAAGGCGAATTCCGTATGCTCGTGTAATAACCGAACTGGGGTATGCACTTGACTCAAGTTGGTAATTGCCAACTGTTTGATTCTTCGTGTTTATTGAGGCACCTGTTCTGTTTTTTAGAGCCGCAATGAAAACACCGTCAAAACAATACATTATAAGCGAGAAACTTGATCTAA
>DAOUUW010000007.1 GCA_030667965.1 Deltaproteobacteria bacterium
CGGCTTTAGCCGCGAAAAGGGCTGGCAAGGAGATGAAACTGCTTGCTTGCCAACCCAGAAAATTCGCGGATAAATCCGCTCCCACCCTCATTCTTCGCCAGTTATTTACGCAGGAGGCTGAAAATTAGTGGTAATCACAAAACATTATTGCATGAATTCTTCTCTCTTGTAAAAAAATAAAATGATGGGAATTGACAAGCCAACCATGAAAATGGTTAATTGGAGGACGATTTTACCTTCAGCTTGGAAATGAGATACTGACATTGACAGAGCCGCATGAACATCTGCCAACATAAAAATCCGAACATACAAACAAGGACATATCATGAGAATAGGACGCAACGAACCCTGCCCCTGCGGCAGCGGGCTGAAATATAAAAAATGCTGCCATGGAAAAGTTGAGTTTCAACCCGCTAAAGAAGCAGAGCAGCAGAAAGTAACCCTGAAAAATGAAATTGACAAACTTCAGGAACTTGCCGTAAAAAAAGAAAAATCCGTCAAGCCTTTGGGAGTTTTCGTTTTTCTGTCAACCGAGGAAGGAGACGGCTGGCTGCTGGAAATAACCGATATGGATGCGGTTCAGGTGGCTGACAAGGGAGAAAAAATTGACGTTGAGGTGGAAGAAACACCCGAAACAATTGAAATCAACTGGACCCACCGTTTCGCCATCCGCAAAAAGAAATTTATTACAACCGCCTATGCCGATGACACGGAAACCATCTGGGATGACTACCCGACCCTCTCCATTTTTGCCGCAATTAAACGCATCCGCAAAAAATTCCCCAAAGAACTGCTCAACAGCATCCATATAGATGAAGATGACATGTCCGTAGGCAAGTAAAAAGCAAAAACAACCTTACGGATATGTATTTCAGATTCCTGCCCATGATATGCGTCATGGGCATTATTTTTTTTCTTTCCCACACCCCCGGCGACAATCTGCCCTCGGCAATAGAAGGCCTTGACAAACTCTGCCACGGCATTGCCTATGGTGTTCTTGCCGCAAGCTTCCTGTACGCCGTAAAACCGCAAGTCAGGGACAGATCACCCATGCGGACCGCATTGGCAGTCTTTCTCTTCTGTTTTTTATACGGGGTCTCCGACGAATTCCATCAATCATTTATTGCCGGACGCTTCTCAGACCGGCGAGACATTGTCGCCGATATCTGCGGCGCGGGGCTGGTTGTTCTCCTGTGGTTATGGAGGCGTAGGACTGTTCAGTTGTAAATTCATACACGACAATTCACAAAAAAACGCCATTTAAAAGTTGACATTCTTGCACCAACAGTGCAAAATATCCGCATGTGGATACCAAGAAAATACGAATCAACAATACAGACTTTAACAAATCAGTTTCCGGCACTGGTGATAACCGGAGCACGACAGGTGGGAAAGACCTCTCTCGTTCGCAGGGTTTTCCCGGACTTTGACTATGTGACCCTTGACCTGCCGGCCACAGCAGCCATGGCGGAAGAAAGCCCTGAGGCTTTTTTAAAAGAATTCAAGGAACCTCTTATAATTGATGAGGTACAGTATGCGCCTTCTTTATTGCGCCACCTGAAGGTTGCTATTGACAACGACAAACGTCCCGGCAAATTTATTCTAACAGGATCGCAGAATTTTCTCCTGATGCAGGGAGTGTCTGAGAGTCTGGCCGGACGTTGCGCTGTTATGAATATGCTGAACCTTTCGCTGTCGGAATACAGACAGACAGAACCTGATTATTCCTACACCGATTTTTTATTACGCGGCGGATTTCCCGAGTTATACGCTCGTCCCGACCTGGATTCTCATTTCTGGTATTCAGGTTATTTAAGCACCTATCTTGAGCGTGACGTTCGGAATATCCTGAACGTCGGCAGTCTACGTGATTTTGATCGCTTCCTGCGGGCCGTGGCTATTCGTACAGGTCAACTCCTCTCCTACTCATCACTTGCGAGGGATGTCGGCATTGCACCCAATACCGCAAAAAAATGGATATCGGTTCTTCAATCTTCAAACCAGATTTATCTGCTGGAGCCCTATCATCGCAATCTCGGCAAACGACTCGTCAAGGCACCGAAACTCTATATGACTGATACCGGACTGGCAGCTTTCCTGATGGGCTTTGAAACATGGGAGGCAATTGCAAGGCATCCTGTTGTCGACGCCCTCTGGGAAACCCATGTGCTCATGCAGGTTGTAAAACATTTTGCCGCACTGGGCCGCAACATACCGCTCTGGTTCTGGCGTACAGCCCATGGCGACGAAGTGGATCTTCTGATCGAGCATGAAGGGCAGTTTATAGCCGTCGAAACAAAGTTTTCCGAACAGCCGGACCAAAAAAGCCTGAAAGGTATTCATGCTTTAATAAAAACATATGGCCCGGACTGCCTGTCTGCAGGGTACATAGCCTGTCGAACCTCAAGAAAATTCCCCCTCAAACCAGGAATTCATGCCATCCCAGGCAGTGCTATCAGCAGCTTTCTGTAATCAAAAAAGATTCATCCGGCAAATGAGCACCCTGAGTAACTATTTGCTTTCATTGAAGAACTTAGCGCCCTAGGGCGGGTGGGCTTTAGACAGAATCAACAAGATAGACATGATAATAAAATCCAGTTAATCCTGTCTAAAAAAAACAAAAAATGGAAATTCCTATGCTTTTAAATTAAAAATATCGCGCAAATATTCGGCTACTAACTATTTACCCCGAAGGGGTTAAACATAACAGCCCAGGGCAACGCCCTGGGAAAACGACAACATAATAATAAAAGCCCTGAAAGGGCGTAACAATCGGCATTATAAAATAATATTTTCTCTTTTCTCTGGACAACTCTCACCTAAAGACATATATTTAAGGTTATCCTTAAGCACTATTTTAAACAAATAAATTTATATACACACGGGGAGAAAACCGATGCCTATCTATGAATTTCGCTGTCAGAAATGCAACAAGCTTTTTGAGTCGCTGCTGACATCCAGTTCCCAAGCAGCCCATGACGAAGTGAAATGCCCGGAATGCGGCAGCAGGAAAATAAAAAAAACAATCTCCGCCTCAAGCTACCGCATTGCTTCCAGCAGTTCGGCGCCTTTGGGTAAACCGTTGGGCGGCTGTGCTTCCAGGGGAGGCTTTTCCTGAGCATAAAAAAACCGGCCAGTTTGGCCGGGATTTTATTTTGCCACGAACCCCACGAAAGACACGAAAAAATAAGAAAATTTAACTACACTTTCCTAAACAACACATTTCCCCTCACCTAAATCCTCTCCCAAAGGAGAGGACTTTAAAAGAATATTTTTGATTTTAAACTTTCGTGGATTTCGTGGGTCTCGATGTCTCGTACACTCGCTTATCGGATGTCTCGTACACTCGCTTATCGGATGTCTCGTACACTCGCTTATCGGATGTCTCGTACACTCGCTTATCGGTGGCTAAAATCCTAAAAATCAATAACAAAACTATAGACCCCTTCCTCCACCTGGCTCGATACCTTGTAGCCGGAGTTATTGAAAATCGCCTGCATTCTCTTGTTGTCCCGCAGTACCTCTGCCGTGAACCCTGAAATACCGCTGCGCTTGGCAATGGTAATGAGATGCTTGAAGAGAAACGACCCGATGTGGCGGTTCTGCCATTCATCACGGATGACAAAAGCCACTTCGGCCCGGTTTGTCTTCTCGTCAAGATAATAGCGCCCCACGGCAACGATTTCTTCACCATGGGCCTCCGGCAGGGTGCCGATGATGGCCACGTCCTTGCGGTGGTCGATATAGACAAAATTCTGTATCTGGGCATGACCAAAGCGGGTGCTCTGGCTCATGAAGCGGTAATACAGGGTTTCCTGGGACAGATCATAAAGAAGATCACGTATCCGCTGCTCATCCGTCGGATGGATGGGCCTGAAGGTGATCTCGGTTCCGTCATCAAGAATCAAAGATGTTTTTCTTTCATCCGAGGCCACAACAAATTTATCTCCCACTGCGGAAAACTCCTGGCGAAGGTATTTTGCTTCAATGGCCTCTTTCAGCAGCTGCTCGCGGAATTTCGGATGGGCGATGCTTATGAGAGCAAGGGTTCTCTCTGAAATATTTTTCCCATGCAGATAGGCAACTCCGTATTCGGTGATGATATAATGCACCTCCCCCCTGCAGGTAACCACCCCGGCGCCGGGACTGAGACGGGAGACGATACGCGAATGTTCTCCATCTTCGGTAGTTGAAGAGGTGACAATAATGGCCTTGCCCCCCTTTGACCGGGCAGCTCCCCTGTTAAAATCAACCTGACCGCCGATGCCTGAGTAAAATTTATCCCCTTGTGAATCGGCGCAGACCTGACCGGTCAAATCCACTTCCATGGCCATATTAATAGCCACCATCTTATACTGCCGGCTTATAACAAGCGGATCATTGACATATTCGGTGGGCCGGAAAGAAAAAAGAGGATTTGCATCCACCAAGTCATAGAGTTTTTTGGTGCCCATGCAAAAACTTGTGACAATTTTTCCCTGGTCTGTTTTTTTTCTGGCCCCGGTCACTGCACCAGACTCTATGAGCTTCATGATTGAGTCGGTGATCAGCTCCGTGTGGATGCCAAGATCTTTTTTTTCAGTAAGATAATGCATGCAGGCTGCCGGAATACGGCCAATTCCAGGAATTCGCCCAAGACCGAATTCAATGGTGGAACCATCTTCCACAAGTGAAGTTATGTATTGGGCTATCTTTTCAGTCACCTCATTTAAAGGCTTTGACGGCCGTTCAATAAGAGGTATGTTGGTGGGCACAAGAATATCGAGATCATATATATCAAGATAACAGTCCCCGATGGTCCAGGGCATCTGCTCGTTCACCTGGGCAATGACAAGGGAGCCGTTTTCCACGGCACTTTTAACAATATCAACGGAAATACCGAGACTGACCTTGCCAAGCATGTTGGGCCGGCTGACCTGCACCAGCACTACGTCAAGGGGCAACTGACCGGATTTGAAAAGCAGGGGAATATCGGAAAGCAGCATCGGCGTATAACTTCCCATTCCTTCCTGGATGTGGCCCCGGACATTCTGGCCGATGAAAAAGCTGTTGACTGAAAAGCTGTCCGCCATTTTGGGATTGGCATAGGGCGCATCACCCTTTGTCAGAAGATGGACGATTTCCACATCCGACAGTTCACCGGCCCGCTTTGCCATGGCATCAACCAGAAGCTGGGGTTCGCCGCATCCTGTGCCGATGAACACCCTCTGACCGTTTCTTATCCGAGCCATGGCTTTGTGCGGGGTGTAAATCATGTCCCTGTATTTTTTCTGCCAATTTGGATCGTATTCTATTTTTGCTCGATGCTGCATATGGTTACCTCAATAGACCGGAAAAGTAACTTCAGGTGTTAAGGTTGATGGGTGAAGGGTGAAGGGTGATAAGCGAGGACATTGATAGGAACACCCAACAATTTTCAAGGGCGATAATTGTTAAATTTTACCAAATAAATCAAACTGACTCCAGTTTCATTATTTTAATCTTCACCCTTCGGCCTTCAACCTTAACACCTGAACAAATTACAGAGCACGTAACGTCATCCGCGCATCAGCCACAACCGGTTCCGCGCCGACTTGACTCACGATAAAAGGATTAATGTCCAGTTCCTCTATCTGTGGGAAATCCGTGGTCAACTGACTGATTCGCTGCAGGCCGTTGGCAATGGCTTCAAGATCAACCCCCTGCTGCCCTCGTTTTCCCTCCAGAATCTCGTAGGAGCGAGTGGAGAGCAGCATCTGCAGCGCCTCGCCGGATGTGATAGGCGCCAGATGAAATGTGACATCTTTCATGACCTCCACAAAAATGCCACCCAGGCCGAACATGAGCATGGGGCCGAATTGCGGGTCACGGGTCATGCCGATGATGACTTCCAAACCCGGATCCATCATCTTTTCAACATACATACCTTCAATGCGCGCCTGGGGCGCCCGCTGGGTAATGCGCAGCATCATCAGGTCATAAGCGTCCCGCACCTGTTCTGCTGTGGCCAGGGCGAGACGCACCCCGCCAAGATCTGTTTTGTGAACAATATCAGGTGAAACAATTTTCATGGCCGCAGGAAAACCAACTCTTTTGGCAATATCAACCGCCTCTTCCACGCATGAGGCCAGTTGACCGTCAGGCACCCGAAAGCCGTAGGCGTCAAGGATACTTTTTGCTTTCACCTCACCAAGCTGCAGACGGCCGGTGCGCTGATGCCGGGTGACAATTCTCTCGACCCGTCGCCGATTGACCGGAAAACGGGTCACAACACGGAGCGGCCGTTTCTTCCAGGCCGCATACTCATACATGGCATTCAAGGAGGCAATGGCCCGCTCAGGGGAATCATAGTCAGGCAACCCGGCTGCTCCCAGTTCCCTGCGGCCGGGCATAACACCCTTGCCTCCCATGAAAGAGGCAAAAACCGGCTTCTGACCATTGAGATTGGCAGCAATGGCCCGGGCGGTTTCAGCAGGTTTGGTCATGGCCTGGGGGGTGAGAATAACAATAATTGCATCAACCGCATCATCCTGCTGGGCGGCCTTGATAGCCGCCACATATCGTTCCGGATCGGCATCGCCGAGAACATCAATGGGATTGCCTGTGCTTGCCGCAGTGGGGAGATTTTCCCGTAACGCGGTGGCGATATTTCTATCGAGAGTAGCAACTTCAAGTCCTGCTTTTTCCACGGCATCCGCCACCATGGTGCCGGGGCCTCCGGCGTTGGTAATAATTAAAACTCGTTTTCCTTTTGGAAGAGGCTGCATGGAAAAAGCTGTGGCAAAATCAAAAAGATCCTGAAAGGTGTCCGCCCGAATAACACCTGAGCGTTTAAAAGCCGCACCATATGCGGTATCCGCTCCGGCAAGTACGCCTGTGTGGGAGGCTGCCGCTCTTTGTCCGGCAGCGGTGGTTCCTGACTTGAGGATAATGACAGGTTTTGCCGATGACGCCTCTTCAGCGGCTTTGACAAATTCATCTCCGCTGCAAATGTCTTCAAGATAGCCGACAATGACCTTGGTCTGCTCGTCCCTTGCCAGAGCTTTTAACAAATCAACCTCGGAAATATCGGCCTTGTTGCCGATACTCACCACCTTGGCAAGCCCCATATTACGTCCTGCCACCTTATCAAGTATTGCCGTACAGAGAGCTCCTGACTGCGAGATAACCGAAACCCCTCCCGCAGCAGGCATGGATCCGGCAAAAGAGGCATTCAGGCGTGTCTCGGTATTGATAAGACCAAGACAATTGGGCCCAAGCAGACGCACGCCGCGGTTGGTGCAGAGCGAGGCAATTTTCAGCTCCAGGGCTGTTCCCTCTTCTCCCACCTCTTTAAAACCTGCCGAGATGATGATAATACCCCCGCAGCCCGCTGCAATGGAATCCTTTACCGCCTTCTCCACATAGGGACGGGGCACCACAATGACACTGAGATCAACCTTGTCTCCATACTGTTTTAAATCTGCATAACACTTCAGGCCCAGCACTTCCTCAGCTGAAGGGTTTACCGGAATTATCGGTCCGTCAAATCCTCCTGACAGCAAATTTTCCAGAATATCATGGCCGACTTTTCCCGGAGACCTGGAGGCTCCGATAACTGCCACACTTTTAGGAGAAAGTAATGATTCTAACATGGGGAAACCTTCCTAACAGGGTATAATCAAAATAAGGTAATTTATTATTTTAGCACTAAGGACACGAAAAACAAACTTTGTCAAAACAAACAAAAAATGACCGGCGGGATATGCACTTCAATCCGTAATTCTACGCATACTTACACTATTCTTAAAACAAGGGGATTGTCAACAAATGATAGAAAGGAATCTGAAAATATTCAGAAAGCAGGAGGAGGGGGGGCAACCACCGGGCCGAACAGCCCGGTGGTTTAATCACTACAACTTATTCATGACCGACAGTTACATGCTCCATTGCTTCTTCTTTGGCAGCATCAGCTGTTTCTGCAACCTCATCCTGAATAACCTGACCCTCATGTTCCGGGGCTTTGACTTCATCCATGACCTTCACTTCAGCGTCATGCACCGATGAATCCAGAACAACCGCCACATCACTGCTTGCCACAGAAAGTCCAGTCATCGCACAAAAAAACAGAACACCCATTACCGCTGACATTACTTTTTTCTTCATTGCCTTATACCTCTTTGATTTTTTTTTTAACATTCTGCTCTCTTCTATAAAACAGGAGCATCACCTTTTCATCACTTAATTTCTTTTCATATGCACCCTGCCCCAGGGATCTCCCTTCGTAAAACAATAACCAGGGCTGTCGACCAAAAAGCAAGTGACTTACAATGTCCAATAGCAACCTCTGTGCCAAAAGAAACTTTACCCATATATTCAGGTAGTTACACAAAAGAAAGATAACAACGCCCATATTATGTTGAATAATTGTCGCTTTAAAGAAGAACTATAGCGGTGAGTTTAAATAAGTTACTGATTTTTAAGGACTTATGCTTGTCGCACAACAACGACAATGCGCAAAAAAAGGAGAGAAAATGGAAGCGGGAAACCTACTGGAGACCGCGGAGAAAATTAAAGGAGCTTTCTTTTCGCCCCTTTCCTCCGGAGGAAAAAACACGGCGCAGGGCCGCTATCTCTTTTTTGTGAAAATGATGAAATGAGAGGTCTATAACAACAAAATCCACACCAGCCTTTTTAAAATCCTCCTGTCTGGAAAGAAGAGAAAAAGCCTTGTCGGGCAGGGCCAGCGTCTGTCCCCATTTCTGCACCAGTTCACAGCGTTCTCCCCGGGGACTGATAAAGGTTCGGTTAAATTTAAAAAAATCAGGTTTAAGCCGTGCGGTAAAAAGCGGCGGTCTGGCGTAAACAGTTAAACCAACCTGGGTTTTATTTTTGCGTCTGCAGATATTTTCAAGAATACTTTTGTCCAGTTCAATGGAAAGCTGCACATCACCTATTCTTTTTTCATGCAGAAATCTCAAGGCAAGGGAATTGAGCACATTGAAGGTATAATCCGCCGAGATAAACGGTCGCTTACCTGGATATGCCGACCGGAAAAGCTGCAACTGGCCAATATGAGATATCATCCAGCGCCGAAAGCCGTTAGCCTGCAGCTCTATAACAGCCTTACGGTAAAAAGCCACATCGTCTTCAAGGATCACCGGCGGCAATACCCAGGTAAGACTTCTCACCAGATGCCGATAGGCCTTCTTTTGCTGTTGCAGCTGTCTATAGTTTTCTGCATCAAGGGTCACAAGAAAGCGGGCCGGATTGTCAACGACATTGCTGGAAACGATTTTTAAATCAGTGGAGCGAAGCCAGATCGGCAGAAGTGACGGTGGATGGGAACGTCTGCTATCCTGTTTTTTTTCTTTTTGTCTTGTAATGGGCTTCAAAGAAAGTTTTCTGTAAATATTTTTCCAGGTCCCCTCTTGCTTAATATTTTCAACTTTCCTGTTAAAACTTGATGGATTAATCCTGCTCCTGCGGGACTCCATCTGTCTGCGACTGCGGACATCAACCTTGTACAGTGTGTCTCCAATATCCGACATAATAGCGTCAAGAAAAAGAGTTACCGTCTCTCCCGTATCCGCTGTTTTTCGGGATTGGCCATTACTTTGGATGTCTTTCACAGTGAAGGATTTTCTCTCCCCACTTTTTTCATGATGATGCCGCACCCTGTCACCCGTCTCAATATTTTCCTGCAGGTCAAGGGTGATGTTACCGTTTTTTCTCTTTAATACCCTGCCAAGAAATTTACCGATATTGCCCGAGTGAAAAGGGGTAATGGCATCCGCCGGCTGGGGAGAAGAAAAATAGCCCCGGGTTGGTTTACGGCCCATTGCCCCCTGCAGGATGCGGTGCGCTTCAGGCATGATACTGCCGGCATCCCGGCCCTTATCAATAACCTTGCGGTACGCCCTGACCACTGATCCTACATAATTTGCACTGCGCATCCGGCCTTCAATCTTGAAAGAGACAACTCCGGCTTCTGTGAGATCGGACAGTTGGTCAATCGCCTCAAGATCATTCATTGAAAAAAAATAACCACTTCCCTTGCCACTGCCCTCGCCGGACCAGGTGTATCGCCTGCGGCAGGGCTGTACGCATCGGCCGCGCAAACCACTTTTACCGCCGAGATAACCGGAAAACCGACAAAGACCGGAATAACTGAAACAAAGCGCTCCATGGACAAAAACCTCAAGCTCCACCTGGCTGTGCTCATGTATCTTTTTTATTTCCGCTAACGTCATCTCCCGGGCAAGTACCACCCGCTCAAATCCCATGTCGGCAAACTGCTGCACGTTAATCGAGTTATGGGCTCCCATAAGGGTACTGGCATGGATAGTCAGAGAAGGAAAATAATTCTTAATAAGATAATACAGGCCGAGATCCTGGATAATCAGAGCATCAGGGGATAATTTCTCAAGAATAGTCAAGAGTTCTACAAGCTGGGCAATCTCATCCTCTTTGACAAGACTGTTCATGGCAAGATACACTTTGACCCCGTTGCGGTGACCGTAGTCTATCATGGAAGCAAGTTCTTCCAGGCTGAAATGTTTGGCCAAAGCCCGGGCATTCATAGCCGGGGCGCCAACGTAAATGGCGTCCGCACCTTCCTCCACTGCCGTGGCAAAAACCTCAAGAGAACCGGCAGGGGCAAGCAGCTCCGGCTTTTTCAGGGAAAGGCCCTTCATTCGTCGTCGACCGGCAGGATACAAAAGAAGTTATTTCCCTCTTTTGTCGCCTCATAGCCGGCTTCACCGCCATGCATCTCAACCACATGCTTGACAAAAGTCAGCCCATGTCCGGTGCCGGCCTCCAGGCCAATATTTTTGCCGCGAAAACCTTCACTGAAAACGGATTCCGCATCAGCATTGTCAAGATGAGGACCGGTTGAAAAAACATTAAATTTAATTCCCGAACGTCCAGGAGCGAAATAATCAACAAGTTCCTGCACGCCATAGGCCAGGGCCTTTCGAGGAGCCCCCCCGTGATCAATAATAACTTCAGTATATTTCACGGCATTCGAAAAAAAATTGGCATACACCTGGGACAAAAGACCGATGTCCACCCGTAAAGGAATCTGCGCCACGGCCATATCCAGAGGACACTCAATGGTTATACCCTGGGAACGTAATCTGGCGGCAAACTGATCAAGCTGGGGCAGGATAATCTCCGTTTCTACGAAACATTTTTTTGAATGAAGAACAAGATGCCCCTGCTCAAAATGATCTCTGCGAAAGAGACTCTCCAGAAAAAGACTGCAGTTGCCATGATGCTTGAGCATCTCCTGGTGATAATCGGTTAAATCCTGGTGCAGCACGGAAACCCGGGAAATAATCTCTTCACATTCACCTTCCTTGAAGTCATAGGAGTCTTTCATGCGAATCATCTTTTTCTCAAGCTGCTCAACATCGCAAATCTTTGCCCGTATGCGGTTAAAGAGATGCTTAAAATACATATTCGGGATGATGACATTATGCTCAATATCCATCACCAGGCTATTTATGAATTTGAGATGCTTGATATTCTGCTGGGAAACCCGCCGGTTATAGAGGTTGTAGCCGATACGGTTGGCAAATTTGCCGAGAAAAAACTGATCCTGCTCCGTAATATCCTTATCAGACTCAATCTCCAGCACGCCGAGCAGCAAATCCTCCCGGTTAAGAACATCGGCCTCCACCTTGGGCGCCCTATAAATGATGGGAACAACACATGCCCCATGTGCCCCGTACATTTTAGAGGCAAGATGGACATGGGCGGGAACCGGAGCAGGCTCGGACAGCAACCCTGTACGGCTGTCACAGATTAACTCCAGGCAGCCACTGGACTCGTTGACCAGATAGAGACGGGCGGTGACACCCATAAATTCGCGCAGAACAAAAACCGAAATCCGATAGAAATCTTCAAGAGAACTGTACTCCTGAGCGAGATCAAAAAAAGTTTTCAGGATATCGTTCTGGGCTCGGCTAAAATTATAACGCTGGTAATCAAGCCGTTTCCGGATTATACGACCATTGATCTCCTTCATTTTTCCGCCTTTGTGCTCCATCTTGACCATGACCTCCGCTTACATATCCGTTTTCAAAATGACCTCATCCCGCCCGCCTTTCTCCTGCAGGATGACATGAATATGGTCGGTGACGTTTTCCTGGACATCAAGTCCCTTATAATTCGGTTCAATGGGCAGCTCACGACCGCATTTCCTGTTAATAAGCACAGCAAGCTGGATGGAACGAGGACGCCCCAGGTCCATGATGGCATCAAGGGCCGCCCGAATCGTTCTGCCGGTATAAAGAACGTCATCAACCAGAACAAGCGTATATTCCTCCACTGAAAAAGGAATATCCGTAGTTTTAACAATGGGATTCTGCGAGACAAGACTCCAGTCGTCACGGTAAAGCGTGATATCCAGCGAGCCCACCGGCAGCTTCAGCCCTTCATGCTGCTGAATAATATCCCGTAGCCGATCCGCCAGAAAAACACCGCCTGTATGGATACCGATGAGGGCAAGTTTTTTAATGCCCCGGGTATCCTCCATGATCTGCAGGGCCATGCGGGTCAGGGAACGTTCAATGTCCTGGCCCGACATTATCTGTAAATTTTGCAATGCCACTTTTTTATCTCCTACGCCCAGAAAGATGCAACGCCCCTGTCGTGCACAAGGTTAATTGCTTCGGGAAAGGCCTCGCATTCCGCCTCAAACACTTTGGCGGCAATATCATCGGGGTTATCACCATCGGCAAGCTGGACGCATTTCTGCACAATAATGGGACCCTCATCGTACACCTCATTGGCAAAATGCACCGTACAACCGCTCACCTTTACGCCCCGTTTATGCACGGCCCGATGCACGTGCATGCCGTAGTACCCCGCTCCACAAAAAGAGGGAATAAGGGATGGGTGAATATTGATCACATTTTTAGCCAGGCGGGCCGGCGGTTCATAGAGTTTCAAAAAACCGGCCAGCAGCACCAGGTCCACCTCGTAATCATCTATAATCTTGTTAATAGCCTCATTGCCGGAAGCCTGGAAGGCAGGATAGCCGTACTTAACAGCCTTCTGCAACCCCAAAGCATCCTTCGCATTGGAGATGACCACCTCAATACTTCCCTGCATGGTACCGTTTTGAATCCTTTCGTGGAAATTATCCAGGGTCCGGCCGGTACCGGAAAGAAAAACTGCCATTTTCATGGGGGCACCTCAGGAAAGTTCGGAATGGGTATCCGCGTCTATGTTGTCAAGCCAGTTAATGATTGCCGTATCGTATTTGCTCGTTAAGGCAAAAACTTTACGGGCCAGCTTAAAACGGGTCTTTAAGCTGGTGTTGCCGGTCTCTTTTATTTCGCTGATAACGGTGGGGTAATCGGCAGGATCCACAATAACGGTAACATCTGCATAGTTTTTTGCCGCAGCACGCAGCATGGTGGGTCCGCCGATATCAATATTTTCAATGGCATTGGCCAAAGTACAGTCCGGATCAGCCGTGGTCTTGTCAAATGCGTAGAGATTCACCGCAACGATGTCTATGGCCTGCAGGCCGTGCTCCTTCATTTGACGTAAATGATCAGGGTTGTTTTTCCGGGCAAGGATACCGCCATGAACCTTGGGGTGCAAGGTTTTGACGCGACCATCGAGCATTTCCGGAAAACCGGTAAATTCGGACACATCTTTGACGGCAATGCCATTGTCCCGCATTTTCTTAGCCGTACCGCCGGTTGAAAGAATCTCTATACCGAGACCCTCAAGCTCCCTGGCAAAACCTTCAATTCCTGATTTATCAGTCAGGCTGATGAGTGCTCTTTCTGCTTTTTTCATTATATGCTCCCATTATTTTGATTGAAATGTCTATATATTATTCAGTTTTCCTTATAAAACTTCGAATAAGCCGTCTATCTCTTTTCCCGGGACGCTTTGCCGGGGGGAAATCCCTGCTCATACGCTGGAGACGCCGCTCTTCCCCGCTCATCTCCCGGGTGGCCAAACTTTCCTCGGTCTCCTCATACAATGTCTGCGCCACCGAAGCCGGGCCGCGCTTATCCGCAAGATCCCGGACAACAACGACAAACACCGTTTCATTTCTGACGATGCGCAGCTCATCTCCAACGACAACGCAACGGGCCGATTTTACCCTGGCCCCATTGAGGTGGACATGTCCGCCGCTCACCGCCCGGGACGCCATGGATCTTGTTTTAAAAAACCGGGCAGCCCAAAGCCATTTATCTATCCGTACTTTCTTGTCTATGGACATAATAATACACTGTAACAAAAACACCACTGAACAGTTGAACAATTCATATTGCGTCAAAAAAATATCGCGCTCTGCTCAGATATTCATCCTGAATCCTGAATCCTGGAAAATACCATAATTTATCCAGTCAGGCAAAGAACTTCACCACACCGCCTTTTTCAAGTAATTCCAGCAAAGAAACCTGTTGGCGGGCAAGGCAAAAAAAGGTAATAAGAAGCTCCCATGAAACTGAAAACCGTCGGCATAAAAAATATCAGCTATCCTGTCAAAGTGCGTGAAAAATCGGGCGGAATGCAATCCACCGTTGCCGGCATCACCTTACAGGCAAATATGCCCCGGCATTACAGGGAAACCTGCGTGTCAACCTTCCTTTCCCTGCTAAACAAGTATCAGGAGGACATGAGCGTCACCATCTTCCCCGAGCTGTTGATAGAAACCCGGGACAAACTGCAGGCCCATTCAGCCCGACTGGAAATGACATTTCCCTATTTCCTTGAAAAAAAGGCCCCTGTCACCAAAACTCCCAGTCTCATGGAGTACACCTGTCGCTTCACCTGCGGCATTGGCGAGGATGAAGATTTCATCCTGTCGGTATGGGTGCCCAGCACAACCCTCTGCCCCTGTTCAAAAGAAATCAGTAACTGCGGAGCCCATAATCAGCGCGCGGAAATTAATCTCAACGTCATAGCAAAGGGTTTTATCTGGGTTGAAGATCTTATTGCCCTGGTGGAGTCAGGCGTTTCCTGCGAGGTCTTTTCAATTTTAAAACGACCGGACGAAAAGTATGTCACCGAACAGGCCTACAACAACCCAATGTTTGTTGAAGATGTGGTCCGGAAGGTGGCGGAAATGGCCCGGGCCCATCCAAACATCTCCTGGTTTTCCGTGGGCGTGGAAAGCTTTGAATCCATTCACAAGCATAGCGCCTATGCCTATGCAGACAGCGACGACATCATCGACGAAAAATAGCCGCCATTCTGTTCAACCTGACCCGTACAGTCCATTTGCATAAATATATTTTCCTACGCCTTGCGGAACTATCCCGCTGATCCCCTGCTTTTGCCCCAGTCTTTCCCTTATCATTGACGACGACACCTGCACCGGTTCCATGGACAGAGAATAGATCCTGCTTCCTTCCTGAGACTGCCGGACGCCCTCTTTTACCTGCTGATATTCACCAAAAAAACGCATCACCACCTCTTTCACACCTGACTTAAAATGAGACCTGCGATCTATGACCACAAAATTATAGTCAGCAAGCAGTTTTCTGTATTTTTTCCAGGTGGTGATTTCGGCAAAGGCATCAAGACCGATGATAAAATAAAAGGATGCATCCGGCCCCAAGCGCTTACGAAACAGGGTCAGCGTATCGATGGTATAGGATGGACCGCCTCGCTCCGCTTCAATTGTTGAGACGGAAAACCGCTCCTCATCAGCCAATGCAAGCTCCAGCATGGCAACTCTGCCGGAAAAGGGGGTTATATGCTGATCGGATTTATGCGGGGGTGAGGCCGCAGGAATAAAAAGCAGTTCATCAAGGTAAAGCTGCTCAATGGCTGCCCGGGCCACAGCCATATGGCCGTTATGGACCGGATCAAAAGTGCCGCCGAAAAAGCCGATTTGCCTCATTGGTCTGCCTGGCCCACGTCAGGCCTTACACGCGAACCTGTCCGTCACCATAAACAATAAATTTCCTGGTGGTCAATTCTTTGAGACCCATTGGGCCATACGCATGTAATTTGGTTGTGCTGATGCCGATTTCAGCACCAAGACCGAACTGTCCGCCATCACTGAAACGGGTCGAAGCGTTGACCATGACGGCCGAAGCATCCACCTCTTTTAGAAATCGCTGGGAATTAGTGTAATTATTGGTGACAATTACCTCGGTATGCTGGGAGCCATAGGCGACGATATGCTCCATGGCCTCATCAAGACCGGACACAACTTTTACGGAAAGAATCAGATCCAGGTACTCCATGGGCCAGTCCTCTTCGGTGGCCGGAACGGCATTGGGAAGCAGGGCGCAGGTTTTAGCGCAACCCCTGATCTCCACCCCGGCTTTTTCAAGCTCCGCCCCTGCCTTCGGTAAAAAATCGGCGGCAATATTCTCATGCACCAGCATAGTTTCCAGGGCATTGCATACACCTGGACGCTGCACTTTACCATTCATGACAATGTCTGTTGCCATAGAGATGTCCGCAGTTTCATCGACAAAAACATGACAGACACCTTTATAATGTTTGAGCACCGGAATACGGGAGTTTTCAGAGACAAAACGGATAAGCCCCTCCCCTCCCCTTGGAATGATAAGATCAATTTCTTCTTCCAGGGCCAGCATGAAGGTGACGGCCTCCCTGTCTGTTACCGGGATAACCTGAATAGCGGCAGCGTCAATATTTTCTGCGGCAAGAGAATCCTGCAGAACTTTTGCCAGGGCAAGATTTGAATGAATGGCTTCAGATCCACCGCGCAGCAGGATGGCATTACCCGCCTTCAGGCAAAGAGCGGCGGCATCCACCGTTACATTGGGACGCGACTCGTAAATCATGCCGATAACTCCTAAAGGAATCCGCATACGGCCCACCATGATACCGCTTGGCCGTTTGACCATCTCGCTCACCTCACCCACCGGATCCGGAAGGGCTGCAACCTCCTTCAGGCCGTTAATCATGGAGTCAAGCACCTTGTCGGAAAGGGTCAAGCGATCCAGCATGGCATCTGACAGCCCCTTTTCACGCCCTGCTGCCAGGTCTTTTTCATTTTCCCGGCAAATAAACTCTTTCTGCTCAACAAGGGCGTCGGCCATACGGAGAAGGACACGGTTTTTTCCCTCGGTTGACAGGCTGATCAAGTTGCGGGCAGCCCTTTTTGCCTCTCTGGCCATGGACTGAATCGTTTCCTGGATTGTCATGATGTACTCCTTTCAATTAGCCAACCTGGACAGGCTGGAAATATAAAATCAAAATTCAAAAGACAAAAATCAAAAAGAAGGTACCTCTCTTTTTAACTTTTAATTTTTGCCTTTTGAATTTTGCCTTTTCCCTTCAACCTAAAGCATAACAAGATTGTCCCTATGCACAACCTCATCGCTGTCTTTAAAACCGAGAATTTTCTCGATCTCGGAGGTATGGCGGCCATGTATTTTATCAATTTGTTTGGAATTATAACTGACTAGTCCTGCAGCAATGGCCCTGCCGCTCTTATCCAGACAATGAACAGGATCACCAACACCGAATTCACCCCGCACCTCGCGAATTCCGGAAGGGAGTAGACTCTTGCCGTTTTGCTCCAGAGCACGACAGGCTCCCGAATCAAGAACAAGAAACCCCTTGGGCCGTAATGTATAGGCAATCCAATGCTTTCTGCTTGCCATTTTTTCAGCTTTGGGCAGAAAAAAAGTACCGACAGGCTCTCCTGCAAAAAGTTTCTGCAAAACTCCAGGCTCCCGACCCGGACCGATAAAAGAACTACCCCCCCTGGCCGCAACCATTTTTGCAGCCAGAATCTTACTGCGCATACCACCTGTACCGAGGCTGGAACCACAGATGTTGCCGGCCATGTTCTCCACCTCGTCAGTAATATCGGCAACGGTGTGAACTCGTTGGGCATTGGTATCGGTACAGGGATTGCCCGTATAGAGGCCGTCTACATCCGTCAGACAAATAAAGACGTCGGCATCAATAAGGTTGGTCACCATGGCCCCCAGGGTGTCATTGTCGCCAAACCGCAGTTCTTTGACGGAAACAGTGTCGTTTTCATTGATAATCGGCAGGATGCCCCACTCAAAAAGGGTGGACATGGTATTTCTGATATTGAGGTAACGATCACGATGGGAAAGATCGTCATGGGTGAGCAGCACCTGGGCAACCTTCTGATCATAATGGCTGAAGAGATCCTCGTAGGTCCGCATCAGACTCGATTGTCCAACGGCGGCAGCGGCCTGTTTTTCCCGCATTTTCAAAATGCGGTTATTGAGACCAAGCTTCTTACGTCCGGCGGCTACTGCACCGGAACTGACCAGAATTACCTCACGACCGCTCTGGATGAGAAAGGAAAGTTCACAGGCAAGATTTTCAAGCACACTGTAATTCAGGCCGGAACCAGTGGTGAGAACGGCACTGCCAACCTTGACCACAACACGTTTTGCCTCCTCAAGGTGCCCCCTGCGAAGTTCAATGCCATTATCAATTGATACCTGAAACGTCATCTTCTTCAACCGTTGTCGTCGTCCAGTCCTGCAGGTCTGCCAGTTTCTCTATTAAAATATCCAAGCCTGTACCCTCAGCCGCGGAAATGGGCAAAACCTCAATTCCTTCTCTGTTAAATCTGCCCGCGAGTTCACGAACCTGCTCATCGGACTCAAACAGATCGATCTTGTTAAGCAAAACCAGCCGGTGACGCCCCATGAGCTCCTCATTATAGAGCTGCAATTCCCTCTCAAGCACATGATACTGCTCTAAAGGATCGTTTTCCATACCTGAGCTGTCAATGACATGCAGGAGAATACGGGTCCGCTCAATATGGCGCAGAAATTTATGACCAAGTCCGGCACCGCTATGGGCCCCTTCAATAAGGCCGGGAATATCAGCAATAATACACGGTTCACGGTATTCCAGATGCATAACGCCGAGCTGGGGTTCAAGGGTGGTAAAGGGATAATCTGCAACCTTGGGATTAGCGGCAGATAATGCGGAAAGCAGGGTGGATTTCCCTGCATTGGGAAGGCCGATCAAGCCGATATCGGCAAGAAGTTTCAATTCAATGAGGAGCCAGAATTCCTCACCAGGTGTTCCTTTACCGGCCCTGTGGGGAGCACGGTTGACAGCTGAGGCATAATGAACGTTGCCGCCACCGCCGCCACCGCCCCTGGCAACAACGACCCGATCATATTCACAAACGAGATCTGCGAGAATTTCACCGGTCTCGGCATTTTGTACAATGGAACCAACAGGAACATTGAGAAGATAGTCCTCCCCCTTCCTGCCATGCTTTTTTTTGCCTTTGCCATGGACGCCGTTTTTGGCGATAAAATGGGAGCGATACCGAAAATCAATCAGGGATTGCTGGCGTGAAGTTGCCTCTATGATAACAGAGCCGCCCCGACCGCCATCTCCACCATCCGGTCCGCCCTTGGGAACACATTTCTCACGGCGAAAACTGACACAGCCGTTTCCCCCGTCTCCGGCCTTAACATAAAATTTGGCTTCATCTACGAATGCCATAGAGCCACCCTGACGGGGAAAAAATCAAATGTCTTTTATACTACTGCTTCTACGGGATAAATACTTACCCGTTTGCGCTTCCTACCGAAATTCTCATAGGTGACCACGCCGTCAACTTTAGCAAAAAGCGTATAATCGCGCCCCAGACCGACATTGGTGCCCGGATGAATTTTGGTACCAAGCTGACGCACAAGAATATTCCCGGCCCGAACAACCTGACCGCCGAATTTTTTTACGCCACGCCGCTGGGAATTACTGTCTCTGCCGTTTTTTGAACTACCACCTGCTTTCTTATGTGCCACGATACAACCTCTTCAATGAGCGGAACCGGACCGAATATCCGGGAAACCGGCAAATAAACGTTATAATGAAATCTCTTTTATTTCCAGGGCGGTAAAAGGCTGACGATGTCCTTTTCTCAATGAATAGCCTTTACGCTTCTTCTTTTTAAAGACAATAATCTTCTTATCTTTTCCCTGTTCAATAATCTGAGCTGTCACCCTGGCCCCGTCAACAACCGGTCGACCCACTTTGACGTCCTCGCCATCTGCTACCAGAAGAACATCATCAAGATCAACAGTATCACCTACTTCACCGATCAGCTTTTCAACACGCAGACGCTCTCCTGCCGCCACCTGGTACTGTTTACCGCCGGTACGAATTATTGCGTACATTTTCTCCTCCAACACCTAAACTGTAATAATGTATATCTTCTGCACCCTGTTTAAGACAACCGCCTATCAGGCAGAAGGGAATATCCTGAAACGGAAACAATCATACATACCATAATGGATAGAATTGTCAAGTTTGATTTTTCTCCTTCTCCTTTGCAGCAGCCACACAATAAATACCGCCTTCCTTTAATCCCGGCTTAAAACAGCCATTACAGGAAATACATTTGGCCGGAGCAGTGTCACCAGATTTCCAGCGGTTGGCCAAATCAGGTTCCCGGATAAAAGGTCGGGAAAAAGAGATGTAATCCAGCCCATCATCCGCGATGGTTTTTTCCGCCACCCCGTAACTTCTGAAGCCGCCCACCACCATGACCGGACATTTAACAGCTCCCTTTATTTGCCTGGCAAGGTCAAGATTATACGCCTCCTGCTCCGGATTTTTAATTTTGATCCGTATGGGGTTTTCATCTCCTGAAGCAGGAGTTCCGCCACTGACTTCAATGGCATCAATACCTTCATCATCCAACACTTTGGCCGCAGCAACAGCATCTTCCACTGTTAAACCGCCTTCGAGAAAATCGGAGCCGTTCAATTTGATCATGACAGGATATTTACTCCCCACCACCTGGCGCACGGCCCGGTACACTTCCAGCAAAAAACGGCGACGATTTTCCAAGCTGCCGCCATATTCATCCGTACGCCTGTTAGTCAGGGGCGAGAGAAACTGATTAATCAAATAGCCATGGGCGCCGTGCAGCTGGACAGCATCAAAGCCCCATTCCTTTGCCCGTCCGGCTGCCTCGGCAAAGGCGCTGATAAGGGCTGTAATATCTTCCCTGGAAAGTTCCCGGGGCACCTCGGGAAACTGCTCCACCTGTACTGCCGAAGGCGCAAGGGGCCGGCAGCCTATGGCAGCGGAATCCGTTTGTCCTCCGGCATGAACAAGCTGGACACAGATACTACCACCCTCGTCATGCACGGCATGGGTAAGGGTCTTCATTTGCGGGGCAAAATCATCCGTATGGATGCCCATTTTTCCGGGTAACTGCTTACCGTCCGGCCGGACAAAGGTGTAGCCGGTGATGAGAAGCCCCACACCGCCGCGGGCAAGATCGCGGTAACAGCCAACCAGGGTATCCGTCGGTCGGCCGTCCTCCTCGCACATTCCTTCCCAGGTTGCCGAGCGGACAAGACGGTTTCGCAATGTCATGCCATTGATTTGGGTCCGGTCAAATAAAGTGGGCATCATTTTCCTCCGATAATTTTTATTGAGTGCAACTTAGCGCCTGACCATATGCAGCGCCTCCTGGGGGCAACTATTCCGGCACAGGCCACAGCCAAAACACTGTTCAGGATTAACGACCGCCATAAATCCATCAGTTCCCTGCCGACTGCTTATAGCTCCAAAATGACAGGCTTCTTCACAGGTACCGCAACCATTGCAGGTCTTTTCATCAACACAGGCAACATGTTCCCCCCTGAACATGGTCTCCACATTAAGAGAAAGGGTGCGCAGACCAAGACAATCCACAGGCTTACAATTACAAATCGCACCGACAAACGGGGTCATCATGGTCCAGATAGTATGAATAGCACCATCTTCTTCAATTTTTTCCATCTGAGAGATGGCTTCGCCGGGAGTTATCGATTCCAGGCCCATGTCCTGGGCCAGACCGAAATAACCCATATCAAGATCCTGATACCATGCATCAGGCGTATAGCTGACACTGTAACAGCAACGGTTTTCTTTTTTCATGGAGGCCCAGCGGCAGGCACAGGGCAAGCGAACCACCGTGGCCGCCTTGCCGACAATGTCCCGGATATCTTCAATAGTAACGACCTGGCCGAAATGTTCTTCCTTGGCTTGCGACACCATCTTATCCACCAACCGTTGCGGCAGGCGTTTCTTTTTTAGGTACAAAGCTTCCAGACGGCCTATGGTTACAGCGCCCTCTTCAATGGTGGAGGTAAAAAAATCTTTAATATAGTCACGGCGTTTCAGATCAGCCATTAAATCATTGCCATAATTGGCGGCATTGTTAAACCAGATTTTGCCGTCACCATGCTTTGTACAAAATTCACACATATCAAATCCTTTGAAGGAATAAAAAATTAAAAATCAGGAAAACCGGGTTCGCAGATACAGGGTCTCGACCTTCTTTCTGGCCCACGGCGTCCTGCGCAGGAACTTGAGGCTCGATTTGATGCTGGGGGTATTGGTAAAACAATTGATCGAAATCTTCCGGCCCAGCCTTTCCCAACCATAGTGATCCACCAACCGGGTGAGAATCATCTCCAGAGTAATGCCGTGCAGCGGATTGTTGGACTGGGGTGTGCTCATGCCGCCTCCCGGCCAACGGCTTGCTCCAGGGCAAGGTAGAGCCTGCGTCCCACCCAGGCATCGGTGGCCGCATATTGGATCTGCTGCGGAGTGAGCACATCCATGGCCCAATTAGAAGTCTGCGCCCCCTTGGAGATACGAAAGCCAAGGAACACTGAGGCTAAGCCTCGCAGACCGTGATTCTTGATACCCGCCTTCTTGGCAATATTGCCAAGGTCCATAAAGCCGGCCGATTTGAAACGGGACAACTTTTTGAGTTCGCGAATATCGTAGTCCAAGCCCACCCCGGCCTTGATGATGGCCGGATCAGCTAGGATCTCATGCAGCGGTTTGGCCAGGCCCAAATGTTTGAGTTGAAAGATGAAAACCTCATCACCGCCGGCAAGCTGCAGAAGCGAAGGCGGGTAGCTCTCCCCTTTTTTGTAGGCAGGCCGCGTTTCCGTATCAAAGCCAAGCAGGGTGCTGCCGGCAAGCTTACGCATTGCCGCGGCCAACTCGTCTCTGGTCCGGACCACGCTCACCGGCCCGGTCCAGCGCTCCATGGGGCAGGCGTTTATCTCATCCTTGCTCATCCGCCGGTCAAAACCGGGCCGGTCTGTATCGCTGCGAGTCATGTATTTCTGATTAGTCCGTTTTTTTTTGTTCAGGAGTGGGTATTGAAAATGTATCTTCAATAATGAAATGGCAGATCATCAGAAAGGTGGCAACAAAAAAATGTCCCCGTGACTCAGTTGACCACTATTGGCTTCGCTGATAAGAATGCCTGCGCCGTAGGTAATGCCAAGCAGTTGACCCACGATAATGGAGAAAGAGACATTAACCTTTTTTGCATATTCCTGCATGACTCGTGTCGACTTGATCCTGACCATGATGAAAATAATCATTGCAATCAGGGCAATAATTTTCATCGACAGGATCATTGAATTTTTCAGGGAATCCAGCAACATCTGAAAGAATCCATCATACTTACGTTTATGTATCGTCTTTAAAGAAAGCCTGAAAGAGACTGGAAAAAACAAAGTATAGGCCGATGACCATGACAAAGCCACCGGCAAGGAGGGTGTCCTGCCTGTTATAACCTGTAAACGTGCCGCCCCCCATCAGGTCGATTCCGGTCTTCATCACAAGAAAGCCGACCAGCACCCGGCATCCGGTAAAGATCCATCTACAGATAAGTTTTAAGGCTGGGAGCTTAGCCATATCTTTTTTTTCGCGCTGGTTTTAATTATTCCATGTGCGGACACAAACGCCACAAACGGAGTCGGACCAGCCACTGACGAGAACAACAGGAATATCCTGCCGGATTTTAAGCAATTCACCGGCAAGTTGTGTCCCCGTCATCTCAGGCATTTTCTGATCGGTGACAACGACATCATAGCCTTCAGGGCTAACGCGAAAAGCCTCCAAGGCCTCGACGCCACGACTGAAAAAATCAACGTGATACCCTTCCTGCTTGAGAGCTATTTTCCAGACCATTCCGCCCATTTTTTCGTCATCAACAAAAAGTATACGTCGTGGTTGAGACACAGCAGCATCTTCTTTCCTCGTTGTTGTTTCCTGCCGGGATGCTTGATTTTGACTCAAGGGGAAATAGAGATGAAATGAGGTTCCCTTATCAGGACTGCTTTCAACAGCAATGGCCCCCTTATGACTTTTAACAATACCATGGACAATTGACAATCCCAGGCCGATACCTTCTGACAGTTTTCTCGTGGTAAAATATGGTTCAAAAACACGGTCTGCCATTTCCTGGGGCATTCCGTGTCCGGTATCTCTGACCGATAACTGCAGATACCTGCCTTCAGGAAGGTCGAGTTTGCCTTTGCTCTTTTTTGATGATGCTATACCTGTCAAATTTGCCAAGCTTGCAAAACTTTTCATTTACATCAATAAATTCCCCTGTTTTAAAATTAGTCAGCGAAACAGGTTGGGGGGGACAAGTCAAATAAGGTCCTGAACTTCAACTCACTTTCTCGAAGCGCTTTTTCGGTTCGCACACGTTCAGCTATTTCCTCTTTCAATTGCTTGTTGGCCGAGGTCAAGGCAGCAGTCCGGTCACGCACAAGTTCTTCCAGGCGATCTCGGTGTTGCTCCAGCTCCTCTTCAGCGTTTTTCTGCCCAGTAATATCAACCAGAAATGCAAGACTTGCAGGCCTGCCCTCCCAGTCTGTACGGATTACATTCATCTGCAGCCATTTTTCACTCCCGTCTTTGTGCAGGATCTTGGTCTGATAAAAATTGGGCACATCCTCACCGGCAACACGCTTCCGATGACGTTCGAGAACCAAGTCCTGATAGTCAGGGGGAACGAATTTCACAAACGGTTGCCTGATATAGTCTTCGGCTTTGTAACCGGCGATATCCAAGGCCCGCTGGTTGAAAAAGGCAATAAGTCCATCCTGGAAAACCATGATTGCCTCATTGGCATTCTCCACAATAATATTATAGCGTTCTTCACTCTCTTTCAGGGCAGTACATTCTTCAAGACAGACAACAATATGACGGATTTCCCCCTTTTCCTTTGTAATGGAATACAACCAGGGGCGCACCCAATGCTTACGTCCGGAAAACCCTGATTTTTCTGGATCAAACGAAAGATCTGCCATCATGACCGATTCGCCGGACAGTACATTTTCAGCGGCCTCTTTAAAGCCAAGTTCGATGGCCTGCTCATCAGTTAAAATGTTGTATTGACCAACTACATTTTCTGCCTTCACCAGCCAGAGTTGCTCCCACGCTTTATTAACATAGACCAATGTCCCGTCAATATGATGAATCTGGATAGGCAATGGTGACTGATCAACCAATGTCATGAAAAAACTGCTATTTCCCAAAAACTCGCTTTGTCTTTGACGACAGGATAAAAGCTGTTTTTCAAGCTGCTCAATTCTTTGCTGCATTTCTTGCTTGGACAAATCTGACATTCAAAACACTCCAAAAGGGGATAGAAGATATGTAAACAGGCTGACACTCAGTCTTACAGGAAAACACAGGAGTACAAGCCGTCCGAGAAAATTCCCGGGCGGTTCAAACACAAGACCGGCCTAACAACATATTTATGACTGATGCATTTTTTATTTAATAAGCAGACTGTCAACTGAACTTAATCAGTTCTTTTATCAATTTTCCTGCCCGGCGTAATTTAAAAAAGGGGGGAGACACTTAGGGAAATATGAAGACAAAGGGGCCGCCCAAAGCCATTTATCACCAAAGCCATTTATCACCTTACCCCTTCTTTATCACTCAATCACGGCCCTTTTGTTGCCGCCCAGCGTCCAATCTCCTTTACTAGCCGCTCAGGATCAGGAGCGTTGCGTAACATCATTTTTTTGAATAATTCGTAGTACCTGATTTGAATAAAATCAAATTGGCAGCCAATCCCGCCGGCATTAGAGTGAATGACCCGGCAGGTAAATTCAACCTGCCCCAACAGGGTAAGACTAAAATATTCACTAGGCAGCACTAGCGGTATATGATCAAGCTCGATAAAAGCTCCGGCAAAACTTAAATTCCTGGTATGGCCTTCCAGCACCAATTCACGACGAGGCATATCTAATTTCACCTTGAAATTCAGGGAAAGTCGAAGATGTTTTCTACGCTCTTTTCTCATAATTTGTTACTATACAATTCTATAACGATATTTTCATTAAGGAATTTCACCATATAAGGGTGTTGAAGTGAAGACAAAGGGGTCGCGTCTACACATTACACAAAATCTATACGGGGAAAACGTTTTGATCTTATCGGGAAAAGTAAAATGTGTAGACGCGACCCCTCTGTCCTTATGACCCCTCTGTCCTTATTGATATGTCAATCTTTTTTGCACACTAAACAACAACGTCCCCTAATACAGGAAGGATTACCATCAAGACCGACTGAAAAATGACGGGTGAAACAACGGGGCATGGTTTGAGGTGAAAAATGGAGGATCACGATGGATAATGGGGGCAATGGCGGGATGGCGTTTGAATTCTTTGCTTAAGAATGCTCGAATCTTCCGGCGCGACCAGCCCTTTGGATGGCTGAAATCAGTATACAGAGAAAGATCTCCCCCATAAAATTCATTTAGGGCAAGGGCTGACGCCTCAGGACCGTACAGGGGCAGATTAAACACGGCCAGGTTGAGAAAACCGATTTCATCGTGATGGCGAATCGTAAACTCCATGGTTCGGGCGGCACTGGCCTCATCCTCGGAAGGTGTGCCGAAAAGCAGGTACACATAGGTAAGAATGCCTGCCGATTTCAGGGCTCGTAACACCTGGGCCACCATTTCCAGCTCAATTCCCTTATGCATCCGATCCAGAACCTGCTGATCTCCTGATTCAAGCCCCAGTTTCAGCATGACACAACCGGAGCGGCGCAGATTTCGGCAAAACCCTTCATCGGCAAGCAGAGGACTTACCCGGGCAAAACCATACCAGGGCACTCCCGGGGGATTTTCCACCAGCGCTTTCATCAATGCAGGACTTACAGCATTATCCAATAAATGAATGAGTACAGGTCTGTGGCGGGCCAGCAGAACCTGCAAATCTGCCGGAACCTGCTCAGGTGGTAAGGGAAGGTAGGGGTTTTCTTCTGCTGTCTCTGGACAGAACAGGCACTTATTCCAGTAACAGCCACTGGACGCCGCATAGGGCAGGATAAATCCCGGGGCAAGGTAGTCCGTACAATCATATTCAGGAAGAACCGGCTTCCCCGTTTTCTTTCCTCCAGCCAGGATATCCAGCAGGGGTTGTTCGCCAGGGCCGGCAATGCAGTCATCCACCAGTCCGGCAAAAGGATTTTTCCATAACGGACTGCGCAACCATGAGGTGATAAGTCCGCCACCAAGAACAATTTTCACCCCTGGGAATGTGGCCCGGATAAAGCCGATCAGGGCAAATGTGGCAATGGCCTGACTGAGATAGGCAATGGAAATCCCTATACAACAAGGTTGTTCCTTATCAATAACCGGCCTGATACTTTCCTTGAAAAAGGGATAAAACAGATTTTCTTGATAGTGCCGTGCAGCCCTGAGCAAATCATCACTTTGTACCGGAGAGGACTGATCCTGATAATTGGCCAGAGACAACTCAAGGCCATGGGCTTCTCCAACCCCTGCCAGCACCCGGTTGACATCGGCAACAGCCCGTTTGTATCGATCGAAATTGGTGTAAAAATGCCAATGTTGCAACCCTATGACATTTGCGCCAAGATTTTTTCCGGCCCGTGTTGACCAGGTGTCTGTCTTGTCAAAGTCGAGACCGAGCAGATAATGCAGCCCCTGCCTGTTGGCATCAAGGGTCGTACAACCGACACCGTTACCGCGTAGAAATCCTGCCAGCCCGGCTATGCCTGCCGGAGGTTCACAATTCTTGGCCATGGGTGGATAGATGAGAAGCAGTGAGTCCATCTACTCCCCGGCATGTATACGATTGATCTGTTCATTCAAGGTCCAGAAATCATAGAGGACACCAAAACCAAACAGACCGCCCGAGAAAAAATAGAGTATGGCACTGATCCATTTCCCCATGTACATACGATGCACCCCAAAGATCCCGACAAAGGTGAGAAAAATCCAGGCTAAGGAATAATCCAAAGAACCTTCCTGATAGTAAAAATCTGCCTCATCATCCATACCTGGAATCAAAAAAAGATCAATAAGCCAGCCAACCCCAAGGAGTCCCAGGGTGAAAAGCCAGATGGTGCCGCTAATTGGTTTCCCGTAATAGAAACGGTGGGAACCGGTAAAGCCAAAAATCCAGAGAATATATCCAATGGTTTTTCTGTGGGTGTCATTATTGCCGAACATGATTGTTGCCTCAAGTCTTGCTTCCCATCAAGATTTACCTTCCGATGCCTTGCAGGATAAAGTAGATTGACTGCTGTTGCAAGTTGCGTGGCGACAACGAAATTCTCGTTTATCGAAAACGCGCAGGCTGTTCAAGCTCTTAAATAACCGGGCAATATGAATCAGAAATGAATGAGTGTAATGATTGCCCGGGGTACTGTTGTTACAAAACGGAAGATGCCGTTCTCCTCATTACTGCGGCCGACATAAATCGCCTTGCACGTTTTTTTAGGATTACTGATGGTGAAGTCCGTTCCCTTTACCTGGAAAACAAATATTCACTTTACGTCAAAGAGGATCAGTCTTGTATTTTTTTTACTCCGGGGGATATCCTTGAAAGATGCAGCGTGTACAACGCTCGACCTGAACAATGTCGTCTGTTTTCTGAAAAAGGGGTGTGCCCTTATAGAGAAATGAAAATCCGGACTCTGTCCGGGGAATGAGGCGAACCTGCTTACTTTTTCTCAAGCAACTTCAACACCGCTTCAATAACCACGGAGGCCTCCGGGCTTTTCAAGACAACATCATCCGCACCTGCCTGCAGTGCCTCCTTTCGTATGCCTGGATCTTCATCACCGGTAAAAAGAATGAGTTTAACGCCGAAAAGATCATCGTCCTGCCGTACAGTGCGGCAAAGATCAATGCCGGAAAGCCCTGGGAGCTTATAGTCAACAACAGCAACCACCGGTTTTTCCCTGAGAATAAGTTCAAGGCCGTCCGGTCCATTTTCTGCGGAAAAAGGATGAAAAGATTTTTCGGGTCGGAATCAAGTAAGGCCGGCAGACCGCTTGCCGATTTTTATGCCGGCTTCCAGCAGAGTGTTTTCACTGGTAGCATCCCCTTCGAGAAATGCGTACCCATGTTCCTTGATTTTCCGGCACTGTTCCGGGGAAAATTCAATAAGAAGAAAATCCGTTCACGCCCGGAAAAAATGCTGCACAGCAGATTCCCCAACCCGGCCAAAACCACAGATAATATAATGGCCCTTGAGTTTGGCAATTCGTTTTTTCATTCTTTTCACCTCCGAATTTCCCAACCATATTTTTTCCAGCAGCGATTCCACCACGGCATGACCGGCATATGCCGGTAAACCGATACCCGTTATAATGATAAACGTTGTAAAAATGCGCCCTGTATCGGAAAGGGGTTTAATCTCCCCGAAACCGACAGAGCTGATGGTAATCACCGACATATAAAAGGCTTCGACAAAGGTGTAGCCCTCTATCAGCATATAGCCGCATGTTCCCGTGGCAATGATGCCTACACACAGTGCGAGCGCAAGATATATTTTACTGGGACTCATATCAGCAGCATAACACCTGTTTGCAACTACTCCATCCAGCAGGCAGCCCTATCTTGCCGCATCCCATATGATTTCATATTTTTCCATGTGCAGTTCCCTGTTTGGGAAAATAGCAAGAATCATTTTTATCTCATCCTCAATATTCTTAATGGTCATTGCCTCGTCTTTCAGCATGAGAGCGGCAACCTTGGGATGCACATTGACTGTTACGGTATGACCTTTCATCTTTGCCGCATCGCGCTTTATTTTACGAAAAATCTCATAGCATATGGTTCGATTGGATTTCACCATGCCGGAACCGCTACAACAGGGACAAGGCTCACACATCATCCTGGTCAGATCGTCCTTGTTTCTCTTGCGGGTCAACTGGATAAGACCAAATTCCGAGAACTTTAGTATATTCGTCCGGCTCTTATCATTCTTCAGCGCCTCACTTAACCCCTGAAACACGTCCTGGCGATGCTCTTCGATTTCCATGTCAATAAAATCAATGATGATAATGCCGCCGATATTTCGCAAACGCAGCTGATAGGCAATCTCCTTGAGCGCCTCCATATTTGTTTTAAAAATCGTCTCTTCGAGATCCGTTTTACCGACATAACGTCCGGTATTGACATCTATGACTGTCAATGCCTCAGTGGCTTCGATAACGATATAGCCGCCGCAACGCAGCCAGATCTTACTGGCCAGAGCCCTGTTAATGTCCACCTCAACGCCATAGGCAATAAAAAGCGGGGCTTTGCCTTCATAACGGTGCACCTTTGACCGAAGATGGGGCACGAATGTTTCGACAAAATTGACAACCCGCTGATAAGTTGTCAGGTCATCAACAACAACACGGGCAATATCAGGGGAGAAAATATCACGTACCACCCGTAAAATAATATCAAGATCCTCGTAGACCATGGTCATGCAGTCAACTTTACCGGCCCTGTCCCGGACTTCACTCCAGAGATGGAGCAAAAATTCCATATCAGCCTCAAGCTCATCACTACTGGCGCCCTCAGCCACGGTTCTGACAATAAAACCGGTGCCGGCCGGCCGCAGATTTTCTATGTCGTGGCGCAGCTTATCACGTATTTCCTCGTCCTCAATTTTTCTGGAAATACCGATATGATCAGTCATGGGCATGAAGACCAGATTACGGCAAGGCAGAGTAATATGACCGGTAAGACGGGCGCCTTTGGTTCCCATAGGTTCCTTGCATATCTGCACCAACAGTTCCTGTCCTTCCTTCAACAGGTCCTCAATACCTTTCCCGGGCATCCTGTTGGCCAGGGATTCATGGGCTTCCTGACAACAGGAACAGTCTTCATCATCATTCTGGTAGCGTTTCTCAAAATTATCGATGCGGACATGGATATCATCAACATAGAGAAACCCCGTACGGTCCAAGCCTATATCGACAAAGGCCGCCTGCATTCCCGGCAGCACCCTGACCACCTTACCCTTGTAAATATTACCCACCAAGCCCCTTTCAGTGGGCCTTTCCAGGTAAAACTCCACAAGGTTGCCATGCTCAACCAGAGCGATACGTATTTCATAGGAAGCTGCGTTGATAAGTAAATCTGTTGCCATTGTTTTTTTCTCTTTTTAAATAAATCTCAGTAGGAGGTTGTCCGAGAATAGCAATTTTTTCTTAAATCGAGGCATTTTGCAAAAAATAAGCACAGTCATATATGTGATATCGGAGTCTCGTAAACTCGCTTACCTACGAGCATTATTTTTTCGAAATAACAAAGAGTTGGGGAAAAAGGGCATTCTCGGACAGCCTCCTAGGCATTTCCGAAGGCCTACAGGGAAGACTCAGACTATTTTCCTTTTCAAACTTGCCGACTATCCGTCTTCAGAACCCGTGCCTGCATAACGTCATTCTCAGACAAGGAAAAAATTGCGGCGACCATCTCCAGAGGCTTTAAGGCTGCCTTGCTGATCTCGCTGACATGGGAAAGCATAATTTTGCCGTCATCTGACAGGGAAAGTGCTGCAACCTGGGACCGGGCATCGATTTTGCGTTCTTTTTTCTTTCGCGTTACCGTCACCGGATATTCTTCGACGGCAAGAAAAGCAGCTATATTCTCAGGATTTACAAGATGACCAATAGTAATAAGATAGTCGGATTTGACCTTTTCAGGAATATTTTTTTTGCCGTACAATTCAATAGATGTGACCTTCAGTCCTTCAGGGAGCTGAACGTTCACTGTATCCTGCCATTTTTGCTGATCATGCAGAGGAGTAGAGAGCTCGGCAATGAGATACTCGCACATGCTCTCCGTCCCCAGCGGCAAGGCAGGGCTGAAAGAAATTTTAGGAGAGGGGTTAAATCCCTGGGAAAAATTAAGCGGCAGCTTTGCCCTGCGAAAGGTGCGGAAAAGAAGCTGAATAAGCTCAAGATGGCTGATAAAACGGGACATGCCGCGTCTCTGGTAATGAAAACAATACAAGAATCGGCCATCTTGCCTGTCGAACAATGCATTTTCAACTGTTTTGTTCTTATGCACCTGCCATTTTTCAGCCTCTTCCGGCACAGGGCAGACCTGGGGCTTAATCTCTTCAAAATCGCAGATCCCGCATTTCCGGCAACCCTGGTTGCGGCAATCAGGGGTGTATTCCTCAGCCAGACCTTTTTCATACTCCTGCTTGAAAAAATCGACATCAACACCTACCTGCAGATGGTCCCAGGGCAGGGGCTCATCAAAGGCCCTTCGCCGCAGATAGCGATCTAAATCAATATCCTCTTCAATTGCCGCCTGGCGCCATGTCTGCAGTTGAAAATAATCCGACCAGGCATCAAACCGGGCCCCTTTCTTCCAGGCAGCGATAATCAGCCCGGCAAGCCTGCGATCTCCCCGGGACATCACCCCTTCCAGAAAACTCTGGCGGGGATCACCCCAGCGCAGTTGAATACGTTTGCTACCCAGATTTTTCTTCAAAAAATCAATACGGGCATAGCCTTCATCAATAGTAAGCTGGGGCTCCCACTGGAAGGGAGTATGGGGTTTAGGCACAAAGGTGGAGGCACTGACCGTCACCTTTCCCCTGCCGATCTTATCCTCCTGCAGCGCTTTACGGGCAAGGACGGGAATTGCCGCGATATCCTCATCCTTTTCCGTGGGCAGCCCGAGCATAAAATAGAGCTTAATAAGTTTCCAGCCCAGCGCAAAAGCAGATGTGCAGGTGGCAAGCAGATCCTCTTCCGTAATTCCTTTGTTGATCACCCGGCGCAGGCGGTCCGTCCCTGCCTCGGGAGCAACGGTAAAGCCTGTTTTTCTCACCCGTTTAATCTGGCGCATGACTTCAGGGGTCAGGGTGCCGACCCGCATGGATGGGAGCGACACGGACACCTTTTGCGAAACAAAATGGTCCATCAAACCAACAAGCAAAGGAGTAAGACAGGAATAATCTCCGGTACTGAGTGAAAGCAGGGCAAGCTCCTCAAAACCGGTGGCTTCGATACCTGTTTTTGCCATTTCCATTATTTTTTCAGGACTGCGTTCCCGCACAGGCCGATAAATCATCCCTGCCTGACAAAAACGGCACCCCCGGGTACACCCCCGGGCAACCTCAATACCGAGCCGATCATGGACAATCTTAAAAAGAGGGACAAGGGGAACGGCAATGGCATTGCTTTCAAGGGAGGCCAAGATGCGCCTCTGCACCGTTACGTAGCCTTCCTTTAGGGGTGTGAGACCGGCAAAATCCTTGTTTTCCCGGTATCGCGGCTCAAAAAACGAAGGGATATAGACGCCTTGAATTTCCGTCAGTGTATCTAAAAGTTTTTTTCTGGACCAGCTCTGCTGTTTTGCCTCAAGAAGCACATCGGCAATTTCCAGAATGACCTCTTCACCGTCGCCAAGAAGAATGGCATCAAAAAAATCAGCCACCGGCTCCGGATGAAAGGCGCCTGGACCACCGCCGAATACCAGGGGGTGGGACTCATCACGTTGGGCTGAAAGGAAAGGCAGTCCGCTTGATGATAAGATTGTCAGAATATTTGTGTAGCAGAGCTCATAGGGCAGGGTAATGGCCAGCATATCAAATTCGGAAACCGCTCTTCCCGATTCAAGAGCAAAAAGCGGCAAGCCTGTCTCCAGCAGCAGCTCTTCAAGATCCGTGTCCGGGGCATAGACGCGCTCGGCCAGCAAATCTTCCCTGCTGTTTATGATATGATAGAGAATCTGCAGGCCCTGATGGGACATGCCGATTTCATAGAGATCGGGAAAGGCCAGGACCACACGCAGAACACTGCTATCCCAGTCTTTTTTTATACAGTTAAACTCGTTACCACTGTAGCGGCCTGCTTTACGAACAAAGGGCAATAACATGTCTTGATTCACTGGACCACAACTCTTTTAAAATCAGGGGGAGAAAAATAGGTAAAATCAACTTTACTTAAAGAAGCATCCGGCAGCCAATCCGCCAGGACAAGCTCCATGGAACTATTGTGGAGCAACGAAGTAACGGTAATTTTACCGGGGAGAGGACAGGCGCCTTCTACGTAGTCATCGTAAAAGACATTTAAAATCTTCTCGCCCTCTGCGTTTAAGACAATATGGCGCAGCATAACATTTTTTTCATCGTCAAAAAGAACCAGACTTCTGGTCCCGTTCCCATAGCTGAGATCAAACCAGTAACCCCGTTCCTCTTCGTCCAGGCTCACATCGAGAATCGTGATTCTGCCCGGATGAAGACGACCTGTCAGCCAGTAAAAACCATGCTCCGGCAAAAAACCCTGCGGGGCATACTTGGTATAAGAGGCCCCTTTTACCGTACCCTTATATTCTGTTTTATCAGGCACTGACACAAAACGAAATCCCTCACCATTGGTGACGAAGATGACATGGGGTTGCCCCAGGGGATTAATACCAAGAAATTTCAGATAAGAAGGAGACATGGCCTGCAGATAACCGCTCAATGTTCCCTTTTGCCAGATTGAAGAAAGGGTAATGGAGGCCCGGGCGTCTATACCGGCCCTGCATTGCTTTTGTCCGGCAATCCATTGCTGAAACCGCCCTGAGACCGCTTCCATTTCACTTTGCGGGATCTCCAGCGTGTCAGGAAGCTTTGCACAACCCGAAAAAAGCACTGCGCATTGCAGTACGGCGAAAAAAACCAGTAAAAATCTTTTCACAGAAACAACGTTACAAACCAGACAATGCCGCCAACTCACCATTAGTCACGCAGGGCCTTTATCTTGGCACGGACAAGGTCTTTTTTCGCGTCATCCTCATACAGGTCCATTGCCTTTTTATATGAATCCTCAGCATCATCTTCCTCACCGGCCTGCCGGTAGGCATCACCGAGATGCTCATTAATCGTCGGATCATCCGGCTGCAGGTCTACGGCTGCCTCAAGTTCCGCCACCGATTCCAGGGAGCGGCCCATCTTAAAATAAACCCAGCCCAGCGAATCACGGATAAAGCCGTCCTCAGGCTTCAACTCCACAGCCCTGCTCGTATATGCAAGTGCTTTTTCAAGGTTTACCCCCCTGTCAGCCCAAGTATATCCAACATAATTCAAGGCATAGACGTCATCGGCATTCATGGCGATTGCCTGCTCCATTTTGTCTATTGCCTCATCAACCCTGCCGAGATGATCAAGATAAAGTCCATACTCGAACCAAATTTTATAATTATCGGAAAAATCTAAAACAGCCTTTTCATAAACAGCAATGCCCCCTTCGGCATCCCCCTCTTCCTGCAGCAATCCGGCAAGAAAAAAAGAGAAACCGGGCCGCCGTTTTATTTTATGCTCAATGAGTTCCCTCAGGAGAACCACTGCCTCGGCATTGCGATTTTGATCGCCAAGCATCTGCATATACATCAAAACGGATTTTTCATACTCCTTGCTTGCCGGAGGCACATTCAGCAGAATGTCGCCCGCCTTGTCTACATTTCCAGACTCATAATAGGAAAGAGCAAGCATGGATCGGGACAACTCCACACTTTCTCCCCGAGCAAGCATGCCCTCAAAAAGGGCAATGGCCTCCGGGTATTTCTCAGCATCAAGCAGAATCCGTCCCATGGCAAGATCAACAGCCTGTCCGTCCTCCAAATAGTCACGCAACGTACGTAACTGATCAAGCGCCTCATCAATCTGTCCCTGTTCAACATAGAGATGTGATAAACGTCCCCGCACCTTGGTATTTGCCGCATCATCCTCAAGAAGACGTTTATAAATTGCAATGGCGCCCTGGTAGTTTTTTCTTTTTTCATACAGATCCGCCGCCTCATAGGCAAGCATGGGGGACCAGTTGAGAGAAAGTGTCTTTTCATAGGCGACAAGCGCCTTGTCATAATAACGAAGTTCCCTGTAAAGCTTGGCCAGATAATTGAAACCTATAAAAGAGTTTTCATCCACCTCCACAAGTCTTTCCAAAATCTTCCGGGCATTAGCGTATTCCCTTTCCCGCGCATAGAGCGCACCAAGCAGCATAAGGGTATGAGGATCATCAGCCTCAATCTGCAAAATATCCTCATACACCTTGAGCGCCTCTTTAGTACGACCCATGGAACTGTAGACGCTGCCCAGCAGATTACGGTTGCGGAGATTTGCCGGATCTGCGGCAATCATTTTCTCGATCTGGATAATTGCCTGCTCCTTTTTCCCCATATTCACAAGCAGAAGGGCCAGCTTGGTGTTGATATAATCCGCCTGCTCATCACAGACCAGGGCTTTCTCATACGCCTCAAGGGCTTCTTCAAATCTACCCTCCGCCTCGGCGGAGCTTCCCCACAAAAAATAAAAATAGGAACATGCCGAATCAACAGATTCATCTACCGTCTCGGCAGGCAAGGACGCAGGGTCTGCCTGGATACCGCCGGAGCACGAACTGTTCATCAGGAAAACCAGCAATGCCAGCCAAAATAAAGAGCAATGGAACAGATTTGTTCCCCGAAGAAAGGGTATGGATAAATTTCTTTTCATCTTGATCATACAAATACGATAAATTATAATTGCTTATTGTAACATTCCGGCAGGCAGAATACCATCAATTAAGTTTCCTGCTCACTCTCCCTCATCACCTCTTCCACCCGTTGCTCCCTGTCAACAACATTTCTGGCCAGAACCAGAACCGGCAACTGCAGCCGCTCGTCACTGCACAGACCTTTTATCAAGATATTGAGATGCTCCATATACGCCTTGTTCAGGGCGGCCTTGCCTTCTTCATGAACCAGGGGAATGGCGGGCTGCACCACGACGAGCCGGGAGAAAAAAAGATTTGTCACCTCAAAGCAATGATGCAGGTAGTCTTCAAGGGCTGCGAAATCAACCGAGGTTTTTCCTTGTATATCGGCCAGGGTATAGGCCATCATATCAATGGGAGTCCTATCGCTGACAAAGGGAGCAGATGCGCGCTGCCACACCTTTTCAGCTGCGTCAACCACCTTATGCTGTATCCATATACGGGTAGCAAAATCCATTGACTCGGAAGGATGCAGACCATTAAGGGCAAAAACCTCACCAGTGGCGGTCTGGAGAAACTCCGTGCCGGTCTTTGCAGCAATATCATGGGCAAGGGTGGTTTTCCCCGTCCGATGGCTGCCGCAGAGTCCTATTCCTTTGCTCATTGTGCTCATTATTTTTTAGGTGTTTAGGCTGAAGGTTGAAGGCCGATAAGCCTGGACATCGAGAGGTTAAAACAG
>DAOUUW010000012.1 GCA_030667965.1 Deltaproteobacteria bacterium
ACCCGCAAGACGCTGACCCCTGGAATAATCTTGGGAATCTGTTTTCAAATCACCTGCAGCGTTACGAGGAGGCTGAAGAGGCGTACCGCAAGGCAATTGAGATTGACCCGCAAGACGCTGACCCCTGGAATAATCTTGGCATCCTGCTTAAAAATCACCTGCAGCGTTACAAGGAGGCTGAAGAGGCGTACCGCAAGGCAATTGAGATTGACCCGCAAAAGGCTGGATACTGGAATAATCTTGGCATCCTGCTCACAGATCACCTGCAGCGTTACGAGGAGGCTGAAGAGGCGTACCGCAAGGCAATTGCAAGCGGAGGGTTTGAGGCCCGATATTCCCTCTATAATCTGCTCATTTTTCTATTTGTTACCATGGGGGATGAAAAGGGCACAGAACAGGTGCGCGAGGAAATTAACACGTTCATCAAGGAGCATCAACAGTTCCAAACGCCGCATCTGCTCAACTGCCTGGACGGAGCATTGCTGGCAGCCTGCGGCAAGCAGGAAAAGGTGATGCTCCTGCTTCAATCCTTCAAAAATAGAGCGACAACTGCCGAAAATAATGCTTGGCTCCATGTGCTTGCTGCTACAACCGATTCTCCCGAAGATTTTCCTTTGCCACAGCAATTTGAAGAATTGCGGGCCAATGAACTCGAGGAATTTGTAAGGCTCTCCGCTTTGCTAGCCCGGATAATTCCGCCGGTCCTTCTTGAGGTGATCAAAGATTGGCTTTCAGAAGCATTATGTGGTTACACCCCTGAATCATCTGGTCGCAATATCGAATGGCAGTCGGTTCGGCCCGCCTTGCAACGCCTTGATATGGACAATATCCATGAATGGCCCACTGCATAACGCTGCCTCTAAGGTACGGGAGGATTTCGCCTCCTGCCGCGACACATGGCAAGCTGTTGCCCTGCTTTATGTTGGTGCGGTACAGCAGATTGATCATGCGGAACCGGTTACGGATGCTTATGCCACTCTTGATCTAGCTGCCATCGAAAACGCCTCGCCATTGCATCAGTTGGACACAGTCGCAAGTCGAGAAACCATCAAATTTCTAATAAAAGAAATTCTAAACCCAAAAAACTCCGCTACCCGATTGACATCTGTGGCCCTCAGTCTCATCGCCGGTCTTGGCAGGCCATTATTCGGCAGGTTGTCCTCACTCCTGGCAACCTGCCCTGATCCAGGTAACGAAAAAAGACTTTCCCGACTCTTTCAACAGAAACTGGGCAACACAACCTATCGGTTAATGCTCAGCGCCTATTCCAACCACTATGACTTCAGCGGCGAAACTGACTCGCTGAGGCAACAGTTGATAGAAAAATTGCCGGTCTGTGGCTGGAGTGTGGTCCCTCCCAAGATTTTGCTTCGTTTTGTCAGAGTGGTACCACTACGAGACAATTCAAGACCACAAATTTTCTACCTTGAGCATTTGAGTCCCACTGCGAATGCCCGACTGGCCCAGCTAACCGCCGACCAGGGCATGTCGCTCGCGGCAATCCCCATGCACCGGCAAATAAAAGTTGAATTGGAGATTACCAAGGAGGAAAACGATATACAGAGTTTTAGAATAATTCCTCCTGACTCGCTGCCACAAGGCTGGGACAGTCACCTGACAGATCAGATTCGAAGGTGCTCCGAACGTAAAGTTCTATTTGCCGTATTGCCGGAACTCATGGGCTCACCCGATGTAAACGAGGTTTTGCTTGAAGCCATGTCACAATGTAAAAACGGCTTCCCCCTCCTGGTTGCCGGACCCAGCTTTCATGTGCAAGAGAATGGAAGCTGGTATAACAGAATGGTCATCTACTGCCGTCAGGATCCAGGTGAATACGAGACCATTTGCACTCACAATAAATTCGAGCGGTTTGCAGAGAATAATCTCTCGGAAGATTGTGAACTTGGAGGCGGCATGACCTTCCTGGTAACATCTATCGGTGTCATCGCCTTGGGGATCTGCAAGGATTGGCTTTTTTTGCGAAGCGCAGGTTCCCCGAAAGCATATGAACAATTCCAGGCAGCCCAGCCTGTCTTGGCGCTCGCTTCCTCGTTTACTGCCACTGTCCTGGAATTTGAAAATATACTTGGAACCTTGCGCGACACGCGCACGCCCCTGGTTTTCACCAACGCATGCGGCCCGGTTTCTTCTCTCTTGCGTGGTGGACGCTGTTGTGCGGTTAACGATGACACCAAACCACAAAAGCTTTATGACGCAAGAAGCTTTATTGCCGCACCTAAAAATTGGTTCACCATTTCAGACGGGAATGACCAGAAGGTTCTCGGTGGCTCTAAAGGCGTTTATGTAACTAAAGCAGCTTGCAATCAGGAAAAAACTGGCGATAATACTGTTTGGGCTAGAATATTAGTGAGTGCTAGCGATAAATAATCATTTGGTGCTGATAAGCTAAAAAAATAGGCTGCACATGCGACCTTTAAGTGACAAACGAGGCACTTATAAAAGGGCTCATTTCAAATCGGTTATTGTTTCGCAGAATCAAAACTCAAAAGTCAACATATCTCCCTACTATACGCCCCAGGATTTGAAACAAAATAAGGGAGACGACCCCTTGTCTGGGGACAACTTTGTTTGGAAACACCTGAACCTCTGCACGGAATAATAATTGGGTTCATAATAATTGGCATAATAAATGTAAAATAAAAGAAATAAAAGGAGAAACGAAATAAAAAGAAATAAAAGGGGTCAGAGTAAAATTAAATATTGCATTTGGTAGGAGAAGGTCAACGGCAGTCACGGTAGGAATGCCGGTTACCCGGCACCCCCCGTACAGATCCCGAGCATGCGGAACTACCGCACTGGGCTCCTGCCTCAGGTCAAACGCAGAAACATTGAATTGGGTAATATAGTTTCAGATACCCGCGCAGTGGGAATACACCGCTTCGCTTGTTTCTCGTACTCTGTTCAGCCCGATCTAAGCTGCTCCCAGCCACTGTGTGCTGGTCACCGTCGTCTCTGAGCAAAGTTTCCCTTGGCCGAAGGACTTTTCTCCACGAACTCCGCCGGTGGTTGGCCGCATATCTCCGGTTGAACACCTTTGTTCATTCGCTTCATCGATATTATTCCTTCGTCCGACTTCCCAGGCGCGTACATATCGGGCGTTCGGCCACTGGCCTTCCCCGACCGGGCCGACTGTATTCCTCAGTCGGTCACCCCTGGGATCTCCCGGTTTCCGTGCAAAGAGCTTGCGTACATGCAATCCGGAGGAGAGAGAAACGCTTTTTACCTATGCAATGTGGATTGCCGCCAACCGTGGCCTGGTGTATGTAGCCGAAATTCTTGTCGGCGATTTTAAGGAACTGGCTCCCAGACGCACTGGAGCCATAAGGGGCCTCGATAAATTCTGCGCGGAAAAAAACTTTGAAGCATTCCCGATTGTTGTTATTGCGGAAAATTTTGTCCAGGGTGTTTCAATGGTGCTGCAATCCTCCTCCGTTGGACCGATCCGACCAAATGTCGCCCTGTGGGGATGACAGAAGCATGCGGACCGCCTTGAGTCGTATATTGACCAGATCAGGACGGGTTCCCTTTTGGGCATCAGCACCCTGATTTTTTCAGGTCCTCGCGGGCTGCAAATAACTGCTTCTGAGTCAAAACGCATAGACATCTGGTGGCGTGGAAGGAAGAACGGCGACCTAATGGCGCTAATTGTCTATCTTTTGACTGAAAACAGGGAATGGGAAAATGCCGAGGTTCGTGTTTTACGGGTTGTTGAAAATGAAGCCGGCAAGGAACCCGCCCGTGCAGCCTTGCAGAATCTTATCAATTTTGCCAGAATTGACGCAACAGCAGAGATTCTTGTCAGCAACGAACCTTTTCAAAACATTATTCCTGACCATTCAGAAGATGCCCTATGTACATTTATCGGCTTTGAAGTACCTGACAGGGAAGATGAACGGGCATGGTATAACAACTACAGCAAAATTATTTCTGAAATGCCTTCAGTCATCCTGGTTAATTCCCAGGAAAAAGAACGCCTTCCGACCTGATAAACCTGCTTGCGCTTAACGCCCGAAACGCTTCTATTCAGGGATATATCCGGGGTGAAACCCGGTTTCCATAAAAAGATATCCCTGAAATCAAAAATGTTAAAGCAAAAATCAAAAGGCAAAAATTAAGGAATGCCAAATAGAAAACACCTTATTTTTAATTTTTGCCTTTTGCCTTTTGCTTTACTTATAAGGAGTATCCGAAAATTTAAAAAAGGCAGGTTGATTTATTTTATTACGGTGTTAAAAAGTTGCATGAAATCTGTTTACCATAAAACCGTAAACACTACAGTTAGAACTTTTTAAACCCTTTTATCATGTGGATCTTGTATGCATTTTAACTCCATAATTAATGTACTTGGGATTCTGTTCATTGTCACAGGCTGTTCAATGGCATTGCCCATGTTTTGTTCCCTGTACTACCATGAAGCGGACCTGCTACCGATTCTTTACTCAGCGCTTACAATTCTGTCCCTTGGTTTACCGCTTCGTTGGTTTTTTCGTAAAAATAATGAGTTAAACATTAAAGACGGCATATTTATCGCCGTGTTCGGCTGGGTGCTGGTTTCCGCCCTGTCCACCCTTCCCTTTATGCTGCACGGTTCTATTCCTTCCTTTACCGATGCCTTTTTTGAAATGATGTCCGGTTACACCACAACCGGAGCAACCATTCTCACCGACATTGAAGCTGTGCCGCACGGCCTTCTCTTCTGGCGAAGCCAGACCCATTTGCTTGGCGGCATGGGATTTTTGACATTAACAATCATTTTCCTGCCCCACGGTATGGGAGGACTGCGCATATTCCGGGCGGAATCAAGTCCGGGCCAGGTTATCACAAAAGAGAAATTCAAACCTCGCAACAGAGACACCATGGTCATGCTGTGGTGGATTTATATAGGGCTTAATGTTCTCCAGATACTGCTGCTCTTGTTGGGCGGAATGTCTTTTTTCGATGCTGCATGTACTGCCTTTGGTACGGTTTCAACATCAGGTTATGCAACAAAAAATGCCAGCATCGGTTTTTATGACAGCGCTTACTTCGACTGGATCATCATACTCTTCATGTTCCTGGGCGGCACAGCCTTTATCCTATTTTACCAGCTGATGCACGGAGACTGGAAAGGACTTGTCATAAACACGGAATTTCGCTGGTATCTGGCCATTCTGATCTTTTTCTGCGGGATGGTTTCATGGATTCTCTGGCAAGACGGCACCTACCCAAACCTGATAGATTCCGTCCGGTACGGAACTTTTCAGGTTATGTCCCTTTTGACAACCACCGGTTTTACAACCGCTGATTATGAACTCTGGCCCCAGGCCGCCCAGATGTTTCTTTATATGGTATGTTTTATCGGCGCCTGCGCCGGATCAACCACCAGCGGCATCAAAGTTGTCCATTATATTCTTATTTGCAAATTCATGTTTGCCTCAGTGCGGAAAATATTTTTTCAACCCATGGCCGTGACGTCAATCCGACTTAACCGGCGTCCTGTTGATTCATCCATCGTAAACCTTGCCATCTGTTATTTTATAACCAATATTTTCATGGTACTGGCAGGAGGCTGCTTTATGGTCCTTTCGGATAACCTGGATTATTCCTCTGCCATGAGTACGATTATTTCCGCACTGATGAATATCGGTCCGGGCTTTGGCGCAGTTGGGCCTTCGCAAAACTTCGCTTTTATTTCCGATACCGGCAAGTGGTTCCTCGCCTGGAACATGCTGGTGGGCAGGCTGGAGATGTTTTCCGCCCTGGTGCTTTTCTATCCGTCGTTCTGGAAGAAATAGGGAAGGATGCCGCTACAACAAAAAGATTCTTCGAACCTCTCTTAAGTAATGCGTATTGCAGATAACAATGACCCTTTCCCCCCCCTGAATATGAGTACTGCCCACAGCGGTTTCCCATTTTCCGTCACGAAAAATGCCGCCGATAATAATATTTTTGGACAACAGGTCATTTAGTTTGGCAAGGGGTTTACGGGTGATAGGTGAATCCGGAACGACAATGAGATCAACAACATCCGCTTCAAATCCGTGCATATGAGAAATTGACAAAAGTTCGCTTCTGCGTATAAAGGTAAAAATCTCGTCACCGGCCAGTGTTTTTTTATTAAGGGCAATATCCGAACCGCTTGTTGTGGCGAGTACCACATATTCCTCTTTATTGACCAGTGAGATTGTTTTTCTGTCTTTGATCTGCCCGTTGCCGTCTTTGCCTGCCATCATATGTTTGACAAGCATGCAGCTCATAATATTTGTTTCATTTTCTCCAGTGGCGGCGATCAGCGTGTCCATATGCTCCAAACCGGCCGCTTCCAGAACATCCTTATCAGACCCGTCGCCATGAAGAACCTCAGTGTCCATCAGCAGGGATGACAACTCTTCGGCCCGTTTCTCATCTTTTTCAATCAATTTAACCTGCACCGTTTTGCCAAGGAGCTCGGCCACGCGACTTCCTACCAGTCCGCCGCCCAGAATCATCACCCGTTGCCGTCTTTGATTTTTCACGCCGGTCAACTCAATTAAACGCGGCAAATCTTCAGTGGCTGCCATGATCAAAACCTGATCCTGTGGTAAAATTTCATCATGCCCACCAGGGATGATGGTGCGAATCCCCCGGGCAATGCCAACGACCCGAAAAAGGGGAAACTCCTTATATGTCTTCGCTATTTCAATGAGGTTTTTATTGGCCAATGGTGAATCTTCACCAATTCGCGTGGCCATGACCTGCATCTGCCCCAGGGCAACATCTATTATTTCATTGCCTGCCGTACGTTTGATCAGACGGGCGATTTCCTGGGCGGCAAGCTCTTCAGGATGAATGAAAAGATTGATTTTTAAATCTTCACCCTTGAGGATGGAATCTTCCTTGCCGAAATCCAGGGAACGCACCCGGGCAATTTTATTTTCTATACCGAAACGATCTGCAATGATTGCACCGAGCATATTGACGGCATCATTGTCTGTTACCGCGATAAGAAAATCCATTTTAGCGGCATTAGCCTCTTTCCAGCACGAAATACTCATGGCACTGCCGCTGATAAGCCGCGCATCAATATTGCCGTCGGCATAACGGATCAGGTCAGTATTCGGCTCTATAACTGTTACAGCATAGTTTTCATGGACAAGCCGCTTGGCCAGGTACATACCAATGCCGCCGAGGCCTAAAATAAGTATATTTTCAACTGGTGCTTCTTTTTTTCCAAACATGGTAAAAATCCGACCTGGGAGATTGGTGTTCCCTGAAACTTATGAGTATTTGCAACTGTTCAGGTCAATAGACTGAACATCTTATAAATAACAAAAACTTAAAAATCAAAAGGTAAAAATTAAAAATTGGGAACATCCACCTTGGCCTCTTTTTTTTTACGGCGTCTCGATGTTCGAAAACCTGTGACAAGATCAAGCAGTTCCGCTGTGATTGTTGCCTGTCGCTGGGAGCTGAAAAGACCTCGTAACTCCACCACGTGCTCATCAATATTTTTTTCGGCATTCTGCAGGGAGCGGAGGCGACTGGCCTGTTCACTGGCCAGAGACTCGGCCTGGGCGCGGAAAAGACTGACAAAGAAAAATTGCCGAATAAGACCGGAAAACAGCTCATCCACCGGTATGGAAAATTGAGGAAGCGAAGGACCGGACCAGGGCTGTGCAGCCGTATCGCCCAGGAGATCACGGTCAATGGGAGCAAGAGACTGCATGTGAGGAGTACCCGCCGTGCTGCGGGAATGTTTATTAAAAAAAAGATCGATATGGTTTATGTGATGCTGCTTCTGCCATTTTTCCAGGGTTAACAACACCTGGTACACATTAAAATTGATACCTCCAACGGAACCGGGAACCCAGAACTGCTCCTCTGCGACAAGGCCGGATGCCTCGAGCCGTGCTGCCAGTCGCGCCCCGACGACGAGACAATGCACGTCCCCCTGCCGACCCCATTCTTTGAGCTTCTCTATAATGAAATGGGCCAGTTTTTCATTGAAACGCCCGCATAGACCCTGATCCGAACCGAATGCCACCAGAACCCGCCGGGACGGAATGCTCCGGTCCCGGGCAGGCAGGGTATATTGCCTGAGGGCCACCTGCAGGCCCAGTGAAACTGTCTGCCGGTATTTTTCCAGGGAATCAACCGCTCTTTCATACTGCCTTATATTCACAGCTGAAAGAGTTTTCATGCTTTTGACAATGGACTGCAGCTTGCCGGTTGTATCAATCCGTTTTTGCAGCGTCTGGAGTGTTTCCATTGGTATCCTGTCTGACCAGATCCTTCACGGCCTTTATGCAGAAAGCAAGCAGATCATTTTTTTCTTCGTCAGTCAATGTTTTCCCCTGGGAGATGTTCCGGCAGATATTCGGCAGTTCGGAGTTCACCCGGCTGGAGATGAGATGCTCCGCTTCATGGATGGTATCAAGGGGTATTGTGTCCAGAATGCCGTTTGTCAACGCCTCCAGGACGGCAACCTGCTGGAAATCATCGAGAGGGGAAAATCTGTTCTGGTGGAGAATTTCGCGCACCCTGCGCCCCCGTTCCAGGGCAAATTTCGTCTTTTCGTCAAGACGGGTGGCAAAACGGGCAAAGGTTTCCAGCTCCTCAAACTGGGAGTAAGAAAGCCGCAGCTTTCCTGTCAGTCCATGATAGGCAGAACGCTGCGCCTTGCCGCCGACCCGGGAAACGGATTTACCCACATCCACTGCCGGCAAAAAACCCTTGGCAAAAAAATCAGGAGACAAATATATCTGTCCGTCCGTGATGGAAATAAGGTTGGTCGGAATATAGGCGGAAAGATTCTGCGCCTCTGTTTCAATTATCGGCAGGGCGGTGAGCGATCCCCCGCCATGTTCTTTCCGCAGATGGGTGGAACGTTCGAGCAGGCGTGAATGCACATAAAAAATATCTCCTGGAAAGGCTTCCCTGCCGGGCGGTCTTTCAAGAAGCAGCGATATTTCCCGGTAGGCCCTGGCATGACGAGTAAGGTCATCATACACAACCAGCACGTCCTTACCCTGCCGCATGAAGTATTCACCCAGAGTGCAAGCAGCGTATGGAGTTATGAACTGCAGGCCGGGGGCTTCTTTTCCTCCGGCGACAATAACAATAGTGTACGACATGGCGTCATGTTCGGATAGAGACTGCAGGACCTTTGCCACAGACGAATCACGCTGCCCGATGGCGGCATAAATACAGATAACATCCTTACCCTTCTGGTTGACAATCGTATCCACCGCAATGGCCGTTTTACCCGTTTGCCTGTCTCCCAGAATAAGCTCCCGCTGACCCTTGCCGATGGGTATGAGGGAATCAATAACCTTAATACCGGTCTGTAACGGTTCGGATACCGGAGCGCGCTCCATGATGGCCGGAGCAGGACGTTCCACAGCAAGCCGCTCCAGTTCCTGCAGAGGGCCTTTGGAATCAAGTGGCCGTCCGGTTGCATCAATCACCCGGCCCAACAATTCCCGGCCCACCGGCATATCGACTTCTCTCTGCAAGCGGCGTATTTCCATGCCGGCCCGTAATGTTTCTCCCCGGCCGAGAAGAATGATACCGACACTGTCCGGCATCAGGCCGGCCACAAGACCCAGGGTGCCGTCTTCGCATTGCACCAGCTCGTCGGCAAAGGCTCCGGCAAGACCGGTTGCCTGCATGATAGGGCCGTTCAGCTCGATGATACGGCCGACATCCTCTGCTTTCAATGTTGGCTTGAACGTATCAAGGGCCTGATCAAAGGCTTTTTTATTTTTCTCAAGTGTATCCGTCAACATGGGCTTGCAGCGAATTACGCGTTAATTTCCTTTTCGAGATTATGCGACAACTGTCCTTTAAATTCTCGAAGATGATGATGTATGTCCCAGCTTATTTTTTTTCCTCCGGCCTCAAGGGCCATACCGGCCACAAGAGATTCATCGACTTCGAAAAAGATCTCTGTTTTTGCGGCAAATGCATTTTCAAAATGCATTTTAATTTTCTCTTTGATTTGATCGGGATGAACAAACGCAGTAGTTATGATCACAGGCTCGCCACGACGGACGAAAGAACTTACGGCGTCAAATGCCTGCCGGTCTCCTGTTTTTATTTTTCCCCAGAACACATCAATGATAGTCTCTTCAAGGTTCTTGTCTGCCAGCTCCTTGAGCGACGCTGTTGCAAAGAGTTCAAACTGTTTCGTTACGAGGCGGCAGGACTGTTCAAGAAAGGTGTTCTTTTCCTGGGCCAGGGTAACCCGCCACTGGCTGCGGGACGCCTCGACCTCGCGTTTCACCTCTGCAAACAGATCGTTACGCAGCTCGTCTGCCTGGGCCTTGGCATTTTCAATCTTCTGCCGGGCCTGCATCTCCACCTCTTTCTGCAGAGAGAGATAACGCTCTTTTTCCCGGTCTGCCTGGCTTTGCCTTTCCTCCGCTTCCCTGAGACTCTCGGCAATACGCTGCTGTCTGCGCTCCATGGCGTTTAGCACCGGTTTGTAGAGAAATTTTTTAAGCAGCCAGACCAAAATAAGGAAATTAACAATCTGCGCGGCTGTTGTAAACCAGTCAATCTGCATTATTGAGCGGCTTTACTGATCGCGTATTCCCAGAAGGGATTTGCAAAAATTAAAATCATGGAGACAACAAAAGCGTAAATAGCCGTTGACTCAATCATGGCCATGGAAACAAAAAGAGTGCGGGTCAAGGTGGCGGTCTGGTCCGGCTGCTGGGCGATGGATCGAAGGGCCGCCGCCGCAGCCAAACCCTCGCCGATTGCCGAACCGATTGCCCCTAAACCGATGCACAGTCCCGCTGCCAATGCCGACATCATGCCGATTAATCCGATAGTATCCATTTGTACCTCCTAATCCCCACGGCAACATCAAAGTCGCGTATAAATTATTATTTCACCACGAAGCACACGAAGACCACGAAGGGATAACTACTAGAAAACATAGAAAAATTATTTTTTGTTTTTCTTCGTGCGCTTCGTGTCCTTCGTGGTAGATAATCACCTTTTTTCAGGTTGTTAAGGCTCACTTTGACATGCCCGTGTACTAATCCCCTTTTCTTTTCAATGCCGAAGCGATATACACCATGGCAAGCAATGCAAAAATATATGCCTGGATGGCCCCTGTTAAAAGGGCCAGGGCCTGCATGATGACCGGAAAAAAGAGCGGGGTGACGATGAGCAGGACAAAACCTATCACCGTGCCGCTCATAATATTACCGTACAGCCTGACAGCCAGGGCAAAGGTGCGGGTCAATTCGCCGAGAATATTAAAGGGCAACATGAAAAATGTCGGTTTGATGTATTCACCCAGATAACTGCCCAGGCTGCGTGTTGACAGGCCGAAAACCGGCACCGCCACAAAGACGCAAAGGGCAAAGGCCGTTGTTGTTGACAAAGAACCGGTGGGCGGCATGAAAAACGGCACAACGGACAGGACATTGGAGACGAAAATAAAAATAAAGAGCGTGCCGACAAAAGGCAGAAATTCGTAGGGTTTCCGATGGGTAATATCTTCAATATGGTCGGCCATGCCGCTGACCAGTACCTCAAGCAAATTCTGCCCCTTGGATATTTTTTCACCGGATGAGAGATTGCGCGTGACAAGCCGGGAGCCTGCGGCGAGTAATAACATTAAGAGCCAGGTAAACAGCAGGGTGGCATTGATCCTGCCCCAGCCCCAGTCAAAAAAAACAAACTGATCCGGTGAATATTTCATCGTTTTGCAGCCTCAACCTCAGTTGTCAGAAGCTTCATTTTGTTTGTCAAAAAAACACGGACACATATGAATCCGCAAATCTGGGCCAAGGCCCGGCTCCACTCGCCGTCCATGAACAGATAAAAAACCAGCACGACAATGACTGAGCGAAAGAGAAAACTGGCAAAGAACCAGAAATAGGAACTCTTTCCATCGGTAATTTTTTTAACGGTCAGCCACAGGCCGCCGAAATAAAAAAGACCTGCCAGCATGCCGACGCAAAAGAGAAAGAGATAGACTGCCCAGTTCATGGTCGTAAAATCTCCATTAGGATTTTCCTTCTTTGTTTATCCATTGCCAAGCCCAAAAGCAGCCGACACAGAGCCCTGCAAAAATAAAGGTCAGGGTCCACGAAACTCCGTTCTTATAGATTTTATCCAGAAAGCGCCCCAGCACGACCCCGAGCACAGTGGGCACGGTAATCATCCATCCCACCGTGCCAATCATGCCCAGACCGAAAAAGATGGACTTTCTTTCCTCTTTCTGCGCCTTTATGCGTCGGTCTGATTTATCAGCTATAATTTTCGGCAATGGTTCCTTGCCGGAGTCGGAGGGCTTGGTCATTTTTTCCCCATCTCAGCAAAACGGCGAAGCAACCCGTATTCCAAACCGGTTAAGGCCGTGCGTGATTTTTTCTCCATTTCATTGATCTGTTTGAATTCGTCCTCGACAACCCGGGCAAGGGTCTCAATATCTTTACCCTGTATGGCGTTACGGGTGGAAATCGAAACTGTTTCCCCTCTTTTAACCAGGGTGCCGTGGTCAACAGCAAAATAAAAAAGCTGTCTACCATTTTCAACGGTTAAAATACCCGGCACCAGGATGGCAACATAATCAATATGACGCGGCAAAAGAGTAAAGTAGCCTTCCCGGCCCTCGGCAACTATCTTGGAGGCGATATTACTCGTCCAATAGATCGAAGTGGGCAGAAAAATACTAATTTCCATGCTGTTGCCCAGCCTCATCAATGGCACCGATCATGTATAAATCCTGTTCCGATGTTTCCAGGAAATCTCCCTGAAGGATTCTCCGACACCCTTCAATTGTTTGTGCAAGAGGAACAAGTTTGCCATCAAGCCCGGTAAACTGTCTGGTGGTAAAAAACGGCTGGGTCAAAAATCTTTCGAGCTTGCGGGCGGTGTCCACTGTTCTGCGATCCTGCTCCGACAGCTCTTCAAGACCGAGCATGGCGATAATATCTTTCAAATCTTCATAATCGGAGAGAATTTTACGAACCTCCTGCACGGTCCGGTAATGCTCGTCTGAGACAATACCCGGCGTCAGCATACTGGAATTGGAGGCCAGCGGGTCAACCGCCGGATAGAATCCCTGGCTTGCCCGTTTTCTCGCCAAAACGATCGATGCGGAAAGATGGGAAAATGTATGAGAAGCGGCCGGATCGGTAAAATCATCGGCCGGCACATAGACCGCCTGAACAGAGGTAATGGCGCCGGTTGACGTTGAGCAGATGCGTTCTTCAAGTTCAGCCAGCTCCGAAGCGAGAGTGGGCTGGTATCCCACATGGGACGGAATACGTCCCATGAGACCGGACACTTCCGAACCTGCCTGGATATAGCGGAATATGTTGTCAATCAGCAGGAGGACATCCTTTTTTTTGGTGTCACGGAAAAATTCCGCCAGGGTAAGAGCAGCGTGTCCCACCCGAAAACGGGCTCCGGATGGTTCGTTCATCTGGGCAAAGACCATGGCGGTCTTGTCGAGCACGCCGGCCTCTTCCATTTCCCGGTACAACTCTTCCGCCTCCCGGCACCGCTCGCCTATGCCGCAGAAAAGACTGACTCCCTCATAACGGCCCACCACATTGTTGATCATTTCGGTGATAACCACGGTCTTACCGACGCCTGCACCGCCGAACAGTCCAGCCTTGCCCCCTTTTTCCAAGGGCGCAAGCAGATCAATAATCTTTATGCCGGTCTCGAAAATTTCGTTTGTCACCGTCCTATTTCTCAGTGGAACCGGCTCGGCATAGATGGGGCGATATTCCATGTCCGGCGGCAGCTCTGCGTTGCCGTCAATGGGCTTTCCAAAAACATTGAGCATGCGGCCAAGCAGATTCTCACCAACAGGCATCATCAGAGGCGTGCCGGTGCTGAAAACAAAATCGCCGCGGGAGAGGCCTGATGTGGCGGTCATGGCAATGGCACGGACCACGGTCTCGCTGACATGGGTGGCGATTTCCAGGATGACGGTATCGTTTTTTGCTGTGAGTTTGGTATGGAGGGCCGGCAGGGACCCGGCAAATTGGATATCAACGATACTGCCGTTGATACTGACGATGCTTCCCTGCTGATCCATGAATGTCCCGGTTGGAAGGTCTTTTCTCATTAAAAAACACTATCTTTGTCATTTCACTGACATTATCACTTTAAGGGATGTTCCCTGTCAAGGGTAAAAAAAGGAGATGAACACGTCTCTCTTTGTTTCAGTGCGTAACAGTAGGAATTTTTTTTAGTGAAACTGTTTTTCTAACTTGGTATTGATAGAGTCCCATGTATGAAGAACATTTTGGTTTTATAGCATCTCCTTTTTCCATAGCGCCTGATCCGCACTATCTCTATATGAGTGAGCGGCATAAGGAGGCTTTGGCCCATCTCCTGTACGGCATTAAAAGTAATGGGGGGTTTGTTCTACTCACCGGAGAAGTGGGTACCGGCAAAACAACAATCTGTCGCTGCCTGCTGGAACAGGTGCCGGACGGGACGGATATTGCCTTTATTCTCAATCCCAAATTAACCGTAGAAGAGCTGCTGGGAACAATCTGCGACGAATTTGGCATACACTATCCGGCAAACCGGAAAAGTATCAAATTTTTTATTGATCAAATCAACAGCTTTTTGATTAACTCCCATGCAAAGGAAAGAAAAGCTGTGCTCATTATCGATGAAGCCCAGAATCTCAATATTGATGTTCTGGAACAGCTTCGACTCCTCACCAACCTGGAAACAAACGAACGAAAGCTCCTCCAGATCATCTTGCTGGGTCAACCTGAACTGAGGAATATGTTGTCCCGCCCGAAATTGCGGCAACTGGCTCAGAGAATTACCGCCAGGTATCATCTTGACTCTCTTTCTGAAAAAGAGGTGGGGGGCTATGTGGCCCATCGCCTGTCAGTTGCCGGAGGACGGGGGAATATCTTTCCTTCTTCAACCATAAAGAGCCTGTTTAAACTCAGTGGCGGCACTCCTCGTCTGATCAACATTATCTGTGACCGTGCTCTTCTCGGTGCTTATGTGCTGGAGCGGGACCAGGTGAGTCAAGCAATTCTGAAAAAAGCGGCTCATGAAGTTTTTGGTGAAAGCGCCGAGGTGAACCGCCATCACAGAAAAATCTCCGGTTGGGCCATTGCGGCAGGGCTCCTCATCAGCGGATCTGTGCTTGCAACCGCCTATTACAGCCACAGGCCTGATATGCAAGTGGCGGTGGTTCTGGAAACTATGGAACCGGCAACACAGAACGTGCAAAGCGAACAGATGGAACATGGTGATCAAAGCAAACCGGCAAATCAGAAAGAGACCCCAAGTACTTCCCCGGATATAACTGTACAACAGGAAATTGACGACAATGTAATATCTGCCAATGACAGCAATGAAGAATTTCCAGAAACATTCCCCCTGCAATGGCCGTCGGATATTCCTCTGACCGTAAGCAGGGAGATGGCCTTCCAGGCGCTTTTAGACCTGTGGGATATTCCCTCTGCCCCAAACCAAACTCTACCCGTTTGTCAAGCTGCCGAGTTGTACAACTTGCGCTGCCTCCAGCAGAAAGGCGGCCTGGAAGAGCTGCTTGACTTTAATCGCCCGGCAGTGTTAACGCTCTATAGCGAGAAAGGTGAACAATTTTTTGCGGCCTTAACCGCTTACCACGGCCAGACAGCGACTTTTGTCATCGGCTCTGCAAAGAAAAGAGTGGCAACCGATGATATTGGGTTACGATGGCGTGGCGAGTATGTGCTCTTATGGGCAAAACCAGGCGGTTATGTTTCAGCCATCACCCCGGAAAACCGTACTGGAAATGCAGATTGGCTGGATAAAAAACTGGCATCCGTCCAGGGACGCCCTCCCAGCCCGGAGGATAGAGTGACATACGATGACGCCATGGCCAACCAGGTAAAACAATTTCAATTTTCACGTAATCTTGTGCCGGATGGCATTGTAGGACCCCAAACCATCATTCATCTCAATTCAGCATGTGGAAACAGCGTACCCATGCTCATCCAAAGACAAACGGATCAGTAAGATGTCGTATATTCTAGATGCCCTGAAAAAGTCTGACCAGAAAAGAAAGAGCGGACAGGTTCCCGACCTGAATACTATCCAGATGGAGCTTCCTGCCGAAGAGAAGAAGAAGCCACTGTGGCCTTATATCATCGCTGGGATAGTCGTGCTGAATATGCTTGTCTTTTTTGTTGTTTTGCATCCGGATAAGCCTGCATTGCAACAGCCCCCGGAAGATATTACACGCTTAGGACAACAGGAGTCTGCAGCATCCCAGGCAGAACAGTCAGACAGCAAAACCATCACGAAACCTGAGCCTTCTGCTGCCCTTGTTCAGAGTTCCCCATCACCTGCAGCCGACTCAGGAAATGAAAGTACCACTGCCGTTCAGCAGGAAAAGCAGATTGTGTCAGTGGTAGAAGAACCGTCGAAAGATGTCCCGGTCGTCGTGGAAAATGTGGTAGAAACGACATCGAGTGAGGAAATAGAAGAGATGGAGGTTGCCGCGACTCATGTGGAAACCGAAACCACCTCGGTTCAGGAGATGTTGTCGGATAACGCTCCTGAACCCGAACAGGATGCAGTGGAAGTTACTGATGTTGAATGTCCTGCTCCTCTTCCTGATACGGAAGAAGCGGCAGATTTTGAAATGTTATCTGTGGAACAGTCAGAACATCAGGAAAGAACCCGGGAAATTGACCTGACCCAGTCCGTCACGCAGCCTGCTCCTGTCCCCCCTGCGCAAACTGCAGAAAGACAAGAAGCACGGCGTGAACCGCTTCTTCTACTCCAACTCCCCTTATCCATCCGGAAACAACTTCCGGAATTCCACATCAGCGCACTTTTTTATTCGAGAAAGGCAGCATCCCGTCTGGCAAGTATCAACGGCCATCTTGCCCGGGAAGGTCACAGCATTACACCTGACTTGAAAGTAGATGAAATCACCTCTGAAGGGGTGATTTTCAGCTACCGGAAATATCTTTTTTATGTCCCGGTATTTTGATGATGTGTTGGCCCGCTTATTTAAAATAATTCAGCCAGGCATGCAGGATGGCAAGTGGATGGGGTGGACAGCCTGGTATATACAGATCAACAGGAATCAGGCTGTTGAGGTCTCCGATAATCTCGTCACTGCCATAAAAAGGGCCACCTGAAATGGCACACGAGCCACAGGCAATAACGACTTTGGGCGCAGGGACAGCTTCATAAGTTAACAGAACAGCTGCCTTCATATTTCGAGATATCGGGCCGGTTACATGGATACCGTCGGCATGGCGGGGAGATGCAACAAACTGAATACCAAAACGGGCCAGATCGAAAAAAGGTGTATTAATAACATTGGTGTCAGCCTCACAGGCATTACACCCTGCGGCAGAGATCTGGCGCAACTGAAGAGAACGACCAAAAAGTTTTTTGAAATGCGCCTTGGAGTGTTTGGCAAGCTCAGGCAAACTTCCACCGTAGAGCAGATCACTTTTGTTCGCAACACCCAACTCAAAATTCTGGCTGAACTGAACAAATTTCCCTTCGGAGAGTGTCTCACATAATCCACAGAAGACACATCGCCCCAGATCAATTTTTTTGCTTTCAGTATCGATAGCATCCTGGGGGCAGTTGTCAGCACATTGCTTAATAAGAGCATGATTACAGTTCGTATCTATTTTGGGTAGACCGCGATATCTTTTATAAAGGGAAATAGGTTCCTTGGGATATTTTGACGTCCTGTAACCCTGTTCCATTCGATTTTTTATTACTTCATACATAGCAACACCTTACGTGTCCCGTAACCATTGAGACTCTATTATAAATCAAATCCGCAGTAAGAGAGGTTAAAGCTCTTATTGCACAGGGGAAAATCGGATATCTCCTCATCTCTCAGGGACAAGGCCAAGCCGGTCCAATTATGGAAAGAGGGATCTTTAACCTTGTAACGCAGAATTTTACCTGCATCATCGGTTAACAGACAGTGAGAAACCTCTCCACGCCAACCCTCATTTATGGTCACAACAAAGGAATCTGGAGCAAGCTGGTATTCCTTGGGACGGTAGATTTCCGCCTCAACTCTGCGCTTAAGAAGAGTATTAATCAAATCCATTGAATGCATAATCTCCTCACGACGCACTGTAGCGCGGGAACATACATCACCATTTGTTTTTTCGTTTTCATAGGCAGGAAGATCGGCATAACACTCTGTTGGAAAACTGACCCTGGCATCATAGGCTAAACCACAAGCTCGCCCGGCATAGCCAACCAAGCCGATTTTTTCAGCATTTTCATAGCTTACTGTTCCCGTATGAGTAAAACGGGCATCGACGCTGGGGGCGGAAAAGATCATATCATTAACATGCACAACCTCAGGGGTAAGTTCAGCCATTTTTTCAGAGAGAAGCTTAATTTGTTCATCTCCCATAACATGAGTAACACCACCTGGTCTGACAAGCCCCCTGCCAAAACGACTGCCGCAAAGCACCTGACTGAGGTTGAGATATTCACCCCTGATCCGGCCAAAATATTCTGAAGGAGGATTAAAGGCTACATCATGACTCAATGCCCCAAGATCGCCGATAAGGTTGGCTAAACGTTCAAGTTCAAGAGCAATAGTCCTTACAATATGAGCGCCTTCATCCACAGGCAAGTCTGCAAGGGATTCAATGGCTTGACATAGGCAGAGATTGTGACCAATAGTTGTGTCCCCGGCAATGGCTTCTGCAATGATTGGCAGGCGTTTAGCCGGCACGCTCTGCATGAGTGTTTCTACACTTCTATGTTGATAGCCAAGTTGAATTTCCAGATGGAAGACTATTTCCCCAACACATTGAAAACGAAAATGACCGGGCTCAATAATTCCGGCATGGACCGGTCCCACCGCCACTTCATGAACCGCTTCTCCTTCCACTGTGAAATAAGGATAATTCCCCGGGATATCATGATTATAATTATTGGCGAAGACATCCGGCTTCCGACTGTAATTGGCGTGGTAGCGTACCAATTTCAGCCATGGATGCCCATCAGGTTTCAATCCGTATTGTTCGGCAATTTCCCTCTCAAACATATGAAATTTTTCATTTTCAATTGTAAGGGAGGCAAAACTATTGTCAACATCACAGCCTGTTACGTAGAGCGTATCATTCTGTTTATTGCGCAACACAGCCAGAAGTTTACTTTGACCTTTATCCTCATAGGCAAAAAACTGAACTATATTTCCACCTTTATTGGCAAATAGAACTAATTCCTGACGTAGGGTCTCAAAAGGAATATGAGGGATATTTTTCCGGTCAATCCTTTGGCCATTGCTGATTTTCAGGAGGTTATCCATTAGACTCCACCTCCAACAGTGGAAATTGCATCTAAAATTGTTTGATAAAGACTGTCCGGCATCCATACACTAAGAATTATAGAAGCCAGTAGAAGGGCATATAACGGCACAACCCTCATGAGATTCTCGTCCACTGTAATATCCTTTTCATACTTGCCAAAAGACATCTTCATTACCAGACGAGCCGCACCGGCAAAAATGACTATAATGGCAAAGATAAAAACACTGATACTAAAGTGTCTCCCCATTTGAAAAGCGCCTAAAATAATCAGCAGTTTACTGATAAAAATTCCAAAAGGCGGAAAGCCGGAGATCCCGACAAAACCGGCAAAAAAAGCGACAAACGTCTTCGGCATGAGCCGGGCCATATTCCCTGTTCGAGCTATCAGTTTGCTGCCGTAGCCAAGTAAGATATTGCCGGAAGAGAGAAAGAGAGATGATTTGAGCAGTGAATGATGGATAAGATGCAGCATGGCTCCATATGTAGCCAACCCTCCAACTCCGACACCAAAGGCAATAATTCCCATGTTTTCGATACTGGAGTAGGCCAGCATACGTTTGTAATCGGTTTGATTATAGATGAAAACAGCGGCAATGAGCATGGAGAACAGCCCAAAACCGATCAAGAGATTACTGGAGTAATCACCAAGGCCCGCCTGAAAGAGCAATTGATGCCCCCGGTAGACGCCAAGAAAGGCGCAGTTTAATAAGGCGCCGGAGAGCAGAGCTGAAGCAGGGCTTGGTGATTCACTATGGGCGTCGGGCAACCAGGTATGCATCGGAGCCAACCCCATCTTTGTGCCGTAACCGATGACGATAAATATAAAGCCTGCTTTGAGCCAGACCGGATCAAGCTTGGTGGCCACACTTGACAATGAACTGAATGTAATGGGCACATGGATTTGACCGATGTCCATGGATAAAACAATAAAGAAACAGCCGAGTAAAGCAAGGGCAAGACCAACAGAACATATAAGAACATATTTCCAGGTTGCCTCAAGTGCGGTCTTTGATCGATGCAGGAAGATCAATGGAGCACTCATTAATGTTGTGGCCTCAATGGCGATCCACAGCACCACCAGGTGATCGGCCAGGGCCACCATGGACATGGAGCCCAGGAAGAACAAGGTACAGCCAATATAGATCGGTTCGCTGGTGATCTCCGTTTCGCTCATATAGGAGACGGCATACACGGAGATACACAGAAAGATAAATGAGGTAACCAGCAATATCAATATACCTTCAGGGGTCACGGCAAAATAACCGGGCAGAGACGGGGTCAACTTGCCCATCCAGCCCAGGATGGTCATTTGCAAATGCAATAATGCTGTCACCACCAGGACAACTCGTCCAAGCCGGACTGGTAGAAACATGGCGATAATACCGGCAAACACGGGTATAAGTGTGGTAAATTCGAGCATTTTCAAACCTTCATGAGTGATCAGTAATAATCAGTTTATTCTCAATTGTCCTTTAACTCTGCAAGCAGGGCGGTATCCACATCATCATAGGAAGAATTGATGTTATGGAGAATAATACCCATAACCATGACACAAACCAGCAAGTCGAGCAAAACACCGAACTCAACCACGTGCTGGGTGTGAGTCTCCTTGGCCACGGCGGTACCGACAAGGTAAATACCATTGTCCATCATCAGATAGCCGATGACCTGGGTAATGGCCTTACGGCGGGCCATGAGCAGAAAAAGACCTGCAGCCAGGGTGGTGAAAGCGGTGATCAATAAGTGAACATACTCTTCGTGCAGGGAAATATGTATTTGTAATCGATCAGTGATAAAGGCTGCTACCAGGATAAAGATCAGTCCGGCAAAGAGCGAAGCATGATAGCCGATAATCGGTTCAACTTCCCACTGGATCTTAATCTTCTTCACCGCCGCATACATGAAGCCGGGAATGAGCAGTCCCTTGATCAGGAGCATCACCTGCAGAAAAACGATAGAGCCTGTGGTCATTTCGTTATGGTGTTCAATGAAAAAGGGAATCAGCGAGACGACAATCCCCTGAAAGGCCATGATTTTGACCAGAGTCATGAGTCTATTTGAGCCGAGCGACAGCAAAACAGATAAAATTGTTAAGGAGAAGAGAGCATCGGAGAAGTATGTCATTGGATAACCCCCATGGTCAGAATAATGACGAAAAAGACCAGAATAAAGGGCATCAGGATAAATTTCGCCACCACGTTCATCTTATATCTGGCGGTAACGGACTCTACGACTCCGATGGTGATATAGATAAAGGTCACCACTGCGTAAAAGATAAGCCCGTTCAGCAGGACATTGTCCGCGTGAAACGGATTAATAAGCATGGAGAGAAAGGCGGAGTAGAAGAGCAGCTTGAACCATGCGCCCATTTCGATCAGAGCCAGATCAGGACCACTATGATCAAGGATCATGACCTCATGGATCATGGTGAGCTCCAGATGGGTGGCCGGATCATCCACCGGCACCCGGGAGTTCTCTGTGAGCATGACGATGTAAAGCGCCACCACGACCAAAATAAGCAAGGCGCCATATTCGCCCATGAGATTGATGACATGGTTGCCGGAAAAGAATTCATTAAAGCTCAAGCTTCCGGTCAACCGGTAGAAAAGAATGAGTATGCCAAAGATGGTGACCTCGGCCAGGGTGGCGAAAAAGGCCTCCCGGGCCGCCCCCATCCCTTCAAAGGGTGAGGCCGTATCCAGTGCGGCCAGGATGGTGAAGAAACGACCGAGCCCCATGAGATAAAAGAGGATGAGCACATCGCCATGGAAGGAAAAGATGGGCTCAATGCCGGCCATGGGGAAAAAGAACAGCAGCATCAGGCTGGTGACAAAACCCACCACCGGTCCCAGTTTAAAGACAAAACTGGTACTGGTTGAGTAGACCGAACCCTTTCTGAAGAGCTTGATCATGGTGTAATATCTAATAAGCAGGGGGGGCCCCTGCCTGCCGCCAATATATGCCTTGACCTTCTGGATAACCGTCGGCAGAAGGGGCGTTATCATAACTGCAAAGCAAAATGAGAGTATAGATTCCATTTTCAATTCCTTATTACAAATTCGCCATCCAACGAAACTTCTTTACTGGTTAGAAAAAGAGAAGCAAGACAATAATGGTTACGATGATGTAGCCAATGTAGAGCTGAATGTTGCCATGCTGAATCCAGCGCAGTTTGCCAATCACATACAGAACCGGCTGGACAACCAGACTATTCAGTCCGATTTCGAAAATATCCTGCACGTGGGAACTGTAGGTTGTCTGACCGGGGAAAATTTTATCTATGCCGGAATATTTTTTATGAATCCGGACAAAGGGACGGAAAAAATCAGTCATGGTGTCTGCATAGGATGTACCGGTGTATTGCATGCGAACAGTGGGCTGGGTAAAACCGCAGCCCCAGGTTCCGGAACGGGTGATCTCCTTGCCCCTATAGAGAAACCTTCTAAGGGCCTCGATGATGATAAAGAGGAACAGAAACAGAGCTGCCGTCCGGGCGATATTGGTCATGAGCGGCATAAACTGTGTGGTCTCAAAGTCGGCAACCAGGGGAATTGCCTGAAAGGAGGCCTGAACGAAGTAATGAGGCCAGATGCCGATGACGAGACAGGCCGCGGCCAATACAAGCTGGGGAAGTACCATGAGCATTCCCGCTTCGGATGCCCGGGCATAAGAATCGTTTCTGGGCTCGCCAAGAAAAACAATGCCGACCACCTTGGAAAAACAGGCTGCGGCCAATCCACCGATGAGTGCCAGAGAAATAATAACCAGCGCTGAGGGGAAAAAAGATACCCCATAGGGAGTAAGGCCATGAAAGGCCCCATAATAGATCAGAAATTCACTAATAAAACCATTGAACGGCGGCAGGCCGGAAATGGAGATGGAACCGACCAGAAAGGACCTGCCGGTCAACGGCATTTTTTTCATCAGGCCGCCGAGTTGATCAATCATAGCAGTACCTGTCTGCTGAATGAGCGCGCCTGCTCCCAGGAAGAGCAATGATTTGAACAGAGAGTGGTTGAACACATGAAGCAAGCCACCGGCAAAGCCGAAAGCCGCCATGGTCTTATTGCCGGTGGCCATACCCAGCATGCCGACACCGAGACCCATCATGATGATACCGATGTTTTCGACACTGTGATAGGCCAACAGCCGTTTGATATCGTGTTTGCCAATGGCGTAGACTACCCCGAGAATACCGGAAATGATACCAAGAGCAATGATGATCTGGCCGAAAAGAACAGATGTTGGCGCCAGTAAGAGGTAAAATCGTACAATGCCGTAGATGCCCACCTTGATCATCACTCCGGACATAATGGCGGAAACATGACTTGGTGCGGCGGGATGAGCATAGGGCAGCCAGATGTGGAGAGGCATAACGCCCGCCTTGGAGCCACAGCAGGTCAAAATAAGCAAAAAGACAATAAGTTTGACTGAGTCAGGCATGGCGGCGAGGCCGACAAAATCAAAACTTGCGGTATAGCTGTAAATCAGGGCAAATGCGGCAAAAAGAAACATGGCGCCGCCCTGGGCAAAGATGAAATAAAGATAGCCCGCCCTCCTGTTTGCCTTCACCTGATAGTCATAAACCACCAGGAAATAGGAAGAAAGTGACATGATCTCCCAGGCCAGGGCAAAGGTGATAATATTGGCAGCTAAAACAACCAGTACCATGGAAGCAACCAGAATGGCAAAAAAGAAATAGTTAACTGCTGTTCTGAGCGATTTTTCCTTGTTGTTCATATAATGAAAGCTGTAGAGCACTGCAAGTGGAGAAACAACAAAGATGGGAATGAGAAAAAAGGCTGATACGCTGTCGAGCTTAAATGAGAGGATGAAGATATGCATCCAGTCCCACGATGCTGTTGCAGCAGTACTGGAGCCAAACAGTCGGAATAAGGATGAAGAGAGACCGATAAGACAACCGGCGGAAATAGTAACTATGGCCGCCAGTTTCATTAGAGTGAAATATCGGGACAGTAAAAGCGCAACTAGTCCGCCGGCAAGAATAAAGGATAGCGACAGAAACAAAGTGTTCATCAATTCTCCTCTTTAGAGAAAGTTTACGTTATTAGCGGGTTGTAAACAATGGTGAAGTAATGTTGTTCTGCTAACAGGTGTTACACACTTAAATCTGTTTAAATTTTTGAAAATGAATTTAGATTCGACAAGAATAACTGTCGAGAAAAATATAATAAAAAATGAATATGCTACAAGTAGTCCATCTCATTACTATCGTCGTTCAGTCATGGGCAGAAAGCTGAGGACCGCACTGGCAACATGGCTGACGGATTCGGAACAAAAGAAGCTCTTTTTTTGATAATGTCAAGAAAATAATGAATGCCTATTCATTATTTTATATGAAAAAAATTATTGGACTGTCCTTCTTGATGTGGTTTTTCATATCTTTCTTTGTTTATGAGTAAATGAACTTAGCGCCCTACGGGCGGGCTTTAGACAGGATCAACAAGATAGACATGATAAAAAAATCCAGTTAATCCTGTCTAAAAAAAAACAAAAAATGGAAATTCCTATGCTTTCAAGATAAAATTCTGCGGGGTGATTCAGAGAGGAGACAGCCACATTACTTTGATGTAAAACTATCCAGAAGGCTGTCCGAGAATACCCTTTTCCCCCAACTCTCGAAGTCTACGCTTATCTCGTTATTTCGAAAAAATAATGCTCGTAGATAAGCGAGTTTACGAGACTCCGATATCACATATAGAATGAGCTTATTTTTTAAAAATGCCTCGATTTGAGAAAAAATTACTATTCTCGGATAGCCTCCTAAAGATAATACATCAATGAAATGTGGCTAAAATTATCGTAAGTACTCTACATCTTTTGGGGTGAGCGGATATCAAAGCGTGGCGCTTCCATCATTCGACTAATCTCTTCTTTTAAATCAATTATTTCCGGGTTTACAATAGACTCATCCATGAGCATTTCAAAAAGTTTATCCTGCTCCACCGGATGGATATATTCCCTTGGGGTTCCGTCCTTCAACTGAATATGGGCAGCCCAAGGCACAAAATAGGTCATTGCCGGATATTCATCAGATTCTGAAATATCAATATTGAGGCCCGCCACAAAGAGGAGGTTCTTGCCTTGGTAATCAACACCCCGCCGGATAGACTCCACAGTCCTGGCAAATTCCAGCTGGATATTAATTTTAGCTGCTCGCAACGAAGGATTCATGGAGGTGATGATGGATGGCATGAATTCGATGAGGTTTCTTTCAAGGAGAATGGACTCATCTGTTTCATGAAGATCTTCACGGAAATAAAAAAGGTCTTCTGTTAGATATTCACCGATACTCTCTCCTTCACCATTTTTCCATGTATAGCCGGTGGTATCAATGCGATTTCGGAAGCCTTCGGAAACTTCATAGGTCTGACAGGTGCTCAATGCTGCCGATGGCAGAATTTGGCCGTTGTCCGACATCTTGACAATATTTTCCAGACGAAGCACCAAACCATTCTTTACCGGATGAGAGATAAAATCAATAAAAGAATTTTTGATTGTAATCAGGTGATTGTCTCTGTCGTCACGGTGTAGAAAAATGCGCTCTTTGGCAAACTGGTATTGTTCGAGATAAGGGGTGATAACATGCGTTATCTTACCGCAGGATGCATTTACACAATGGCCTTCCATCTTAGGCCTGGTACATGTCCCATAAAATCCTGTCTGCGGATCATAGCCGACATGACTGGCCTGGAGAAGGAGAGAGTCCTCGCCATGATGGGCATGGGGGCCATGACGGTCAATGGCCACTATGCCACCAACACGGCCATGATTAAAGGGAAAGGTGCCGAAATGTTTGGTTAACAAAATAATTGGCCACCCTTGGTTTTCATCTGAGCAAAACGCCCTGGATGGCATTATCAAACCTTTTCTGAAGCCAAGGCTCCTACAAAGATTATAGAGTTTAGGGACAAATTCAGGATACGGAATCGCCAGACCATCAATTTTGAACGGTGCGTTTTTGCGGACAATAATTGGATTAACAAATCTATAGGGCATTTTTGCAGGTCTCCTTTATTCTGCTTCAGTTGGAATTGAAAAATTTAACAAAAAAAAATTGATTACCTCGTAAAAAGTCAAGAAAAGGTGTCATTCGGAGTCTTCACTTTCCTCGACCAACAGGGGTGTTTGTGACTTTTTACGAGACTATCAAAATTACCGAGTAATAAAATAAAATTTTGATGACCATCATCAACTTTACAGCTCTGTCCTATTCCAATCTATTGATTGGCATCAGGTTACTTAAGTACCGAATAATTATTATGGAAATTCACACAACGAAAAATACTACCACAACAAATCATAATTGCTACTACTATTTATAGTACGAAATGAAAACTTAATCGGGAAATCGCAACAAGAATATTCGGCAGACATCAATAAATCTACCGAACACCATTCCAGGTCATAAGCATGGTATCAACATCAACAGCAGCCTGGGCGTTATATGCCTGTTCGAACCACTTGTCCGATGATGGCATTATCCGGGATTCTTCATCATTGAGATTGACTTGGTCTTTTTTGCGGGGATCTGGTGTGGCACGAGCGAGCATTAGAATCTGCACAAAGAATATAGTTGCAGTTGACCCGGAAAACGCTTACGAAATAAAATATCTGCGAGGTAATTTAGACAGGAAGACAAAACAGCCACATTTCTATAATGTAAAACCCTCAGAGAGAATACATCAATGAAATGTGGCAAATTTGATCTTTTGTGCTACACAATCTAATGAGGTGAACGGATATCAAAGCGTGGCGCTGCCATCATTCGACCAATCTCACCTTTTAAATCTGTCAGATCCGGGTTAACGCTTTCCTGCTCCATGAGCATGGCAAAAAGTTTATCCTGTTCAACAGGGTGTTCAAACTCTTTTGGGGTTCCATCCTTCAACTGAATATGGGCAGCCCAGGGCACAAAATAAGTGGTCGCCGGGAAGCCCTCAAATTCTGAGATATCAATATTAAGGCCCGAGACAAAGAGGAGATTCTTGCCTTGGTAATCAACACCCCGACGGATAGACTCCACAGTCCTGGCGAATTCCAACTGAATATTGATTTTGGCTGCTTGCAACGAAGGATTCTTGGCTGTGACGATGCTTGGCATGAATTGAATGAGGCTTCTTTCAAGAAGAATGGCCTCATCGGTTTCATGGAAATCTTCACGGAAATAAAAGAGGTCGACTGTGAGATGATCGCCGATACTCTCCCCTTCACCACCCTTCCATGTATAGCCGGTGGAATCAATGCGTTTTCGGAAGTCTTCGGAAACCTCATAGACATGAGAGGTACTAATTGTTGCCTTTGGCAAAATTTGGCCGCTTTCCGACATTTTTACGATATCTTCCAGGCGAAGCACTAAACCTTGCTTAACCGGATAAGAGAGAAAATCAATAAAAGAATTTTTGACTGTAATCAAATGATTACCTTTGTCGTCATGGTGTAAAAAAATGCGATCTTTAGCAAACTGATACTGTTCAAGATATGGGGTGATAACATGCGTTATCTTACCGCAGGATGCATTTATACATGTGCCTTTCATCTTAGGCCTGGTGCATTGCCCATAAATTCCTGTCCCCGGATCATAGCCGACATGGCAGGCCTGGAGAAGGAGAGAGTCCTCACCATGATTGGCATGGGGGCCATGACGGTCAATGGAGACTATGCCGCCAACACGCCCATGATTAAAGGGAAAGGTGCCGAAATGTTTGGTTAACAATATAATTGGCCACCCTTGGTTTTCATCTGAGCAAAATGCCCTGGACGGCATTATCAGACCTCTACTGAAACCAAGGCTTATACAAAGATTATAGAGTTTAGGGACAAATTCAGGATACGGAATTGCCAGACCATCAACTTTGAACGGTGCGCTTCGGCGGATAATGCTCGGATTGAGAAATTTAAAGGGCATTTTTCAAGTCTCCTTATTATGGATTCTCTGTCATTTGATGGAGCTACGTTCTTCAATTTAAATATGCTAACTCAACTTTCCCCCCTTATCTTAATGATTGTGTGGCTTATGTTGTAACTATATGTTTTTGTTTAATAAACTTTAAGCTGGAAAGTTGATATGTTAATGTCTTGCATCCTTCATTTTTTTTGAAGTGCTGGTAAAATTCTCAATTTTACGGCATAATTATTAAAAAATAATACAAATTGACATATAATACCACAATAAACCATAATTGCCATTATTATATTATAGCGCAAAAATAAAAACTTAATCGGGAAGTCGTAACAAGAATTATGATGGAACGTAGTAAGTCAAGGTGGAGTACAGCTTCGGCTATATCAAAAACGATGAAGGAAAAAGTATTTCATTGCGCCTTTCTCTTCCTCATCAGGCTGACCCAGTTTCTGGCCGGCACCACCTGATCGGTGTCAAAATGGTTTGCAACAAGAGACAAAATCTCAAAATAAGGTTCTGCCGCGTTAACAATCTGCCGTGCGCTAAGCTGGGGCGGACCGGGTCCTTTACGGGTTTCGTCCGCGCTGCCGGTCAATGTCAGCCACAGCCCGCCATCAATTAAAACATCCGCCACCTTTTCGGCACATTGCTCCAGCTTGTCAAATTCGAGAAAATGATGAAAGCAGCCCCGGTCAAAGGCAAAATCATAGGGTGCGCCGGGAATGGAATTTGCCAGAAAATCAAGCACATAAAATTTGCAGTCGGCCTTTTCCTGCCGGGCCTTTTCCCGGGCACGCTCTATGGCTATTCCCGTGTGGTCGATGCCAACGGCAGCAAAGCCCTGCTCATGCAGCCAAATAACATTATTTCCCGTACCGCAGCCAATATCGATCACCCTGCATGGATCTATGGGGGTATTATGCACCATGTTAATGAGGTTACGATCCGCTCTATGAATCTCCCAGGGTGTGTTGCCGCTTTTATATCGTTCGTGAAACATTGATTTCCTGTCTTATTCCATGGACTGAAACTTTTGCATAAACTTGCGATCAATATAGTCCTTGATACGAAAGGCAAGCTTTCCGGAGAATATAAGGGACCATTTGCATAGTATGCCGGTATCGCTGCCAAGATTATAAATAAGCAGGTATTTGCCGCCCGGATCAAAGGCCTGCAGCGCCGCCCCTTCCAGTGATGCCATCATGTTGTGATACAACACCGGGTTTTGCCGTACCGCGTACACACCGACCTTGTCCAATGGCTCCGGTTCAAAATAAATGCAGTCGCCGCCGCCGAAAATATTGGCATGGGCTGTGGACTGCAGAAAACGGTTCACCAGCAGGCCGCCATCCGGCCCCACAGGCAGCCCGGAGCGGGCAAAAATAGGCGAGGGCTTGACGCCCACAGCAGGAAATATTACATCGGCGTCATAGCTTCGGCCGTTTTCCAGACTGACCTGCCCAGCCGTAATGTCGCGCACATAGGTCCCTTCAAGCACATGAACCCCGCGGTCTGTCAAGGAAATACGTGCCAGGTTGCCGATACGTTCCGGTACACGGGAAAGCAGTTTCCTACCCGCAAAGAGATAAATATTGGGTTTATGAACGCAGCGCTGTTGTCCGAGCTGAAAGACATTGCCGGCAATTTCGATGGATGAGGGCCCGCCGCCGACAATGGCCACGTTGATGGAGCGCTCCTTGCTTATCGACAGAATTTTCTGCTTTGCCGCCAGTAATCCCTCGATGGGTTTGACTGTAAAAATCTCCGGGCTATCGGCGCTCACGGTATCCCTCGGCACATAAGATCCGGCGTTACAGGACAGCACGTCATAGGGAATTTCCTGATCGGAATTCTCCAGATGAACCACCTGTTTGTCCGCATCTATTGACACCGCCTTGTCCCTGAGAAAGACGCCTCCCCTCCCTTCAACCACCTTTCTGGTGGCAAAACGGATATCATCCGGGCTGTAGGTTCCGCCCAGCATGCCCGGCCCCATGCCGGAATAGTAATGATAGTCGGAAGGTTGGATGACGGTTACATCAAAACCCTTATCTGCAAAAGTCTGCAGATTGGCCAGGGTAACCATGTGGGCGTGGCCGCCGCCGATAAGAAGCAATCTTTTTTTTGCCATGTTGTAGTCTCCTTGACAAGAGTAACGTCAAAATCGCGTATAAATTGTTACTTTACCACGAAGCACACGAAGGCCACGAAGGGTTAACTGCAAAAAAACATAGAAAAAAAATAGTTTTATTTTTTTCTTCGTGCGCTTCGTGTCCTTCGTGGTAGATAATAACGTTTTTTCAGGTTGTTAAGGCTCATTTTAACATGACCATCTCCCTTTGACGGTTTAGAGACTGTCTATATAATTGGCCAGTCTCGCAATATGCGCTTTTTCCTCATTGGCAATCTGCTGCAGCACGGAACGGACACCTTCATCATCCGCCCTGTCAGCGGCCCGCTGATACAGATCCAGGGCCTGGGCCTCAATGGATATGGCCAGGGAAAGAATATCATGCACCGACTCAAGATCAGGCCGGTACAAGCCCATGTATTGATCAGTTGTCAATCCTCCTTCCATGGCCGGCTGCACGGTCCTGGCGACAAATTCCTCCCTGGAAACGGATTTTCCGGTCACATCTTTATAGAGGGCAAGAAGATAATCCTGGTGCAGGATCTCGATGTCGGCCAGTTTGCTGAAGAGTTTTTTTGCCTCTTCCTCGGCGACCTTTTCCGTCATGGACAGGTAAAATTCCCGCAGGCCCTCTTCCAATCCATAACCCACAACAATGGTCTCGGCGGCTGTCTCATTGCCGCTGAAAAGCTCCATACCCAAATCCTGGGGCCCCACGGCAATCTCATTATTCCATGCCTTGATACCACCGCTGAGATTGTAGACATTGGTAAAGCCCTTGCCGGACAACATCTGCGCAGCAACCCGGCTGCGCCCGCCAATGGCTCAGTAGACAACAATGGGCTTATCACGATCAAGCTCATCAAGCCTCTCGTCCAGTTCCTTTATGGGAATGAGCTTTGAGCCGGGAATATGGGACCGCTCATATTCCCTTGGCTGGCGAACATCAAGGAAGATGACGTCATCGGCGCCCTTGCCTGCTGCAAGTTCCTTGGCCTCCTGTCCGTTAATTGACCTTACCGGTGTAAAAAATTGCATCCATTTCATACTGTTTTCCTTTTTTTTAGAGGTAAGCGAACCTCCCGCGAGACTCCAAAATATATTTGGTGCGCTGTGCGCACCCTACGATGGATCAAGCTGGTTCCTCGTTTCCTGTAGGGTGCGCACGGCGCACCAATAAACTAAAAAAAATACCGCACCCTCAATTCCACTTTATTACTATTTAATTTTTCGCCAAACTCGGTAAAGCCATTCCCTTCCAGTAATGTCATGCGCAGGCGCAACTCCCAGTTGGTAAAGCCTGTGTAAACGACCTCCGGGCTTATTGAGCAGCTTTGGTCATCAAGATTGACTACTGTTGTCAGCCCCGGGGTCAGGTAGAGCATATCAAAGGGCTCTTTCCATGTAAACTTGCCATAGAGGTAATTGCGCCCCGGCTGGGGTTTGCCATAGCCTTTCAGACTCAGATCCCGCGCTCTATCAAGAAAAGCAGTGTCTGCTGATTGAAGAAACAGGTTATGCCCATCCTCGATGAGCTGGAAAAAACGATCCATGTCCGTTTCGCTGTACCCGCTTTCAGCATAATAATATTCAACAATACTGGTTATGTCATTTTCTGACAGATAACGCAGGCCAAGCAGGGCGGACATGGAGGATTCTTCCCGGGCAACAACACTGCCGTCCTGCATGAGAAAAATGTTTTTCTGCTGCGGGGTCCAGGCCAGTTCCCCGTGGATTTCAAAGTTACTTGCCAGATTCCTGGAAAAATCAATACCGTAACGACTTGAGCGGCTGTTGCCGGTATAGAAAACAAGGTCGATATCCGTGTCACGGTAGAGAAAATAGAGTTTGGCCGCCAGATTGATGTTATTTATTTCGCCGAAATCCTCATTCACTCCCTGCCGGACAGGCAGCGCCACTGCGGTAAAAGCCAGGGTTCGCAGGGGGCCGGAAAAACTTTTAATACTGTCTATTTCAACAATATTATAGCCTTCCAAAGACTCTTCAGGGTTATTGATATCCTTGGGCCGGTTCAGAAAACCCACCGGATTCCAGGCATAGCCCTTGCCCCATTTATAAGATTTTTTGCCGATATCTACCCTGACATGCGGGGTCGGCTGAAGACTGACATAGGCCTCAAAGATATCGGCCCTGTCGTACCAACCGATATCATCCTGTTGTCCCATGGCCTGCAGGGTCCAGTGAACCCCGGCAATGCCGTAACTATAACTGCCGTCAATCTGCAGGGTGCCGCTCATACGGTCAAGGGTTGATATGGGCGAATCGAAGAAATTAAGCAGGGAAAAGGCTGATCCCTGGTTGATATCCATATGTTCGGCTTTCAGCTCCCCATAGCCTCCCCACTGCAGGTTCTTTTTTTCAAATTCATCCGGATCAAAGCTGAACTCATCCCCTGCGAGACAGGGCTGTGGGAAAAAAACAAAACCGGCAAGGAGCAGCAGGAAACACGAATAAACCTGCAAACAGACGGATTTCTCTCCCATGGCTCGCTGCACTTTCAACGCAGTTCATCCACCCGGGGCAGATAATTGAGGGTAAACACCTCATCAGCCAGTTCTTTTTTTGTGATTTTGGCATAGATCATAACAGACTTATAACCCTTATAGAGCGGACTGTCCGTTTCAAGCACCGACGGGCGCACCAATCCGTCGCCAAAATCCTTGTTTTCCCTGTAGTAGAGGGTCTTGATCAGCATACCACTGGCAGCATAGCACTCAATGGTTGTCGGTACCACGGTTTGCTTGTCCACCCGCATCTTCAGACGGTCATAGGCAATGGCCCCTGTTTTTGCTTTCAGGTCAAGCAGGTAGGTATCTCCCTCATCAACAAGACCTTCAGCATCATATTCAGCGCTGTAATCAAGGCGCAGGATATCCGAATTGTTGAAAACACCGCCCACCACGGACTGCAGGCTGGTGATGCGAATCGGTTTGCCCACATTGGGAATATACAACCACATATTGTCATTCAAGCGCAGGGTAGTCCTTCCTTTCTCGCTGGCCGGCGACAGAAACAGGGCCGCTGTTTTCTCCACTCCTTTTTTCACCGAGTAGAGGACAAACTCCTTTTTCGTGCCGTCCGGCTCTACATTAATCAACTTCCGGTACATCTCGTAGGATTCCGGCTGTAGA
>DAOUUW010000068.1 GCA_030667965.1 Deltaproteobacteria bacterium
GGGTTATCTGTTTTTCAGGGCAGTTGCCGGCATTCGTTATGCTGCAGGAAAGGTTAAATCCCGTTTCAAATAATTCTTTTTTCTTTTTTCGTCGTGTTGATTCTCGTTCGGCAAGGGTGAAAACGGTATGGAGAGTCAGGCCTTCATGGACGCGTAGCGCATTGGTGGTGAGGATTTTTCTGTATTGCTGCAGGGTATATAAATGTGATTGCAATGTGGCGCAGTCACTCTGAAGTTTAAGGGCATTTCTATGGGTTTCTTCTTCGGGAAGATTGCTTAAAGTGATATCTGCTTGCAGATTGCTGAGCTGATTTTCCCTCTTTGTCACTTCCTGGAGGAGTATTATTCTAATTTTTTGATTATTTTTTGAGGCATTGAGCAGTTCATCGTCGTACACGCTAATATCCTGCAGAAATGGCATCTGTTCTGCAATGTCAACATTGTCCCACTGCTTGATCAGAGGTTCAGTGATGAACATATTCATTTCTGAGCGGCATTGTTGAAACAAGCTCTTGAGAGCCTTTATGGTGTCATTTGAAGTGCTCATGTTGAAAATGGAGGATATCGGTCAGGTGTTTGATGTTTTATGAAAAAAAAGGATACCAGGAGTTGTTTCCTTTAGCTTAATGAAAGTTGCGAGAAAATCATTAAAAAAATGAAGGGAGAGAAAAATTGTAACGTGATTTTCTTGCAGCCTGGATCGGTGAAACTTGAAAAAGTTTTCAGGACGAGTCGGGGGAAATATCGAGCAGATTGATCAGGAAATCAAGGCGAGTGGTGCAGAGTTACATAAGATAGGCGCTTCAACCGGTGAACTTGTGGAGTTGGCTGCAAGCCTGCAGAATTTGGTGAAGAAATTCAAGATTTCAGCCTGATTGAAGCTATTCGTCAGCGCATTTTTCTTTAATGAGCAGGACGTCATCAAGATTGTCTAAAAAGATGTCGAGTAATTGCGGGTCAAAATGGCTGCCCCGTCCTTCTTTTAAAATATCCAGCGCCTTATCAACCGGTATAGCATCTTTGTATACTCTGTCAGTGGTCAGGGCGTCAAAAACATCACAGATCGCCGCTATCCTCCCTTCAATTGGAATCTCTGTATTTTTAAGACCCCGCGGGTATCCGCTGCCATCGAACTTTTCATGGTGGGTGTAGGCAATGGAGGCGCCGAGACGCAAAAGTTCAGATTGCGCGTCTGCCAGAATCCTGTAGCCGATGGTGCTATGCTCCTGGATGATAGTAAATTCTTCCGGAGTTAAGCGGCCCGGCTTAAGAAGTATGGTGTCCGAAATGCCGATTTTACCGATATCGTGTAAAGGACTGGCCAGGCGAATCTGCTCGCATTCTTCCTCGGGAAGGCCGTATTTTTGGGCAAGCAGCCGGCAGAAATGGCTCATTCTGTAAGTGTGCTGGGCTGTTTCATTGTCGCGGAATTCTGCTGCCTTGCCCAAGGTCATAATTGTTTCTTCCTTGGCAAGTGTCAGTTCTTCGGTACGTTCGGCAACGAGTTGCTGCAATTGGGTATTGTACTTTCTGTTGAGAATTTCTAATTCTCTGCGATGTAAGGCGTTGGCAACATTAATGAGTAGTTCATTCATTTGCACCGGCTTGATAATATACCCATAGGCGCCGAGTTCCAGGCAGTTGATGGCGGTTTCTCTATCGTCTATGCCGCTGATCATTATAGCCGCCATGTCTTTATGCTTCCCAATAACATTTCGCAGTAGTTCAATGCCATTCATAACGGGCATATTGATGTCGGAAAGAAGGATGGAAAACTTGTTTTCTTTTAGAATTTCCAAGGCCTTGAGGCCGTTTTTTGCGGTGAGACATTCATAACCTGAATAGTCAAGGAGGCGTGAGAAAGTGTCTCGAACGACTTGTTCATCATCGACAACGAGAATTTTGTGGGTGGTTTTATTTTTTTCCATAGAAAATAATTTTATCACGCCTTATCCATTTTTTTCAAGAAAAAGCTTTGTTACAGGCTAATAAATAAAACAAATTCCTGCCTGTGAGGCAGTTTTGTAAAGGTTGACAAAAGAGAGATATGGGCATACTTTGCCCTTTACCTAAATCGGGGACTTTTTTTACGCCGTCCATCTCGGATATTTTGGTGGATGAAATGGAATTGCTTTGTGAAAAATATAAAGAAAAGGTCGATTCCGAAAATGCACGTTGTGCCCATCCCGTTGAGTACTGCCGTTTTCGAACTTCGTGCATAATCCATTTTATGGAAAAGGAACGAGACTTTGAAAATAAGAAAAAAACGCAGGATATAAAAAAGAATGACAATGTTGAATTTTAATAAAGGAAACGGACTGTTGCCGGCAATAGCCCAGGATTACGAAACGGGCGAGGTGCTCATGCTGGCCTATATCAATGAAGAGTCCTGGCAAAAAACCCTGGAGACGGGAAAAGCCCATTACTGGAGCAGGTCACGCAATAATCTCTGGTTGAAGGGGGAATCGTCCAATCATGTGCAGCTTATAAAAGAGATTCTTGTTGATTGTGACGAAGACACCGTGGTTTTTAAGGTTGAGCAGCTTGGAGGTGCAGCCTGTCACAAGGGCTATCGCAGCTGTTTTTTCCGCCGGGTGATCGGCAATGAATTGATCATTAAGGATGAACCTGTGTTTGATCCGCAGGAGGTATATAAGAAATGAATGTAGTGAAACTGGGAATACCGAAAGGAAGCCTGGAAAAGGCGACAATTGAACTGTTTGCCAAGTCGGGTTGGAAGATAAAACTCTCTTCACGTAATTATTTCCCTGAGATTGATGATCCGGAGCTGTCCTGCTCTATCTGCCGGCCCCAGGAGATGAGCCGCTATATTGAAAACGGCATTCTTGATGCCGGTATTACTGGAAAAGACTGGATTCAGGAAAACGAATCCGATGTGGTGGTGGTGGAGGATCTCATTTACTCCAAGGTCAGTCGCAAGCCGACCCGATGGGTCATTGCAGTGCCTGGAGATTCAGATATAAAAACTCTGGAAGATCTTGAGGGCAAGAAGATCTCAACAGAACTTGTTGGATATACAAAACGTTTTTTTGCAGAAAAAAATATCAATGTAGATATTGAGTTTTCCTGGGGAGCAACCGAGGCCAAGGTTGTCTCAAAACTTGCCGACGCCATTGTTGAAGTAACGGAAACCGAATCAACCATCCGCGCCCATGGATTGAAAATTATTTATGAACTGATGACGTCCAATACCCGCTTTATTGCCAATAAACAGGCCTGGGCTGATCCATGGAAGCGGGAGAAAATCGAAAATATAGCCATGCTGCTTCAGGGCGCATTACGGGCGGAAAATATTGTCGGCCTGAAAATGAATGTGCCCAAAGAAAAACTGAACGCCGTCATTGGTATGCTTCCAAGTATGAATGCCCCCACTGTGGCCCCGCTCTATCAGACACAATGGTTTTCCGTTGAGACGGTTATTTCGGAGCACGAGGTACGTGATCTTGTCCCCGGTCTGCTTAAAGCAGGTGCGGAGGGAATTGTTGAATATGCTTTAAATAAGGTCCTGTAGTTTGTAAGAGGGAGTGATGATGCACGAAAAATGGCAGGGCAGTCGAGCCCATTTTATAAAGAGTGTTTTTAAAACCAGTCAGCTGCCCGAGGATAATTTGCCGGAGATCGCCTTTGCCGGTCGATCAAATGTCGGTAAATCAAGCCTGATCAATAAGCTGCTCAACCGGAGGAAGCTGGTGAAGGTCAGCTCCGTGCCCGGGAAAACCCAGAGTCTTAATTTTTTTCTGTTGGATGAGACCCTGTATCTGGTTGATCTGCCCGGCTATGGTTTTGCCAAGGTTCCACTGAAAATAAAAAATGAATGGAAAGACCTTATTTCGTCCTATATCGTCACACGGCAGAGTCTTAGTTGTGTGGTTGTCATCGTTGATATTCGTCACGGGGTGAAGGAGCAGGATCTGGAGCTTGTCACCTGGCTCAAAAATGAACATATACCAATGCTGCTTGTGTACACCAAGCAGGATAAATTGACATCGAATAAACGGCATCAGCAGAGGGCTGTTCTTGACGCCGGCTTTGGTGTTTCAGAGGATGAACGCGTTTTATTTTCCGCAAAAACAGGAGAAGGAAGAGAAAATTTGATTTCTGCGCTTGACCGCTTTGTCGGTTAATGGTTAATTGGCTCTTGTCACATGAAATCAGATGCTTTTTTGATCAATATGGATATCTTAAACGGGAGAGAGAGGTATGCTGGGATCAGCTGCATTAATTGAGGAGTATGGTATGTCTGAGGCGCCTGGATGGTATTGTTGGAATATCATGCAATGCAATAAGGGTGAGTGTTCGGCTCGCCGGAATGACAGCAAGCCCTGCTGGGTGGTAGCCGCCGAGGTAGAGGATTATCGCAGGGCATTAAATGTCTGCTCTGATTGCCTCGTTTACTTGAGCCAAAAAAAGAACTCTATTCTTTCCGAAGAGGAGATCGCAGAAATACTGCAGAAAAAAGGGGTTTGTGTTCTGGCTCAAAAATGTCAGGATAAAAAAGGCTAATCATTTTTTTTACCAAATCCACCGCCGCCGGGTGTCTTGATGATCAGTCTGTCACCCGGTTCGGCGTCCAGGTTTATCTTACCTGGTAATTTTTTTGTTTTTCCGCTACGAATGAGGATATTTTCTCCTTTAACCTTCAGCCTCGTTTCTATCTTTCCTCAGACTTCAGCACCGCCAGAAATGCCTTCTGCGGAATGTCCACATTGCCCACTGTTTTCATTCGTTTTTTTCCTGCTTTTTGTTTTTCCAGCAGTTTTCGTTTTCGGCTGATGTCACCGCCGTAGCATTTGGCGGTGACGTCTTTGCGCAGGGCGGCAATAGTCGTGCGGGAAATAATGGTGCCGCCGATAGCGCCCTGGATGGCGATTTTGAACATCTGACGGGGAATTTCCTCCTTGAGTCGTTCGCAGGCATGCAGTCCCCGTTGACGCGCGTTGGCACGGTAGACGAGCTGGGAGAGGGCGTCAACCCGTTCTCCATTGACCAGGATGTCAAGTTTCACCAGGTCGCTTTTCCGGTAGTCGATGAGTTTGTAATCAAAGGAGCCGTAACCCTGGGTGATTGATTTAAGACGATCATAAAAATCATAGATAACCTCGGCCAGGGGTACTTCACAGGTAAACTCAATGCGGCCCGGCATGGGATAATGGTAATGGGTGTTTTCGCCGCGGCGTTCCATGCACAGTGTCATGACCGACCCCATGTAACGTTCCGGAATATGTATGGTTGCCTTGATAAAAGGCTCCTCGGTTCGTGAGATTGTCGAAGGATCGGGGAAATAGGCCGGATTGTCTATTTCTTTCATGGTGCCGTCTTCCAGGTGAAAATGGTAGCAGACCGACGGCACGGTGAGGATGAGGGGAATATCAAATTCCCTTTCCAGTCTTTCCTGGATGACCTCCAGATGGAGTAGTCCGAGAAAGCCGCAGCGAAAGCCGAAACCAAGGGCAGTGGATGAATCTTTCTGGTAGGTGAGGGAGGCATCGTTTAAGGTCAGTTTCTCCATGGCGGACGCCAGGTTCTCGTATTCATCTGTGGAAATGGGATAAATTGATGAAAATACTACCTGTTGAATTTCTTTGAAGCCGGGCAGCGGCTCCGAAGCCGGTGCATCTTTTAAGGTGATGGTGTCGCCCGGTTTGGTGTCGGTTACTGTTTTTATTCCGGCCAGGATATAGCCCACCTCGCCAGCCCGTAATTCTTTGCGGGGTTGGCGCACCAGGCCGAACAGACCGACTTCGTCAACTTTGTAGCTGATCTTGTTTGCCATAAACAGCATGGTATCGCCCGCTTTGATCCTGCCGTTTATAATGCGGCAGGAGATGATGGTGCCGCGGAAGGAATCATAATTGGCATCAAAGATCAGCGCCTGCAGGGGGGCATCGGCATCGCCCTTGGGAGGAGGGAGATATTTAACGATGGCCTCAAGAATATCATCAACCCCTTCTCCGGTTTTTGCAGAACAGAGCTGGATGTGCTCTGCTTCAAGGCCAAGATCCTCCTCTATCTGCATGGCAACGCTTTCCGGGTCGGCGGAGGGAAGGTCGATTTTGTTGATGACCGGGATGATTTCCAGATCATAGTCCATGGCCAGGTAGAGGTTTGCCAGGGTCTGGGCTTCAACACCCTGGGCCGCGTCAATGAGGAGCAACGCTCCTTCGCAGGAGGAAAGAGCTCTGGAGACTTCATAGCTGAAATCAACATGGCCGGGAGTATCGACAAGGTTAAGCGAGTATAGTTTGCCGTCTTTGGCTTTATAGGGCAGGCAGATGGTCTGGCTTTTGATGGTAATGCCGCGCTCTCTTTCAATATCCATACTGTCCAGCAGCTGGTCTTTGAACTGACGGTCCGTCACCATGCCGCATTTCTGGATGAGCCTGTCGGAAAGCGTTGATTTGCCGTGGTCGATATGGGCAATAATGCTGAAATTTCGTATAGTGTCTTGGGGCATGATGTATTACTACTCTCGTTTTTTTAGGAGGTTCTTTGAGAAGGACATTCTCGATGTCTCGTTAAACTCGCTTATCGGATGTCTCGTTAAACTCGCTTATCGGATGTCTCGTTAAACTCGCTTATCGGATGTCTACATTTATCGTAACTTCTCCAAAAGTGGTGGTAAGTAGTTATTTTTGACTTTCTGGATCGGAGTCTTCGCTTACTTCCGGCTAAAAGCATACCGGAGGTAAGCGCGGACTCCGATGACGGATTTACGGGAAGTTACGATCGTCATCCCCGAATGTCGTTATCGGGAGGTAAGCGAAGACTCCGATCCAGGAGTTTTACCACCACTTTTGGAGAAGTTACCATTTATCTCCCCAACTCTTTGCCATACTTAAAAAAAAATCCTCGAAGGTAGCGAGCCTGCGATACTTCGAAATCATTTATATGACAGCGGTATTTATCTAAGTATTGCTCGATTAGAGAAAAAATTGCTATTCTCGGATAGCCTTCTAGCGAAATTTTATAAAATAATGTATTATTTATTGTTCTTGTTCGGAAACAAAAGGTTACATAAAATAGTCTGTATGCTCATCGGCTTCAACATCTCTTTTGTAATTTTTTACTTTTATGCCGGTTTAATTCGTTGAGGAGCTTATAAAGTGGTGACTGGCCTTTGTCAAGGAAGCAAACAGAACGGTATTATTATCCTGCATAGCAATTATGACACAAAATAAAATAGATACAAGTGAGCCGGAGGTCTATCATCCGCTGCTGGCCTTGCCGGATGACAAAAATCTTCCGGCCGTCAGTCATCCGGGGCTGCACCGTTATCTGCAGGAGATCAGCCAGCATAAGCTTCTTTCCAAGGAGGAAACCGAAGAGCTGTCAAAGCGCTTCAATGAAGATGGCGACCCTGAAGCCGCATATCAGCTTGTAACAGCTAATCTGCGCCTGGTTGTCAAGGTTGCCATGGATTTCCAGAAGTACTGGATGCAGAATTTCCTTGATCTCATCCAGGAAGGAAATGTTGGCCTGGTGCAGGCCGTGAAGAAATTTGATCCCTATCGAGGTGTCAAATTCTCCTATTATGCAGCCTACTGGATCCGGGCTTATATACTGAAATTTATCATGGATAACTGGCGTCTGGTAAAAATAGGGACGACCCAGGCACAGCGCAAACTTTTTTTCAGCCTTAATAAAGAAAAGAAACTTCTTGAGTCCCAGGGTTTCAAGCCGGAACCAAAATTGCTGGCCGAGAGGCTTGGGGTGAAGGAAAGTGAAGTCATTGAAATGTCCCAGCGCATGGACAACTGGGATGTCTCTCTTGAGAGTCCTGTGCGGGATGATTCGGAGGATGAGCAGAAGAGTTTTCTGCCCGATCTTGGTCAGTCGGTGGAAGAGGTGGTGGCAGATATTGAAATCAAGGAACGGATGGCGGAGATTTTAGATAAGCTTAAAGATACCTTGAATCCCAAAGAGCAGACCATTCTCTCTTTCCGTTTGTTGAGCGATGAGCCCCTTACTCTGCAGGACATTGCCGACCAGTTTGGCATTTCCAGGGAGCGGGTGCGTCAGATTGAAGCAAATCTGTTGAAAAAAATGAAAAAATATCTTGAGCAGGAAATCCCTGATATTCGTTATTTCCTGGAAAATGTCTCCAGCCAGTGGCAGGAATAGGCAGGCACAAAGGCACAAAGGCACAGAGGCACAGAGGCACAGAGCAAAAAATAATTGGAGATTGTAGGGTTTTCCCTTCAACCTTCAACCTTCAACCTAAACCCCTTCTAGGGAACAAGATTCCTGGATCGAAGTCTGCGCTTATCTCCCGCTAAAAACATGCGGGAATGACGGCATTAACTCATAAAAGTCATTGCCTCTTATAATTTTACCGTGGAACCCAACAAATATGCATGTTCCTTTACTTGACATAAAAGCACAACTTGATCCGCTTAATGATGAAATCATGGCGGCAATAAAAGAGACGGTTGACTCAACCCGTTATATTCTCGGGCCGCAAATGGAGTCCTTTGAGAAAAATGTCGCCCGCTATTGCGGCACAAAGGACGGCATCGGCATGTCCAGCGGTACGGACGCATTGCTTGCCAGTCTGATGGCACTCGGGATCGGGCCAGGTGATCTCGTTCTTACCACGCCCTATACTTTTTTTGCCACCATGGGTAGTATTCTCCGTCTTGGTGCTGAACCTGTTTTTGCCGATATTGATCCGGATACATATAATATTGACCCGGCAAAGGTGGCTGATCTTTTATCAGATATCTCGCTCAAAGATAAAATAAAAGCCATAATGCCTGTGCATCTTTTCGGCCAGTGCGCCGATATGGATCCATTGCTTGAAATGGCCGGCCGGCTTGATATTCCTGTGGTGGAAGATGCCGCCCAGGCAATCGGTTCCTCCTATCCATCGATGAAAGACAACAACCTGCAATGGCGGCGAGCCGGAAGCATGGGAGATTGTGGCTGTTTCTCTTTTTTCCCCAGCAAAAATCTGGGCGGTATGGGTGACGGAGGAATGGTTGTTACCAGTGATGAGCGGCTTGCCGACTGGCTTAGGGTTGTGCGGGTACACGGTGATATCACCCAGTATCATCATGTGGTTGTTGGCGGAAATTTTCGCCTTGATGCCATGCAGGCGGCAATACTTGATGTGAAGCTCAGGCATCTGCATAAATGGCACAGTGCCAGACGCAGGAATGCCGCTCATTATAAAGAGCTGTTTCAGCAAGCAGGCCTGGTGAATGCTGGATATGTGCAGTTGCCCCATGCCGTTTATGAAGATCAGGCCGCCGCTGAAAAAGACATTGATTTCCATATTTATAACCAATATGTCATTCGTGTTCCTGACAGGGACAAACTGAAAAATTTTCTCCTGGAGCAATCAATCGGCGTTGCCGTTTATTACCCGATCCCCCTTCATAAACAGAATTGCGTTGCCGACCTTGGGGTCAGCAGGATGTCCATGCCCCATGCGGAGAAAGCCGCAGTCGAGACTTTAGCCCTTCCAATTTATCCGGAGTTGACCGGCGAGATGCGGGAATATGTTGTTGAGCGGATCCGATCTTTTTATGAAAGCTGATCTCTTATGGTTGGTTATAAACTTTTTTTTCTGATAACAGCTGCAAAAAACCGCGATAAAAGAAAATGGTCGCGGTTTTTTGCTTTGTTGCGGCTGTGTTTTTTTGCCACTCTCTTTGTTGTGTGCGCATCTTTACCGGTGATGGCATTCAGTGTGTCGCGTTATTGCGATATTCCCAAGGTGCCGGAGGATAAAATTGTCTCTGATAACGACCCGGTGACGCAATGGGTCGTCCTTTGGCGGGAGGCACGCATTCTTGCCAGGAGGGGAGAGCATGAAGCTGCCCTGGAAAAATATGCCCAGCTGCTGGAAGACAAACCTTTTTTAACCAGGGCTCGCTGGGAACAGGCCACTATTTATCTGTCTCTTGGTCAATTTGACCGGGCAACGGCTCTTCTTGAAATTCTGCTGTCATCTTCTCCCGAAACTATGCCGTATCTTAATGCGCTGGGTTATGCCTTGGGGCAAAAGGGGCATTTTGATCGGGCGATTGAGCTTTTTGGAAGGTCATTGGTCAATGTCCCTGATAATCTTCCTGCCCTTGACGGTATCAGCCTTGCACTGTTGTCCCTTGATCGCGATGAAGAGGCATTGCCCTATCTAGAGAAGCTTTACCTGCTGGACCCGTCCAACCGCACAGTGCGGCAAAAGCTGGCAGAGGTGTATGAGAAATTTGGTGAGGATGAAAAAGCTCGTCCTCTGACCGTGCAGCTGGTTGAAGATGAAGAGTTTTCAGTTGAAGATGTTGTACTGGCAGCCAGGGTTCATGCGCAACTGGGCCTGGGGAATCTTGCGCTGGTTTACTGGCAGCAGGTCCTGACCATGTCTCCTGCTAATGTCAGAGCACACGACTGGCTGGCATCCTATTACGAGAAGAAGGGGCATACTGGCCAAGCGTTACAGCATCTCCTTTTTCTGCTTGAACAGGGAGAAAAAAATCCGGGGCTTCTTATCCGTACCGGCGCCTGTTATATGAGGTTGAATCAGCCCTCCATGGCTCTTCCTTATTATGAAAAATTTCTTCACCATAATACACAAGACAAGGAAGCGCTGCGTCAGCTTGTAAACATCCATGCCGCTTTGGGGCGCGGCAAAGAGACATTGATCGCCCTGGACCATTATTTTCAGGTTGAATCTGATCCTCCTGCCGGTAATCTGAGGCAGGCCGCTAAGCTCTATGATGCGGCAGGCCGTTACCATGATGCCATTCCAATTTACCGGCGTTTGTTGGAGCTTAATCCGGATGATCCCGATGTCCTTGAGACATTGGCCCGGGATCTTATCTCTATTGGAGAGGATGAAGGGGCACTGACGGTCTGGGCTCGTTTGGCTGAAATATCCGAAGACAGTAAAGAGATTTATTTTTCTATGATTGAGCTTCTGGAGCGGCTTGGCCGTCATGAAGAATTGATTTCTCTGCTCAATAAACTGCACAGGCTCGATCCGGCGGATACGCGGATAAGCCTGATGCTTGTTTCCGCCCTCCTGACCATGGAAGAGGTAGTTAAAGGAGAATTTTTTTTTCAGGCAGTGGCTGAGTCTGAAATTTTTTCCGTTGACCTATTGGCCATGCGTGCGGAAATTTTTGAGTTTTTTGAGATGTATGAGCACGCTCTGAAGGATTATGAGGAGATACTTCGTCTTGGATCAACCGAGCCGGCTCTGTGCCTGAAATGCATGGAACTGGCCGGTTTTCTTGGTAAGTCGGATACTGTGAGATTTTATTTTGACAATGTGCCGCCTCCTTTAAACGGAGAGAATCAGCTTATTGCCGCCAATGCATTTCGGGACGGAGGTGAGTATCCTATGGCACGCTCACTGTATAAAGAGATTCTTGACCAGCCTTCTGCAGGGAAAAATCTGAGAAGTCTGGTCTTTCTCAACAGTGCCGAACTGTTCCGTCAACAGCATCTTTTTTATGAAGCGGAACAAGCCCTGCGCCAGGCTCTTCTGGAGAACACTGATCGGTCCCCGGTGCTTGCTCGGCTTGTGGATTTACAGCTTGAAAAAGGTGATCTTGCCGCCTCCTCCGACTGGCTTGAACAACTTCAGCATGAAGAGCAGAGTGTCTTTGGTAAGATGGGGGAAAACGATTCGGTTTTGCAGGTTGACCTGCAGCGCAGGTTGTTTGTCTTAAAACACCTTAATCATGCCGGAAAATTTGCTGATGCTATCAGTCTCGGCAAGGACTTGCTGGCCGAGATGGTTGTACTGGAAGAGGAGCGGGTTGATTGCTCCGGCAGCTTGAAAAGAGATCCGGTTCTCTTTGAGCTTGGCCGGGCATATCTGGGTCTGGAGGACTTTGTCGGGGCAGAGAAACAATGCATGATATTGCTTGCCCGGAAAAGCTTCGACTTGCCGCTTCTGGCCCTGCTTGAGAAAATATATGCAGCACAGGGTGATCGGGAAAAACTCGATAAGGCTGTCAAACAGAGCATGGCAGTGGCCGGCAAGGATCCGTACCGAATGATGCTGCTTGCCCGTATTTATCAGCAGGATAGTGATATTGATGCTATGAAACGTGCGGCTTTTACTGCAAAAAACATGGCGCCGGACTCCTTTACCACCTCCCTTCTGTATGTCCGGGCATTGAGCGAATCAGGAGATTTGGTGCGGGCCAGAGATCTTCTCAATGAGCTTGAAGTCAAATTTCCCGGAAATGAGGCGCTTGCAAGTCTGGCGGCCCGTATCACTTTTCGCATGGGTTTGTACCAGGAGGCGCTGGGACATTGTGAAACAGTGCTTGCCGTTCATCCTGACAGGTCTGATTTGATCTTTCTGCAAGGAAGAATTTACTGGAAAAAAATAGAGTGGCGTAAGTCCCTGGATATTTATCAAGGCTATCTTGAGACACCGGTATCCGTCCTTTTGACCGAGGGGCTTCACAAGGCTGGTCTGGAAAGGCCTCCGCAGCGGAAGGCGACGTTGGTCGAGAGGATAACATTTGCCAAACCCCTTGATGATCAATTTGTTGATCAACTGATGAAGCCTGATTTTGCCGCATCCGTTGAAATGGGAAAAATAAATAAGGTGTCAGCCCCTTTCTATGCCCGGTTTAAATGGCAGCAGCAATTTTCTGATGAGCTGGAAGCTCGCCGGGCGGCAAAGCAGAAAGATTATTTTCGTGCTTCCAATCTTTTTTCGCAGCTGATTGACACCTCTCCACAGGATGCGTCCCTGATTTTTGATCTGGCCGGCATTTATAGCGGTATGGGAAAATTGGGAGAGGAATCTGCGTTGTATGAAAAACTTTCTCTGCTTGATCCCCATTTTTACGGTCTTGTTGAGGCCAGGGAGCGCAACAGGATTAAGCGAAAACCCCGTTCAGATCTTGCATACAGCTACGTAAGAGAGGAAAGAGAAAACGGCACAAAAGCGATCAAAAAAAATTCAGTTGATCTTGACTCCTGGGTCTCATTGGGGCCTGGACATGGTGCCGATATAACGCTTTCACGAATCAGGTATGGTTCGACTGAAACAGATGACAGTCTTATGTCCAGCCGGTTTTTTGCTTTTTATGAAGCGACAAATATTTTAAACAGACTTGGTCTGCGCCTCGGGGGTGGGGTTGAGAGTCTTGCTGAAGGCGAGGGTGATGTCGGTCTGGTACATTGTTCAGTTAACGGAAAGCTGGGCGACAGGGTACAGGGTGAAATACATTATTCACGTGACCTGGTGAGAGACACTCCGGCAAGTATTACCAGAAAAATTGTCGCGGAAAAAACCAGTACGAATTTTTACCTTGGTCTGCTTCCTAAGCTGCTCACTGGGGGCGGCTATGAGTTTACCAGTTATTCCGACGGAAATGAGATGAAAGGCTATTCGCTTTGGGCTTCGTATATTTTCATGACAGAGCCGACTTATCTTCGTTTCAGATTTAACCACGAGTTTAAAGATACGGATAGCTCCGGTGCAGGGAAAGGGGCTCTGTTGGAGGATGGATTCTGGTCGGACGCACATCCCTACTGGAGCCCGACAAATTACTGGAAAAACAGTTTCGGAATTATGTGGAAGCATACATTGTCGGCAGATATCCTTGAACGCGGAAAGCCGACTTATTATAGTACCGAGTATCTGATGGAATTTGAATCTGATGGCAATCTCATCCATACATTCAAGGCCTCATTTGTGGTGGAGTTGACAGATGATTTTATGTTGGAGTCTGTGGTTGAATTTATGACGTCGGATGATTATCGTGCCAATGATGTTTCGTTGTCAGCAGTTTACAGGTGGTAAACTGGGCAGGGGTAAAGGCTTTTCATGCACTTTGCCCCTCTACTCCTTCGGAGTCTCGCAGATAGTGAGGAACTAGACTTCGAGCTCGCTTACCTGCCCCTTTTTTTTTAATCTATTTACCGGCTTGGCTGGATTTGGAGGTTTTCATAGATGATTGAACGTGTCCCATTGTCAAAAGCAGGGCATGCCCGTTTACGTAGCGAGCTAATTCGTTTGGAAAGAAAAGACCGTATGGAGGTTATAAAGTCCATTGAGGTGGCCCGCGAGCACGGAGACTTAAAGGAAAATGCTGAATATCATGCGGCTAAGGAACGTCAGGGACATATTGAAGGTAGAATTATAGAGTTAAAAGATAAGTTGGGCAGGGCTGAGGTGATAGATTGTTCGGCAGTGCCATGTGATAGGATTGTTTTTGGCACAGTGGTAACCCTGGAAGATCTGGACAACGGTCAGGAAATAATATATCAGCTTTTGGGTCCTGAGGAATCCGATGTCAAGAAGGGAAGCATTTCCGTCCTGTCGCCTTGGGGAAGGGCTATGATCGGCAAGAATATTGGTGATGAGTTTGAAGTTAAAACTCCGTCAGGCGTAAGGCAGTTTGAGGTGCTTGATATTCGGTCTGGATCTGAAGCATAAACGTTATTAAGGTGTAATTACAGACCTCGTAAAAAACATACCCTGCATCTCGTCTAATACCCCGTCATCAGGGTATTTTCTAGCAAAATTGGACTCACGACAATATAAAATAATTGGACAGTTAGTAGCTTAACACC
>DAOUUW010000124.1 GCA_030667965.1 Deltaproteobacteria bacterium
ATCAACTTCAGCCTTTTCCTCCACCGGCGGGGTGTAGCCTTTTGCTTCTTTAAAGGATGTTCGCTGGATGACTGCGTCGGTCAGGTCGGCTCCGGTGAGATCGGCTTTGAAAAACTTCGCCCTGACCAGATAGGCCTCTTTAAGGTTGGCGCCGCTTAAATCCGCCTCAGTGAGATCGGCCCAGTGCAGATTGGCCCCGCCGAGATTGGCATTTTTCAACACCGCCTCCAGAAGAATGGCGTCAACAAGCCGTGTTTTTATCAGCACGGCTCCCTCGAGGTTGGCATCTTCAAGATTTGCCCCCTCCAGGTTGGCGCCGGAAAGGTCTGCGCCGGAGAGATCGGCTCCTTCAAGATCAGCGCCGGCAAGGTTGGCCTCAAAGAGATTGGCGTTTTTCATATTGGCCTTCTTTAAAACCGCACCCTGAAGATCAGCACCGGAAAGATTAACCTTTTCAATATCAGCCTTTTTCAGGTTGGCCTTTTTCAGATCTTCACCGGTCAAATCGCACTGGACGCATTCCTTATCATCCAGGAGATGCAACATTTCCCGCGATTTTGGCGCAGGGGGCACAATATAGTCTCCGGCAGCTGTCGAAATTTCCCCCTCTCCACCGGAAAACCAGGTCTGCGGCTTCCACCAGCTTGTATCCTCGCTGTCACGGATGATCTCTGTTTTTTTGGCCTTGCGGCTAGGGGGCATTGTCTGGCCCAGCCCGACTCCACTGTAATCAATATCAGCCCCGCTGCCGTCCCTGAGGGTAAAAGTGGACTCCAGACTGCCGTTCAGCCGGAACATTTTGAAACTGTCATCAATTTTATAGACGGAATAACAGTTCAGACCACCTCCGGACCACTCATCATAAGCGATGCAAAGCCGGTTTTCCCCGTCAACCTTCCACTTTCCTCCGTTCTTTTCGCCAAGGCTATTTTCAGCGGACAATTTTCCGTTTCCGCTCAGGCGGACATCCGCCTCATCGGATTTGTCCCAAGTGACAATACGCAGGGTTTTACCGGCAACAAGATTACGGAGTTCCTCAGAGGAAAGCTGCGGAGCCCCTTTTTCGCCGGCATCCGTAACAGTAAGCCGCTTGCTGCAGCCGGGGAGAACAAGAAGAAGCATCAGGGCGGGATAGATCAGTTTGGATGGTTTCATAGGTGAATGCTTTAAGTTTGAGCTTAATTTTATAGTTCTATTAATATATCGTTATTTTTCTGGTGCGCAGTGCGCAGTACCCATGCTAAATCGTTTACCCGTAGGGTGCGCACCGCGCACTGGAAATTCTGAATGGAAAACAAAAATACCATTAACCAATGCACCCGTCAACAGCGCATCCCCTCATCTCCACGATCATTAAAATAAATGGCAAATTTGCTTATTACCACAAAGCTCACGAAGAACACGAAGCCTGAAAACAATGAAAAATAAAGAACTTAGCGCCCTACGGGCGGGCTTTAGACAGGATCAACAAGATAGACATGATAAAAAAATCCAGTTAATCCTGTCTTAAAAAAAAAACAAAAAATGGAAATTCCTATGCTTTAAATTTATGTCTTTTCTTCGTGTGCTTCGTGAGCTTCGTGGTTCCAGTCCTTTTAGTCCTGCAACGCAGCAACCAACTCCCCCACATCAGTTGTCGGCAGGCTGCAGGTAAAATCCCTGTCATAAAGACCCACCTGCAGATCAAAGGCCTTATCCAGCACATCAGGGCCGACAACGCCTTTGCTGCCGGAGGACAAAGTGGCCAGGTGATCTGCCATGGAAAGAAAGACAGGCTTGTTTTCCTTTGCCGCCCGTGCAAAGGCCTCTTCTCCCCAGGGTAGCCAGTGCACCGGATTAAAGGCGTGCTGCAGCAGGTAGGGGACACTAAAAAAACCTCCGGTTTTTTTAGTGTAAAATGCAAAGTGAAAAGTGAAAAAAGAAACTACGGGGACTGGATTTTTTTCGCGTCTTTTCGGAGTATCTGCTTCGTTCCGTTTACCTGCGAAAATTATTCTGCCCCCGACGGAACAAATATTCGACATTCTCTTTTGTGATTACCACTAATTTTCAGCCTCCTGAGTAAGTAACTGGCGAAGAATGAGGGTGGGAGCGGATTTATCCGCGAATTTTCTGGGTTGGCAAGCAAGCAGTTCCTTCTCCTTGCCAGCCCTTTTCGCGGCTAAAGCCGCTCCTACAGCACTGCCCTGATGAATGGCTGAATTTCGATGGTAATCACATTCTCTTTCTTATTTTTTAAAGACGTTCTTGTGGCGGAGAAAGTTCATCGCGAAATAAAAAAAGCCCTGCATCTGCAGGGCTTTTTTAAAATCATGTGAAGAAACGTCTTAGAACATGTAATTGGCTTCCCAGAAGACCTCGGTGGCGTTATCAGCATCGTCACCAAAGGCATCGCCCGCATCAAATAAGGCTCCATATACACTGAAGCTCAACTTATCTGAGTACTGATATTTCAGGGTGGCCTGATAGATATCGGCGATATCATCATCAAAACCATTTTGCGTTTCATCAGCAGTCATGAGAGAGTAAGAAATATCTGCTGAGAAGTTTTTAAACAGATTGGCACTGGCTCCAATAGTAAAAAGGCCGAAATTTGAGTAAACAGCCTCAGCTGTCGTGCTACTCAACTCGCTGAATGTGGGATCATAGGTGTTTGCGATAGCGTTGGGAAGATTAAGAAACTTCCAGGCTACGATATCGCCAAACTGGGGCCATCCGCCGTAGAAGGTGTCCCAGCGCTCACTGTCATCATCAGTGGGATCCTCATCACCACTGAGGAAGCTATAGCCCACATAGACACGGGGCTTCATGTCCGCCTTGGTAAAGGTATAACCGGCGCCCAGCTTATAGCCAAAGGCATCCTGATCAACATCTTCAGCAGCATCGCCTTTCTGGATTGCTCCTTCCAGGGAGTAATCAAAGCCGCTTTCAAATTTATCGCTTAAACGCAGGCCATACATCCAGATGTCTTTACCCAGTGTCTCATCATGCCTGTTGAGAGCGTACAGCTCACTTTTAGCTCCTGTGAAAGGACATTCCTTGGCAGTAAGATAAGCGCCGCCCACAGTGATATCGTCCTGATCAGTGTTAGCTCTCTCTATCTCTTCATCTTTGAAATAAAGACCATCCAAGGTTACATTGTCATTTATCTTCCAACTCAGCTTGACGCCATCCAGGTAAATAGAGGTGGAGGCAAACTGGGACTGGCCGTCAAACAAAACAAAACCGGTGCCGTACATGACGTTCTGGCGACCGATGCGCGCGTCAATGGGCAGGTCGAACATATCCTTTACATCAATATAGGCGTTGTCAACAAAAACCTTGTTACTGTTATTGTCGTCGGCAAACGTGATACCTTCACCATAGTTCTGGTTTGACAGTTTCACATAGCCACTCACCTTTTCTGAGGCATCGGCACTCAGCCAGATACTTGTTTTATGGCGGAAGACATCCCAATTGTCTCCGTCTCCATCATCATCAAGATCCAAAAAATTCTGCAAATTATAACCACGCATTCTGACCTGACCACCAATTTTGAAACTGTCGGTCCAGGATGCTGCTGCAACTACCGGAGCAGCAGGAGCGGCAGCGGCGGCGCTGACATCTTTGCTGATCTGGTCATCTTTATCCTTCAAATCGGCAATCTCTGATTTAAGGGCATTGATCTGGCTGTTGAACATCTGGGTCATTTCCTGCATCTGACGCTCAAGGGCCTCAATGCTGGTATCCTTGGTGCCGGCACTGGCCAGTACCGGCAGGGCCAGAAGGCCGGCCAGGGCTACAACGGAAAACTTTTTAATCATCTCTTTCTCTCCCTTCTTTAAAATAGGACTCCATTGAGTCCGCATTCATTAAAAAAATTTCCGTCCGTCTCAAAAAAAATCGTGCGGAAATTCTCCAACCAGCCGGGCAATCTCAACAAATCCCCCGATTTGCCAGACCCAGCTATTTTCTTGTATCAAGATGTGTACCATACCTGTCTTGTTTTGCAAATGGAAATACAGAGGAAAATGAATATTGATTCAGAAAAATGCTAAAAAGTGCACTAAAAAAGTTAAAACACCCCGCAAGGGAGGATAAATGTCTAAAACTGTGGAAAAATCTGAGGGAATAACACCCTTGATGGTGTCGCAAAAACCTAAAATTTTAACGCAAGGACGCAGGTAGCGAGCTCGTGAGACTCCGAAGACGCAAAGAAAATGGTTTTTAAAACAAGAGGTTACCTTTGTGGCTTAGCGTCTTTGCGTTAAGGGAATAACTTTTTTTGAGACTATCACCTTTACCTTTAGGCACTTCAATCGCTTCACTTTCCAAAACAAGCTCAATCGGCCTGTGGTCCGAGCCGTATGTTTCATAATGGCAGGCGGCAGAAATGATCTTCAGACCCCGGACAAAGACATGGTCCAGAGCATGGCCGAAGTAGCGGGAACGACGGTCAGGGGAAAAGGTGGCAAGATCCATGTTCAGGTTGCCGGTCATGTCCTGTAAAAATTCAGAACGGCTTGTCAGCCAGGTATTGAAATCACCGGCCATGAGAAGTGGACCGTCATGCAGGCCCAGCACCTCTTCCAGCTGGCGCATCTGCCGTTTGAACCTGTTGATCCGGACAAAATTGATGGCATGAACATTGAGAACAAGAAGCTCCTGATCGGAACCGAAACCGTCAATGTAATAGCTGGTGCCGATGGTCATTTTCGGCAGGCGTATCAGCGGCTCAAGCACCGGCGAACGGAGAAAGAAAAGATGGCGGGGCTGGGCCCTGCAGCCGGTCATGACCCCCACATCAATGCCGTGCAGACGCCGGGTAAATCCGGCAGCAAGGTCCCAGCGCATATCAGTCAGCTGCTCCATCACATCAAGCATGGCCGGACGCAAAAAAGCCTCCTGCAAAAGCGCCAGATCCTTGTCGCGCACCAGCCGCAAAAAATCCCTGGCCCAGTAATACCTCTTCGCCTTGTAGATATTCCAGACCAGTACCCGGAAACGGGGACGCAGGGCCGGGGAGAGGGGTTTTCCGTAGGATGTCAGTACATTGGCCCGTTTGGGGATAAAATGGGTAATTCCTTTCATGGAATAGATTGTAGCAGATTTTTCTTTAGCAGGTCTCCACAAAATTTAAAAAATGGGGTAGAAGTATCAGCTATCAGCTGAGAAAGCATATGAAACTTCACCCCCTCACCCTGGCCCTCTCCCTCAGGGAGAGGGAATTGAAAATCTAAAAATCGAGTCAGCACTGGCCCCCCCTCCGCTCTAACCCCCTCTCCCTGAGGGAGAGGGTTGGGGTGAGGGGAAAAACTTTTTGAACTTAGCGCCCTACGGGCGGGCTTTAGACAGGATCAACAAGATAGACATGATAAAAAAATCCAGTTAATCCTGTCTAAAAAAAAACAAAAAATGGAAATTCCTATACTTTCAAGATAAAACAACATGAAATTTGACATAAACAACATCCTGGACATTCTCCAAAAAGAAGTTTCCACTTACAAGGTGCCGGTGGTGGACCTCATTGCCGTGCAGAGCAACGATCCCTATCAGGTGCTGGTGGCAACCATTCTTTCCGCCCGAACGAAGGACGAGACAACGGCCAAGGCAGCTGCGCGGCTCTTTAAAAAGGCGCCGGACATCAACAGTCTGGCTGAGCTTAGCGAAGAAGAGATTGCCCGCCTCATCTATCCGGTTGGTTTTTATAAAAACAAGGCAGGCTATCTGACCAAACTTCCCGGGGCGCTTGAGGCTTTTAGCAGCAAGGTTCCCGACACGATAGAAAGCCTGGTCAAGCTTCCCGGTGTCGGCCGGAAAACCGCAAATCTTGTCCTCGCAGTTGCCTTTAAGAAACCTGCCATCTGCGTAGACACCCATGTGCACCGCATCATGAACATCTGGGGCTATGTGGAGACCACCACCCCTTTGCAGACGGAAATGGCGCTGCGCAAAAAACTGCCCGAAAAACACTGGCTCACCGTCAACTCCATCCTGGTTGCCTTTGGACAGGGCACCTGCAGATCTGTCTCACCCCACTGCGACCGCTGCGTTATCCAGCAACAATGCCCGCAGATAGGCGTAACTCCCCGCAAAATCCCGGGGAAAAAAATATCCGCATCAAAAAACAGAGCTTTGAAACTCCTCTGCTGGAATGTCAACGGCATCCGCGCCATAGAGAAAAAAGGCTTTATCGATATTGTCCGCGAGCTTGAGCCGGACATTCTTTCCCTGCAGGAAACCAAGGCCCAGCCGGACCAGCTCAGCGATGAACTGAAAAACATCAACGGCTATTCCTCATACTGGCACAGTGCCGAGCGCAAGGGCTACTCAGGGGTGGCTGTTTACAGCCGCAGGGAGCCCCTCAACGTGATCTACGGCATTGAACGTGAAGAGTATGACCGGGAGGGCCGGGTTCTGACCCTGGAGTTTGATGATTTCTTTCTGATCAACATCTATTTCCCCAATGCGGGCAACGAACTGAAGCGCCTTGGCTATAAGCTTGATTTCAATTCCGCCCTGCTTGATTTTGTCCAGGGACTCAGGGCTTTCAAATCAGTTGTCATATGCGGAGATTACAACGTGGCCCACAAAGAGATCGACCTGAAAAACCCGAAAAGCAACGAAAAAAATGCAGGGTTTACCCCGGAGGAACGGCAGTGGATGGACACCTTTCTGACTGCCGGTTTTGTTGACACCTTCCGCATGTTTCACCAGGGACCGGATCATTACACTTGGTGGAGCTACCGTTTTAATGCCAGGGCACGGAATATCGGCTGGCGTATCGATTATTTCTGCGTGGATGAAAAAAGCAGCAACCGGGTGATGAATGCGGCAATTTTACAAGATGTGATGGGTTCGGACCATTGCCCGGTGCAATTGGATTTTAAATAAGGACGGTTGAAGAAAACATCCTTCAAAATGGGTAATTTTTTACGCCACCGTCTTGACAATAGTATCAACAATGATACTATTCAATGATGGGGAAGATAAAAGATATCTTTAAACAGATTAAACAAAATCCATCAAATGTTCGCTTTTCAGATTTATGCAAATTATGCGAACACTATTTTGGCAAAGCCAGACAGTCAGGGAGCAGCCATAAAATTTATAAAACTCCATGGCAAGGCGACCCACGCGTAAATATTCAAAACAATAGAGGCAAGGCAAAAGCATACCAAGTCAAGCAGGTGCTGAAAGCCATAGAAAGATTGGAGATGGAAAATGCCATTAAAAAATGATCATTACACCTATAGAGTGACATGGTCGGAAGAAGACAAGGAACATGTTGGTCTCTGCGCAGAATTTCCAGGCCTTAGCTGGCTATCTAAAACTCCGGAAGCAGCTTTGAAAGGCATACGTAATATTGTAGCTGACATAACTAATGACATGAAAGAAAATGGTGAGAAAATTCCCCAACCAATTGCCAATAAAAATTATAGTGGGAAATTTATGGTTCGTGTACCTCCTGAGGTTCACCGCAATTTAGCTATCCAGGCCGCCGAGTCCGGTGTGAGTCTTAACCGTTTAGCAAATTCTCGACTAAGCCGCTAAAAAAATCTTATAAAACCCATTTTCACATTAACGGTCAGACCTGATGCCTTCCACAAGTCAAGCGGAGTGTTACCTTTTGTTTTCCATCAACTCCCGCAAAACCACGAGATTCATCCTGTCTTCGGCTAGATCTTTTCCCTTTGGTGTCTCCAGGGTCATGGGGTGGGAGGCAAAACTGGGATCGCTCAGCAACTGCCTGAATCCTTCCAACCCGATGAACCCCTTGCCGATATGCTCATGGCGGTCAACCCGGCTGCCGAGTTCTTTTTTTGAATCATTGAGATGAAAAAACCTGATTCGGCTGATGCCGATGAGGCGATCGAATTCATCCATGGTGCGCCGGTAGGTCTCCTGCGTGCGGAAATCATATCCTGCGGCAAAAAGATGGGAGGTGTCAAGACAGACACCGAGCCGTGCGCTGTGTGCCGAACCATGCAGGATGGAGGCAATTTCAGCAAACAAAGAACCCAGCGCATTCCCCTGTCCAGCGGTGTTTTCAAGCAGAACCATGACCTTGTCCGCGTTTCTTGCCAAGCCCAGAGCCCTGTCGATATTTTCCGCCACGTGCCTGAGCCCCTTTTCCACCCCTTCGCCGCCATGGGAACCGGGATGCATGACCAGGTAAGGAACAGACAACAAGGCCGTTCGTTCAAGCTCTGCCGCCAGAGCGGCAACGGACTTTTGCCGCACCTCTTCTTTCGGAGAGGCAAGGTTGACAAGATAAGAATTATGAGCAGCCACCGGCCACTTGCCCCACAGGGTCCAGGCGGCGATAAATTTCTCACTTTCCTCAGGTGAAACCAGGTCTGCCTTCCACTGCCGCTGGTTGCGGGTAAAAATCTGCAAAGCCCGGCCATCCACCTGCATAATGCGCTCAATGGCCAGATGCAGTCCGCCGGCCACGGACATATGTGCTCCAAGAAATGGCATAAGGGCAATGTAAAGTTCAAAATGCAAAATGTATATAAAAAAATATCTCACAGAGTTATTCCGGTAAAAGTCAAGCAAGTTTTGAGGCGTATGCATGCCTCAAGTAAACTAATCTTGGCTTAGTTTTATCTGTTCTTTGACAATTCGGTAAAAACTTTGCAGTTCTTCTGATTTTATTTATATAGA
>DAOUUW010000242.1 GCA_030667965.1 Deltaproteobacteria bacterium
CGTGCCTGTGGAGGCGGCAAAGGATGAACCCACCACCCGTTTGCTGAAAACTCCCTCCGGGCATGTTCTGCAGTTTGACGATGAGTCCGGCAAGGAGGTGTTTCGCCTGCATCATCCCTCCGAAGCGGAATTGACCATAGACGAAAACGGTGTCATCAAGCTGGTTGATGCCTCGGGAAGTACCCTGACCCTGGACGCCCAGGCCACTAAGGCGATACTGGAAGACAGTAACGGCAACACCATGACCATGAGTTCCACGGGCACCGTGGTGGAGGACAGCAACGGCAACAAGATTGAAATGGCCGCCTCGGGCATCACGTTAAAGGGGCAGCAGATTGTCATTGACGGCAGCATGGTGGCCCTTGGCGGAATGGGGGGAGAGCCGATTATCAAGGGCAGCACCTTTCTCAGCCTTTTTGCCACCCATATTCATACGGCCCCGCCCTTAGGCGGTCCGACAACGCCGCCCATCCCCCAGGGTGAGGCGAGCAGCCTGTCGACAAAGGTCATGACAAGTTAAGGTGAAATCATGCAGCGACTTGCTTCTCCGGATTATCTCAGCTTTCCCCTGAAAATCGGCAGTAGCGGTCCGGCCACTGTCAAGAGGTCGGAACATGTGCGGCAGCAGATTGAACAGGCTCTCTTTACCAACCCCAGGGAGCGAGTCTTCCGGCCGCAGTTCGGCGTGGGGGTAAGGCGTCTTGTTTTTGAACCAAACTCGTCATCCCTGCGTGAAATAACAAGAAAGAGATTGGTAGACTCCCTGGCTGAAGTTCTGCAGGGAGAGGTCGACCCGAAAACTCTCGATATTGACGCCACCACTGATGGAGAAAAACTTCGTATCCTTATTTCCTATAAACTTGCCGCCATCAACCAGTCTGAAAGTCTTGAATTTCTTCTGGGCGGCAACGGGAGTTGAGCATGGTTGAGACACCTCGTCCCAGACTGATATTTGAAGGAACCTGCCCGGACTGCGGTGAGCGGCGTTTTCCTTTTCCCCAGTATCTGCCTGATACAGGGGATGATTTTGACTGGCTGGTTCGGGATTATGAAGGGTTCCGCACATTCATGCTGGATGAACTGGCCGCCCGGTTTCCGGATCGGCGCAAATGGACTGCTGCCGACCTGGAAGTGGTCATGGTGGAGGTGCTGGCCGCAGTGCTGGACCAGCTTTCCGATATGACGGACCGGGTGGCCGGAGAGGCCTATCTAGAGACGGCCCGCCGGCCGGAATCTGTGCGCAGGCTGCTGAAACTGATCGGCTACAGCGCAGTGGACAAGGCCGTATCCAGGGGTGATATTGCTGACGATCTGACTGATCTTGAGGCTGAAAAACAGCTTGATAGCCTCTGGCAGCGCGAGCCGCATCTCATGGACAAGGCCCGTCAGGCCGGACCCCGGGAAATCCATACCCAGCAGCGCATGGTGACGGTGGAGGATTACGCCGAGCGGCTTGAAGATCATCCCCTGGTTTTACGGGCCCATTCATGGGATGAATGGAGCGGTTCATGGGCAACCGTGCGCATTGCCGTCATCGGCTGGGACAATACCCTGCTTGATGAGGTGCCGGTCATTAAAGGATCCGCCGGCATTGAAGGATATGGGGAGGAACTGAAGAAAGAGCTTTTTACCTTTCACACGGGGCGGGGTATTTACCTCCCTCACCTGGGTGATAGCGAGGACCCGGAGGCCCCGCCGCCGCCTACCCTGCGCAGGGTTATCCGTCCCTATCTTGACGCATACAGGATGGCTGGGCGTGAGGTCATCATGGAAAATGCCATTGGGGTGGGCATCAGTATGACGCTTTCCCTGCGCGTGCGGCAAAACTACTTTCAATCCGAGGTACGCCTTGCCGTAGCCCAGGCCCTGTCAACCGGACCGGGGGGCTTTTTCGAACCCGGACGTCTGCGCTTTGGCGAGGATCTGCATGCCGGCGACATCATCGAGACCATTATGGCTCTGCAGGGCGTTGAAAACGTCTGCCTCAACCGCTTTAAAAAGATCGGCATGCAGTTTGCCGATGCATCAGACAGCGGCACCATTGTTCTTGAGGGGCTGGAAATTGCCGTCTGTGACAACAATCCAGCCAAGTCTGACCGCGGTTATTACCGACTAACCCTGAACGGAGGGCTAAAAGGATGAGTCAGGCAAAGGATCTCACCCGCTGGAACAGGGCCGGCCTTGACCGTTTTCGCTATATAGACGGCAACGGTGTCATTTTTCTCGAGATACTGCGCAATGCCTTAAGTGACCGTTTTCCGCAATGGAAGGATATAGGTACTGCTCCTCCTGCCGGTGAAACCCCTGAAGAAAGCCTCAGCAGGGCAGAGGCCCTGCTCGATCAGTATCATGGTCCTGTCCGCGATGTGCTGTGGGAGATCATGCGCAGCCTTGCCCGGGCGAGCCACATTTTGACTGAATATGTAGATGTTTACGCCAATGAAGGCTATCTGCAGACAGCCACCCAGTGGGACAATGTGCGCCGCCTGGTGCAGATGCTCGACTACAGTCCGGCACCTCCAGCTTCTGCCTTAACTTTACTTTGCCTGGAGATCAAGGAGGGGATGAGCGGTTCGGTGGCAAAGGGCTTCCAGGTCAAGCATGCCCCGGCTGATGGTGCGCCGGTTATCTTTGAAATCCTGGAGGACCTGCAAGCGGATGCGGATTTCAATGAAATTCGCCTTTCCGGCTACGGCTCCTCACCTGAAGCTGTCTATGGTAAAATCCTGGTTTTTGATGACGAGATAAAGGGACTGAAAATCGGCCAGCCTGTGCTGGTCAAAAGCGAGTCAAAAGGGACGCTGCAGGGACGGCTCATTGCCGGATTGACTGTCAGCAAAGAGAAAACAACCATTGAACTGCATCAGCCTCTGTCACGAGATTCCGGGTTTGTGCTGGGTGACACCCTTGTCTTTCTCAATCCGGCCGACCGTCTTGCCCCTTTCGGTCCGGGAAAGGGGGGCGAAACCGCCGACATGATCGGCAAGATTCTTCATCTGGAAGAGGAGCCCGTTGGTTTACGTTCCGAGGAGATTCTTTTTGTCTCCGATGGCAAGCGCATGTATTTCCGCCGGGTGCTGAAAACCAGCGGCCGCATGGTCTATTTTGATCAGGCCCTGGGCAGCCTTTCCCTTGTGGGGGCATGGGCCACCAGGGCAAGGTTGGTGTCTGTGCTGGATGTGGTGGGGCGTAGTATTACCAAATCCGGCGAAAAACTTTTTGTCGTACGAACCAGCGGCGACCTGTCCTCCCTGGCCAAAACCTGGGCCGCAAAAATAATTGATGTAGGGGGCGTGCTGGTCCATTTTGAAATCTTTTCAGCTGTC
>DAOUUW010000117.1 GCA_030667965.1 Deltaproteobacteria bacterium
CCTCATCCGGGCTGGGCTTATTCCGACGAATCACCCCATTATATTCTACCGGATGTCTTTATTCAGAAAGTTGACGGCGAATATGTCATATTACTTAACGACGAAGGATTGCCGCGCTTAAAGATAAGCAGCTATTACAAAGAAATCCTGAAAGCCAAAAAAGGGGAGCAGGACGCAACCAAGGAATACATACAGGACAAGCTGAAATCCGCCGCCTGGCTGATCAAAAGCATCCAGCAAAGGCAACGAACCATATATAAAGTTGTGGAAAGTATTTTAAAATTCCAGTACGACTTTTTTGAAAAAGGTGTCGCGCATCTCAAACCTCTGGTACTGCGTGATGTGGCGGAAGACATTGAAATGCACGAATCGACAATCAGCCGTGTCACCACCAATAAATATGTACACAGCCCCCAGGGCATCTTTGAGCTTAAATACTTCTTCACCTCGTCAATTGAACAAAAAGACGGCGAGGATCTTTCCTCGGAAAGCATTAAAGAGCGTATTCGCAGCATCGTGCATGGGGAAAATCCGGACAAACCATTAAGCGATAAAGCAATTGCCGAAATTTTCCAGAAAGAGGACATCAGGCTTGCCCGCCGCACCGTTGCTAAATACAGGGAACAGCTTTGCATACTCTCATCTAAATATCGTAAAAAACCTAAGCTGAAATAAAACAACACAAACCGTGATCCCTCCAATCCCTACCAACAGAATATCTCCTTCTTTTCAAGCCTCCGGCAAAAAAGAGGCATTGCTCGAACTTGCCGCCCTGTTGCACAGGAACTGCCCACAGCTGGCCGAGAATGAAATTTTTGCAACCCTGCAGGAAAGAGAAAAAATCGGCTCCACCGGCATCGGGGAGGGAATAGCCATTCCGCACGGCAAAATGGAAGGCATTGAACAGATAGAAATCTGCTTTGCCAGAAGCCTCACAGGAATCCCCTTTGAGGCCGGAGACAACAAACCTGTCCACCTCTTTTTTGCCCTGCTGGCACCAAAGGATTCAGCAAAACCATACCTCAATACACTGGGAAGTCTGGCCCGTTTTTTAAAAAGTCCACACATACGCTCCCGCCTCCTCAATGCTGAAGGCGCGGAGGAAATTGCCGACATTTTCGCCTCCACCGGTAAATTCAGTTAGAAGGTCGATGAGCTACCCGAAAATAATCAAAACCGTCATTATTACCGGCCTATCAGGATCCGGCAAGAGCACCGCCTTAAACAGTCTGGAGGATATCGGCTATTACGCAATTGACAACCTGCCTGTTTTTCTCCTCAGCGACCTGCTCCGCCAGACGGGTAACGGGTTACTGAACAAGGACAAACTGGCGCTTGTTATGGATTGCCGGGACCCATCGCTACTGCCCTCATTTGAAGCCGTTCTCGGACAAATCGACAATATTGATCTGGACATAATTTTTCTGGAAGCCGAAGAAGAAGTACTGCTCAGACGTTTCAGTCAGCTGCGCCGCCGGCATCCTCTGGCAAAAAACTGTTCAATACGTCAGTCCATTATCCGGGAAAAAGAGCTGCTCCAGCCTTTAAAGCAGATGGCCACCTCCTCTATTGACACCACATCATTGAGTCCCCATGAACTGGCCAGGCAGCTGCGCAGGAAGTATACGGAACCGGATGCGGATGAACTGGTCGTCAACCTCATGTCCTTTGGTTTCAAACATGGGCAACCGACGGAATCAGAATCTTTGTGGGATGTACGCTTTCTCCCCAACCCCTATTTTGTCCCGGAACTCAAAGCCCTTACCGGCCTTGAAAAAAACGTAGCTGAATACGTCCTTAACACCGATACAAGCCGCCGTTTTTTTGACCTTCTGGAGCCCATGCTCTTATTCCTGGTGCCGGAATACGCCCGGGAGGGGAAAAAACAGCTCACCATCAGCATTGGCTGCACAGGCGGCAAACACCGTTCAGTGGCTGTAACGGAACAGATAAAAAAAATTCTCTCCGGCAAGGGCTTCAAACTGCTGGTTGAGCACCGTGACATCAACAAATCCTGACCACCCTGACAGGGACAGAAAAAACTGACACTACGAATAATCCGCCCATACAAGTAATGAAGGAAAAAATGAATATATTTCGCCGCTTACTACTTTTCACCATCATCATATCCATATTTTTTTCAAGCGGGTCCTTTGCCGCCGAAGAAGTCGGGAAAAAATCCATTGCCGTTCTGCCTGTCCAGATGATCACAGAACAGGACATGAGCTACCTGCAGTCGGGAATCAGACAAATGCTTGCCGGTCGTCTGGCGGTAAAAGCCAAAATCAGGGCACTCGATCCGGCCCGCATAGACGAAAAAACGTCCGGAATCCCGGGAACAGAGCTAAGGAATCGCTTCCAGGAAATCGGTACAGCCCTTCAGGCCGATTACCTGCTGCACACCACCTTAACCTCTATCGGCCAGGGACTTCGTTTCGACACGTATCTCTACCCTGTTTCCGGCAATACCCCCCCACAAACCTTCACAGCCACGGCAGCCTCTAAAAATGACATCATAGTCGCCGTCAATGCACTCACCTGGGACATTGTCGAAAAATCCTTCGGCAAAAAAAGACCGGCAACAACAGCAACCGTTGAGCCCATAAAGCGACCTGCCCGGACAATAACCGAAGATACGCCGCTCACTGAAGATTCTACCTTTACCACAGCCCACCCGGACCGCCAATTTATCAACAACTATCCGGACAGGGGGGGTGACACCCAGTTATTTACACCCCTCAGAGCCCCGGCCTTTTCCGCCCCTGCCGGGACCGCCCGGTCAATGCAGGCAGCAGCCATACCGGGCGCCTTTACCTTCAGCCGGACAAAAAAAATTGATCTTGCCATACAGGCCATGGATGTGGGCGACATAGACGGAGACGGTAAAATAGATGTCGTTATAGCAAGTGACAACAAGATTATTGTCTATCACCTGAAAGACAACCGCCTGACCCGTTTCGGAGAAATGGAACTGCTCAGCCGCTATAAAAGCATTGCTGTCAATCTGGCCGACTTCAACTCAAACGGAAAGGCGGAAATTTTTGTCACCGGTGTTGACGGTATTGTCCCGAATTCATTGGCACTGGAATGGCAGGGGAAAGACTTCAAGTATCTCTTTAAAAACGAACGCTGGTATATCAGACCCCTGCAGGTTCCCGGAGTTGGAAACGTGTTGGCCGGTCAGCGTGCCGACATTGACTCTCCCTTTTCCCCCGGCATCCATCAGCTGAGGATTCAGGACAACATCATCCAGCAAGGCGGCAAACTTCCCGTGCCGCCGCAGATTAACCTTTTTGATTTTTCCATGGCGGATCTTGACGGTGACGGCAAAATAGAGATCGTCACACTTGATCAATCCGACAGGCTGCTTATTCTGCAACAGGACGGAAAAGAGCTCTGGAGAAGTAACGAGACATACGGATACAGCATCAACTCCATTGACGGGAAAAACAAAAAAGAAAAAACATATCTCCATTCCCGCATACTCACAAGAGACGTCAACAATGACTTTCGTCCCGATATCATCGTCAGTAAAAGCACCACACCCCTCAGGGACCGGACCAAAGAGCTGAAAGACTTTCAAAACGGCGAGATCCATGCCCTGACATGGAACGGATCCAGCCTCAACAGTATCTGGAATTCCCAGGTTCTTGAAGGCTACGTTTCTTCATACCAGGTGACAGACAATCCGCTCTACAAAAATTCCGCTATTCTCCATGTGGGCCTGATTTCAAAGGGCGGCCGGCTGAACCCCTTCGCCGGCCCGGACAGCTCCGTACTGACCTGTCCCCTTGACTTCAGCCGTATTGCAGCCCGGTAACAATTACGGATGACGCCGGCTGCAAGACCGAAACGATCAGCCTCCACCATGGTAAGAGCATCGTGATCTTAAAAAACGAAGAAATAGTTCGTTTCCAGAGACCGCTCCTGCTGTTATTCGGCTGGATTTTTCTGGGCGTACTGCTCTTTTTTGTCTTCTCCGCTTACATCCTGCAAAAACACCATAATGAAGACACTGTCAGACGGCAGCTTGACAGCGTTGACATTTTATTCCACCAGCACCTTGACCTGGAAGCAAAACTCATCAATGTGCTTATCGACCAGAATGAGTCCAATCCTGTCCTGCAAAAGGCCTTCCTGGCCCAGAAAAAAGACGAACTTCTCCAGGCCGCCCTGCCTGTTTTTAAGAAATTAAATTCCACACACGACATAACCCATTTCTACTTTATCAATCAGGACAGAACCTGCTTTTTACGGATGCACAATCCGTCTCGGGACGGAGATTTCATTGACCGCTATACAATGAAAGAAGCGGAGCGCAATTTAACCTCGTCACACGGTGTTGAACTTGGACCGTACGGCACATTTTCCCTGCGTGTTGTCAAGCCCTGGATCATCAACGGTAAACCGGCAGGCTACCTGGAACTTTCCAAAGAAATTCATCATATTACTTCACAGCTCAAAAAAATTCTTGGCCTGGACTTTCTTTTTCTGGTGAACAAACACCACCTCAAGCGGGAAAGCTGGCAGGAAAGACTCAATATGGCAGGCATTTCCGGCGACTGGAACGAAGTTGAAGACCATGTCGTCATAGACAGAACCCTGCCGAAAGTTCCACCGGCAATAAACACATACATGCGGCTCTCCCATGAGGAGAAAGAGGGATTTATTTTCAAGGCCTCACTGAATGACAAAAAATATCACGGTGGTTTTGCCATATTAAAGGACGCCGGCGGCCACGAGGTAGGTGAAATTATCGCCCTCCAGGAGGCCACCAGACAGGTTTCCGCCTTGCGTATTGCTACAATAATGTTTGTCAGCTGTATTTTTCTCGGGGCAATTATTTTCTTTCTTTTCTACACCTATACGGGCCGCCTCAAATCACGGTTATCCATAGTCTACCAAGACCTTAAAGATGAAATTGATGCCCATATAAAAACGGGAAAAAAGCTTCATCAGCATGAAAAAAATCTTGAAAAAATTATCCTCGACCGCACTTCAAAACTGGAAAAAGAGATCGCTGAACGATCCGTCGTTGAAAAAGAGCTCCTTGAAAGAGAAACTCTGCTGAAAAAATCCCAGGAAATAGCCCACGTGGGCAGCTGGTCTCTGGATCTTAAAAACAACATATTAGTCTGGTCCGACGAGGTCTATCGTATTTTCGGCGTATCCCCACGCAATTTCCTGCCGGGCATGGATTCCTTTCTACAGCTCGTTCATCCTGACGACAGGGACAGAGTTGATCAAAAATTTGCCACTGCCATACAAAATAAGTCTCCCTTCAATACTGTTCACAAAATCCTCCGCCCGGACGGCACCGTACGCTTTGTCCACCAGAAATCGGAAGAAATTCTTGACGAATCAGGCAAAACAGAGCTTTCCGTGGGCATCATCCATGACATCACCGAGCAGGTTCAGTCCGAAAAAGCCCTGTATGAAAGCGACGAGCAGCTCAGACTGCTTATCCATAGCTCAGACGACATGATCTCGCTGCACGACTTTGACGGCACCTACACCTATTACAACGGGCCATCACGTTACTCCGCCTCTCCAAAAGACATTATCGGCAAAACACCCCATGATTTTTTTAATATTGAAACCGCCGACATGCTTGTCGCCAAGATCAGAGAAACCTGGCAGACAGAAAAAAGGGCCACCTACGAAATAGAACTGGACTGGTTTGGTGAAAAAACATGGTTTTCTGAATATATTTATCCTGTTTTCGACCCGGACGGCAGGATCACAAAGGTGGCAAAGATCCGTCACAATATTAACGAGCTCAAGCAGGCAAAAGAAAAGATTGAAATTTCCCAGAAAGACATTGAGTTTCGCAAACAGGCCGAAGAAAAGATACGCAATGCCTACAGTGAACTTGACCAGATTTTTAACGCATCTGTCCCCCTCAGCGTCACAAAAGATTACAGAATTGTAAAAGTCAACAGGGCATTCTGCTCATATTTCGGCATCAGGGAAGAGGAGATCACCGGTAAACTCTGCCATGAGTTCTGTGGAAGTGAATTCTGCCAGACAAGTGAATGCCCCATGAAAAACATCTTCGCGGGCAATGAAACCTATAAACGGGATATCGACAGAATCATAAACGGCATACACATTATCTGCTCTATCCATGCGGTGCCGTTCAGAGACGAAAACGGCCAACTGCTCGGCATCGTCAGCACCTTTTTCGACATGGCCGATCGCAAACGCGCAGAGACAAACCTGAAAAAAACCCAGAACCAATTACTCCATGCTGAAAAGTTAAGCGCCGTAGGCCAGCTTTCCGCCTCCATTGCCCATGAATTCAACAACCCGCTTCAGGGCGTCATGACGGTTTTAAGCGGGGTGAAAAAACGGGTGCCCATGGATCATGCCAACGCAAACCTTGTTGAACTCGCCCTCAATGAATGCAACCGCATGAAACATCTCATCAATGATCTCCAGGATTTCAACCGTCCCACATCCGGTGTTATCGCCCCCATGGACATTCATTTTGGCATAGACAATATCCTGCTCATGGCGAAAAAGAACCTGAACATCAAGGAAATCTCCATTATCAAGCAATATGCCGCCAATATGCCGCTTATACCGGCAGTGGCTGACCAGATCAAACAGGTGGTGCTGAATTTGATCAATAACGCCTCAGATACATGCCCTGAAGGAGGAACAATCACCATCAGCACAGAGCTTCAGGCTATGCAGAAAAATGCAATCATTCGTATTCAGGATACAGGTGTGGGCATGAAACCCGATGATATTAAACACATCTTTGAGCCATTTTTCACGACAAAACCCGCTGTCAAGGGAATCGGGCTCGGACTGTCCGTCAGCTACGGCATTATCAAAAAACACGGTGGAAAAATTGAAGTGGAAAGCGAACCGGGACAAGGCACCATCTTCACCATAACCCTGCCCCTCCCGGGAATAGAGCAATCAAACGATAAAGTGCCTGTAGTATGAAATTAATGACAACTTCAGCTCACTTCAGGCACTTTAGCTCCTTTCAGGCACTTACAAAGTATAGCCTATCTCACTGTGCTGGGTAATATCAAGCCCCTGCACCTCATCATCTCTGCTGACACGCAATCCGACAACAAGATCAATGGCTTTCAGAATGATAAAGGTCACAATAAGCGAATAGGCGATGGTGATACCGGCATCCATGGCCTGTATGGCAAAAAGCTTTGGGTTGCCGAAGAAAAGCCCGTCCGCCCCACCCGGGTTTACTGCAGTGGAAGCAAAAAGCCCTGTGGCCAATGCTCCCCAGAGCCCCCCTATACCATGCACTCCGACTACGTCAAGGGAGTCGTCATAGCCGATTTTTCCCTTGGCAATAACCGCCATATAACAGACCACGCCGGCGACAAGACCGATAATTATCGCTGAAACCGGTCCAACAAAACCGGCTCCCGGAGTAATGGCAACCAGACCTGCAACCGCACCGGAGGCAACACCTAAGGTCGTCGGTTTTCCCTGTACCACCCACTCTGCAACAATCCAGGACAGCGCTGCAGCACCTGCCGCCACCTGGGTGACAAAAAAAGCATTTACGGCAATACCGTCTGCGGCCAGAGCACTGCCGGCATTAAAACCAAACCAGCCAAACCAGAGGATGCCTGCCCCCAGGATGGTCATGGAAAGATTGTGTGGATGGATGGACTCCTTACCCCACCCTTTTCTCTTGCCCACCATCAGGGCCGCAGCCAACGCCGCAGCACCGGAGTTGATATGAATAACAGTGCCGCCTGCAAAATCCAGCCCACCGTGGCCGCTGACCCAACCGCCGCCCCAAACCCAGTGGCAGATTGGAAAATAAACCAGGGTGCTCCATAAAACGGTAAACAGAAGAAAGGCGGAAAATTTGATCCGCTCGGCAAAGGCACCGGTTATCAACGCCGGTGTGAGGACGGCAAACATCAACTGAAACGCACAGAAAAGAAGATGCGGTATTGTATCACTATAAGGTCCGGGTTCCAGCCCCACCCCTTTTAATCCGGCAAAATCAAGATTTCCGACAAAACCTCCCACATCCGGGCCAAAGGCCATCGAATAGCCGTAAAGAACCCATATTATGGAAACAATACCCAGGCATATAAAACTCTGCATCAATGTGCTGAGTACATTTTTTGATCGAACCATCCCCCCATAAAACAAGGCCAATCCCGGGGTCATCAGCATAACCATGGCGGTGGCTACCAGCATAAAGGCCGTATCTCCTGTATCCATTCTTTTACTCCTTTTTCTGTGTGAACATTGAACGTTTAAAAACAATTGAGTTACACAAAAGCAATTGGTGTGCCACACTAAACAAAACAAAACAAACACTGCTAAAACAACCAATTACAGGAAAAGACACTCACCGGAAATATTTCATTAATTACATTTTTGTAATTTTTTTAGACAAAACTAAACAAAACCGCAAGAACAGCATCACTTCCCGCTTACATATATAGAGGCGAACATAAAGCAATCCCCCCCCAAACAGCCATCCGAACATCGCTGTTACACGTTTGCTACATTTTTGCACGAGAATACATACCATAAATTACAAAAACGTAACATGTCCAACCTTAAAGCCCCCATCAAAAATCAGAATGGAACTTTTAATCCATTTATTTTCAATATGTTACGAAGAAACAGAGAGAAAAAACCAAGATTGGCACACTCTTCGCTATATGGAAATCATAACGAAACAAACGGCAAACAAGGGAGGTTCTGCCATGAAAAAAATAGAAGCAATCATCAAACCATTCAAACTGAACGCACTAAAAGAAGCACTGCACGAACTCGGAGTGCACGGCATGACGGTCAGTGAAGTAAAAGGATTTGGCCGCCAGAAAGGACACAAGGAAATATACCGGGGGGCGGAATACGTTGTAGACTTTATCCCCAAGGTAAAAATTGAAGTCATAATTGCAGCCGACATGGTTGACAAGGTAACCCAGACCATTATCAGCGCCGTCAAAACCGGACAGATCGGCGACGGCAAAATTTTCGTCATGCCTGTCGAGTCAATCTGCCGCATCAGAACCGGCGAAAGGGATATGGATGCGATATAACGGCAATTGATAATTGATAATTGATAATTTCTTTACATCAAGACCCACCATACACAAACTCAGAAACCAGCAACCATCATCGGGGAAC
>DAOUUW010000209.1 GCA_030667965.1 Deltaproteobacteria bacterium
ATCAAGGCGGGCAATTCGCGCTTTGGGAAATCGCCGGCCCAGTGCTTCTTCAATTTTTTCCGTGCCAAAACCAACCTCCCGCACTTTATTGGAGCGGCAGGATGGGCAGATAATCGCACTTTTTATCGTATAGCCGCAGTGGTGGCAGCAGAGGATTCCCTTTGCCTTATGAAGAGTAAGAGAGATATTGCAGTGCAGGCATTGCACCGGGCTGCCGCAGTCCCGGCAGATCATGAGACTGGCGTAACCGCGTCGGTTTAAAAAGATAATACTCTGGTCCCCCTGTTCCAGAGTCTCACGTAATGCGTCAAGAAGCTCCTGGGAGAAAAAAAAATGGGCTGTCTTTGTTTTATTAATGAGGCGCAGATCAACGATATTCACCTTGGGCAGCGGCCTTTCTTCAATGCGTTTCGTCAGGCTGAGTGTACGGTATTTGCCTGTTGTGCTGTTGTGGTAAGTTGTCAGTGAAGGCGTGGCCGATCCAAGCAGGACGGGGCATCCCTGCAGTTTTGCCCGCAGCACGGCCATGTCGCGCCCCTGGTAACGCAGATTGTCTTCCTGCTTGTAGGCACTGTCATGTTCTTCATCAACAATAATGAGGCCCGGATCTTCCAGCGGGGCAAAAATGGCAGAGCGGGCGCCGATGACAATTTTCGCCTTGCCATCCATGATGCGCCGCCACTGATCATAGCGTTCTCCTTGGCTGAGACCGCTATGCAACAGGGCTAGTTTTTTACCGAAACGGGAAAAAAAATGGGCCTCAAGCTGGCTTGCCAGGGCAATTTCCGGCACCAGTACAAGCACCGACCTGTTAAGAGCCAGGGCCTTTTCCGCAGCACGCAGGTAGACTTCCGTCTTGCCGCTTCCGGTGATGCCGTGCAGGAGAAAAGGGACAAAATTTTTATTTTCGATAGCGGGCAGCAGGGCGTCAAGGGCAGTTATCTGTTCTGTTGTGAGTTGCGCAGGTTCAGGGTAAAAAGGGGGCTCTTCTCCAAAAGGGTCGCGAAACACCTGCTGTTCGCTAATTGAGATAAGTTTTTTTTCGGCAAGAGATTTCAGCGCCTTTCCTGCCCCGGAGTAAAGACGGCTCAGCTCTTTTCTCGGCACAAAAGAAGATGAACGGCGGGCAATGAGTTGACGAAGTAATGCCAGGGTTTTTTGTTCAGAGGGTTTCAGACCCGGCTCTTCAGTTGACTGATCTTCTTCAGCTGGAGTTATACCAATCTCTGTTTTGGGTTTTGAGAGGGATGAGCTGATGCTTTCCTCAATTTTAATAAATCCCTCTGCCTGCCATTTCTCAAGGCGAGTCAGCCATTTTTTAGAACGACGCAGAGCGCGTACCCGGGCCGGGGACAGACAGCCTTTCTGCAGAAGTTCGGCAATCCAGGCAGGGGAATTGGTGTCTTCAGTTAACTCCTTCAGTGCTGTTTTGCCTGATTCCGTTACGTGAACTGTACGTTCGCTCCGGCAAGTCAGGCCGCCGGGTAAAGCGTTTTTGATAACCTCACCCAGGGGATAGCGATAATAAGAGGCCATCCAACGAAAAAAGGGGATCATGTTTTCAGGGAAAAGAGGGGTGCGATCGAGCAGATCCGTTATCTGCCTGATTTTGAAGGTCGTTTCACCAGGCGGAGAAAGGCCGAGAAGGTAGCCGGTCACCTGGCGCCTGCCAAGGGGAACGAGCAGGCGGATGCCGGGTTGCAGACTTGAGGATGCTGCCGGAAAGCTGTAGGTGAGAGTTGATGCAACAGGGGCTGCCACCGCCACTTCCAGGTGGATCATAACTGCGCGGCAACCTCTTTTAAGTGGTCACTGAAATTCTCGCAGATATCAGGATGACGCAGGGCAAAGGCGATAATGGCCTTGAGGTAGCCGAGTTTGTCACCGGCATCAAAACGGGTGCCGTCAAATTCAAAGGCATACATGCCGCGCTTGTTGGAAAGGGCCAGCAGGGCGTCGGTGAGCTGAATTTCCCCACCGTGGCCGGGAGTGGTTTTGTCCAGCATGTCAAAGATGTCCGGCTGCAGGATGTAGCGGCCGATGATGGCCATGTCGGATTTTGTCGTGCCCGGGGCTGGTTTTTCCACCATACGGTCAACCTTGATAACCCGCTCTTTCACGTGTTTTCCCTCAACTATGCCGTACAGATAGGTTTCATCCATGGGAACCTGCTGCACTGCCACCACGGATTCCTGCACCTCGTTAAACAGGTCGAGCATCTGTTTTGTGCAGGGCTGTTCGCTGAGCACCAGGTCGTCTCCCAGGAGAACGACAAAAGGTTCTTTGCCCACAACGTTTCTGGCTGTCCAGATGGCGTGCCCCAGTCCCAGGGGTTTTTTCTGGCGTACCGATACCACGTCAATGAGGTTGGAGAGGTGGCGCATCTCTTCGGCCAGCCTGTATTTTTTCTTTTCCGTTAAGACGGTGTCAAGATGGAAATTATAGTCAAAATGGTTTTCAATGGCTGATTTACCCTCACTGGTGATGAGGATGACCTCTTCAATGCCGGATGCCACCACTTCTTCAACAATATACTGGATGGTGGGACGGTCAACGATGGTCAGCATCTCCTTGGGAATGGCCTTGCTGGCAGGCAGGAAGCGGGTCCCGAGCCCGGCAACAGGGATGACGGCTTTGCGTACTTTCATAGAGGTCTCTCAGGCAGGAATTTTAACTTAAAGATTTAAGATTTAAGTTTTAAGGTTTAAAATTCGAATTTAAACATTTTCAATTGTCAATTGTCAATTATCAATTATAAATTGCCCTATGCATCCCCTTGAAAAAGAAGTTCTTGCTCTTATCCGCCGGGAAAATCTCCTGTCCGTCGGAGAGAAAGTCGTGGTCGGCGTGTCCGGCGGCCCGGACTCCATGGCCCTTCTGCATCTATTGGCCGGTACTAAGGAAATCGGCGTAGAACCGGTTGCGGTGTATGTTGATCATGGGTTGCGGCCTGATGAAACAAAAGATGAGGCTGCCCTTGTTGAACAAAAAGCCGCATCAATGGGGATCAGTTTTGAGACGGTGCGTGTTGACGTAAAGAGCGAGGCACGGCAGCGAAAAATATCCATTGAACATGCGGCCCGCGATGTGCGGTATTCTTTTTTTGATCAGGTGGCGCACAAATATAAGGCTGCTAAAATAGCCGTGGCCCACACGGCTGATGACCAGGCGGAAGAGGTCCTTCTGCGTCTTATCCGGGGCAGCGGCAGGAGTGGTCTTTCCGGCATGAAGATGATCCGTGACGGGAAAATTATCCGTCCGTTGCTGGCCATATCCAAAAAAAAGATTTTGGCTTATCTGGCAGACAGGAATATTGCCTTCTTGACTGACAGTTCTAACCTGCAAAGGATCTATCTGCGCAACCGTATCCGCCTTGATCTGCTTCCCTATCTGCAGGAATTTAATCCCAATATTTCAGAAACTCTGCGGCAGACAGCCGGCGTGCTGCAGGATGAGGAAAGGCTGCTTGAAGAGATGACATCCAGAGCCTGGCAGGGGGTGGCTGAAATGCCGGAGCTGGAAGCAAATTCAGTCGAGCCAAAGGTGACTTTGGATCTGAAAGCATTTCTTCTTCTTGATCGGGCCATTCAGCGGCGCATTGCCGAAAAATCTTTTATCCTTTTGGGAAGTATGCCGCAATGGAAGAAGATTGAGCAGATCCTTTATCTTGCCGCCCATGGAGAAAGTGGGGCAAGACTCCATTTTTCCAGAGGGCTCAGATTAAAAAAAATAAAGGAGAGTCTGGTTTTTAGTTATCCCAAGGGAATGGTTGGCGAGAGGGGTGATCTGGAAGAGTGATATTCTCACAGAGACTCAGAGAAAAACCTCTGTGAACTCTGTGAGAATTCTTTTTGGAGTTTGAAACGGCCCGTTGCCGGGCCGTCACGATGGTTTTAGTTTGTTTTACACCAGTTAATCCATGAAGGATCATGTACCTTGACATTGTCAAAACCGAGCCAGCGCAGTATCGGATAGGCGCCGCCGGCAAACTGGCCGGAGTTGCAGCTCGTGATGATGGTTTTATCCGGTGTAATGCCGTATTGCTCGAGCATCCAGAGCAGTTCTTCCGGTTTTTTCAACGCACCGTTATCCATGTAGAAAGCGGAAATGGGCAGGTTGATAGAACCGGGTATTTTACCGGCACGATCAGCCAATTTATGCTTGACGATTCCTTTTGCCTGATGGATGACCCTGGTATCAACAATAACGGTATTTTTGTCGTTAAGGCTTTTGGTAACAAGCTTGTCGTCAGCAAAAATAGCATTGTTGATTTTGCCCTTAAAAGCGGTTTCTTCCACATCCGGCTCCTCGTCCGTTACATGGTAGCCCGCTTCATGCCGGCCCTCGATGCCGTTAACAAGGTAGGAGACATTAGTCGCGCCGGCATACTCAAGCATCCACAACAGATATCCCGCATTTCTGCCGTCCAGGTCATAGACAACGATATGATCGATCATCGGCCTGTAAACCGTATTTTCCGAACGTCTCCGTCAGTTCGTCATGGTTGATGATGTGCAGTGGTCGTTCGTCATCGCCAAATTATTAAATAATGATAGGGCATTAGCTTTGGCCTACTATAAAAATCTTTACGCTCATTTCTAATCGTGGTATTTATCTGGAAATCAA
>DAOUUW010000115.1 GCA_030667965.1 Deltaproteobacteria bacterium
CTGGACTCGATGAAGCAACTCTTCCATTTCAAAAGGTTTTAGCAGATACGCAGCAGCACCTTTTTGCAAACAGAAAGCTTTTTCCTTATCACTGCCATAGGCTGTCATAAAGATAATGTGGGTAAGGGGGCTCTTTTGCCGAATTTCGTCAAGAAGGTCAAAACCGCCGACTTTGGGCATCCGGATGTCTGAGATGACAAGCTTATAGGTGTTTTCCCGGAGTTTTTCAAGGGCATCCCGGCCATCAGAAACCGCATCGACCCGCAAGCCGTTTTTGACCAGGTAGTCACTTAAGCTGACCCGCATGATTTCATCATCTTCGGCAAGTAGAATTGTTGACTTTGTCATGCCATGCCATCTCCCGCTTGACTACGGAGATTTTTCTCAATGTGGAAGTAGACGGAATAACTACACGAGATGAAAGTGTGGAGTTTGAATCAACTCCACACTTTCATAAAAATTACATCATACAGGACCTGGGGACATCACTGTTGAAAGGTCCTCGATTTTGTTGTTTTTAATACGCCAGTTGTAGATATCCTCCATATCCTTCAAGACTTGGAACATCTGGAAGAAACCATGCCAATGGGCGTAATCCGGCCCGTTCATGGCTGATCCCTGACGAGCCCTGCGGCCGGTATGGTGCCAGAGGTAATACATCAGCTCCTGGTAGCCATCACGCCATGGGTCTTTTTTCAGGAGGCCCTTGTCCTTGAGATCAGCTTTCATCTTCACCGCTTTATCCCAGTAGGCGTTATAGAGAGCTACGGAATTGTCAAGGAGCAGACGGTTGTTGTCAATGGCGGAGTCACCGTGACAGTTGACACACACCTTGCGCATCAGCTTATCACCCTTAACACCGTCACCCCGAACACCGGAACGAATCTCACTGCGTTTATGCATGAGATCCCATTTCAGGCGGTCATTGACATTATGGGTTGTCTCAAGTTCACCAATTCCCGACATATGACAGACGGCACAGGTAGGTGCGGTATAATCACCAGGCTGCCAGGCGCCGGGAGCGGAATCCCATTTCCACTCTTCACCCTGGGTCTGGAAAATCTGGCCATGTTTGGACTCAAGATAAATCTCGATATCCGGATGATCCGGGCCAAGATGACATGAGGCGCAGGCCTCCGGCTTTCTCGCCTCGGCCACTGAAAAACGGTGCCGGGTATGGCATACTGTACAGGTTCCCACTGAACCATCCGGATACAGAGTACCAACACCTGCAGGCCAGGTAGCGTTTATCGGTTTATTATCCGGGCCAAGCTGAACTTCGGAACCATGACAGACCGTACAGCCGGAAAAACGGGAGGCTGTATTGGTGGCAGATCCTTTTTCAACACCCATCCATTCTCCACCCTCGTGATGGAGCTGCAGGGCAACAAGAGCGCCGCCGGCCTTTTTCTCATCATAAACAGCGTCACGGGAGAGATCGGCATGGCCTGATTTCAGAAACTCATCATACTCTGAGGGATGGCAGCGCGAACAGGTCTTGCCTGAGACCATCGGCGAGATAAAGGTCTTCGTTCCTTTCAGACCTGTACACTGGCTGGCCATGGGTGAGTCCTTGTCCACAACATGGCAGTCATAACAGGAAACATTGGCATGACCCATTTTTCCTTCTTTCCAGCTTTCAATAATGCCAGGCGTTTTTTCAGCATGGCAGGATAGACATTTTGAGGCTTCTTCCGTGTAACCTCTTTTAATTACAAGCTCTTTTGGAGCCAGATTCGGGGATGCCGCAAAGGCAACAGATGCCAGCGCTCCCCCCATGACGACAGCACAACAGGTAGCTGCTAGTCTCGTACCTAAAGATGCCATTGTTTCCTCCTTTTCACTCATTTTTTCTCTTTTTTTCTTCCTGATTTTCTTTGCACAATCAGGCCACTATCTCACATTTTTTTGAAAAATTCATCTGCTGTCCCCAACATATCTTTATGACCAACATGGGGATGGCACTCACTGCACATCCGATTGGCTTCTCCGCGAAGATACGCTCTATGGGCAATAAAACCTCCCGAGGACAGACCTGGTGGGGTTAAATTATGGTGGCAATGCAGACAGGCGCTGTCAAAGGTAAAATGCGGCCTGTTGATTTTGGTATTGGCAGCCCAATCAAAATTCTTCACATCAACAGTAAAATGGGCGATCACGTCGCCTGTACCGGTAATCGCCTTTGTTGTCAGATACTCTAAAAAATTTCCATGGGGCAGATGACAATCGACGCATTGCGCGGCAAAACCCTGGGGATTTTGGCCGCCATGAACAGAATTCGTCCAAGCCTTTTGGAAAGGTTTCATCTCATGACAAGAAATACAGAATTGATCAGTATTGGTTGTTTCAACCATAAAACCGGATGCCAGCACCAGGGCAACAGTAAAAACACCCCCCAGCACGATTCCTCCCAGCAAGGGTAACTTGGACCATTTTTTCTCTCCTACCTTGTTCGCCATTCAATCACCTCCTTATTTTCTGGTAGGTCATTTCATTATTGGTAAATTACCTGATCTTTTGATTCACTGCCTGAAAACGGCAGACAGTGTTCAGTAGGTATGAAAAGCAAAAACTTTGCCACCAAATAAAATCATTTAATTTCAACAGGTTAACATATTCTCTTTTTTCTGAGGTTACCACAAGGTAACGCAAAAAACACCAAACGTTACCTAAAGGTAACGGTGGTAAAAAAAATGGCCAACATTTAACGTGAACGGGTCCACCAGCGAAGCTGCAATGAACCTTCCTTACAGCTTTCCACACATTCGCCGCAGTTCCAGCAATAGGGTGACTGCCCTTCACCCTGCTGAGGGTCAAGACCGAGAGGACAGGACCGCCTGCACAACCCGCATTCGGTGCAGGTCGTGGGGTCATGCAGAATTGTTAATTTCCTTTTACTTCCTATGAGGGCCAGCAACGCTCCCAGTGGACAGAAATAACGGCAGAACATGCGCTGCGTCACCAGGTTAGCGGCAAGAACAGCCACAACAACCAGCCCTTCCGGGGTCAAAGTGTGAAAAAAAACAGCCATCATCATCTCCCGGCCAACCAGGCCCGGCGGTGAAAGAAAAACAAAAAGCGGTGCACCGAGAATCATGGTGAGCAAGAGTTCGGCAGGCAGTACATACCAGAGGAGTGTTTTAGGCAGGAGAAGATGATCTTTCCTGAATTTCTTACCGGAAAAAATCCTGATAAAACGATCGCTGAGATCGGAGAGAAAATGAATCGGACAGATCCAGCCGCAGAAAACCCTACCCATGAAAAAAGCAAGCAGCACAGGAACCACCATGGCCACCAGCAGGGGCAGGTAGAGCCGCTTGGCCACCAGGATGCTCTCCAGTCCCTCCAATGGAGAAACAAACCAGAGCTTGCCGATGCCGATGGACTGGTACCAGCCCTGGACAAAATCAATCTGGAGATAAAAATTCAGAAACGGGGCAATGACAATCAGCAGAAAAGCGCCGCTCTGCACAAGCAGGCGCCATCGCCTGATATGTTGCCTGTTTACCCCTGAGCTCATACAAGACCATCCCGGCTGTAAACAGGTTCAATATTAACGGCCTTGCTGCCGTCCTCAGCTGTAATAGGACAGGCATGTGTGCAGAGTCCGCAACCTGTGCAGTGTTTTTCCTCAATCACCGGTCTCAGTTCATCGAGACGTATTGCCTTATCAGTAAAGGGACAGACATTATAGCAAGTGCGGCACAGGGTCTGCCCCAGCCAGGTATAACAGAGATGACGATTAACCACGGCCATCCCCATACGGGTCTCTTCCTGTCTTAGCGGCCGCAGGGTGCCGGTGGGACAGATCTGCACGCATTTCATGCAGAGATAGCAGGGAATTTTTTCAACGGAAATAAGCGGCGTACCGGCATGGACACCATGACGGGTATCCAGGGGAATAATACAATGATAGGGACATACTTCCACACAGCGGCCGCAGCGGATGCAGGTGCCGAGAAAAATTTTCTCCGAAACCGCGCCCGGCGGTCGGAGCCGGTTTGTTGTTACCGGCGAGGAGAGAAGACGGCCTTCGGCCTTGACGCCGATGGTCAGCAGGGCTGACGTCAACAGACCACCGAGAAACAGCCGTCTTCCTTCCCTTTTTTCCTCTACAGATGAGTTGTCGTGGGAATTCATCTGTTTCAGCCTTCCCCCACCTCATCCTCAACATTGAGATAGGTCATACCCAGTGAGAGGACACCATCAATCTTTTCAATTGCCTTGGTCATGCTCTCCATTTCCTTGGAGGAATCAGACTCAAGCACGGTAACCACATTGCCCTGCTCATCCACACCGTAGATTGAAACACCCTCAATCTCTTCAAGTTGCGCCACAACTTTATCCCGCAGCCCGGGATCAACCGTTATAACAAATCCACCCACCGGCATCGTTCACCTCTTTTGTAAAAACAGATCATTGTCAACCATTCATCCTAAAAGACTTCAGCGCAGCTGCTTAGAACTTATACGTCAACCTGGCCCAGAAAACCTGCTCATCGCCATGGGTCGCAGTAACTGCAGCTGAGTCATTATCCTCATTGTAATAGGCATACTTCAACAGACCGCTGAGATTATCGTTGAACTTTTTAACCATCAACAGATCAATCTCATCTCCATAGTTATCATCAAAGACGGCTGTCTCCTCATTGGAGTCAAAGTAATGGTAAACAACGACAAACTTCGCCCCCAGCCATTTGCACTTGGTGGAAGCCTGGACATAATAATCATCCAGACCATTGGTCAAGCCGCCGCCGTTGGTATCAAGAAACTGATCAGCCCAGCCGTTGAACTTATGGGCTGTACTATACAGGGTGTCAAAGGCGCGATCATCGCCGTCCTGACCGGAGATATAACTATAGCCGGCACCGACATTGACTGCACCAATCCCGGAGCTCAAGTAAACATTGAACATATCACCGTCATGATCCTCCCCATCTTCATAATCGCCCTGGTGGGCATAGGTGAGATCATAAGCGATCATCGCCAGTTTACCGTTGGCTCGGATACCGTAGGTGGCTGAATCACGGGCGCTTTCATCATCGCTTTCCGTGTCAAGAAGATAACAGAAGGCCGTGAAGGTCTGATCCTTGACGCCGGCATACCTGGCATTAAGCAGAATCAGTCCGTCCAGGTCGACGTAATCACGCGTGATGGTGTTCACCTGGTTTATATAAGAGGCATACAGTGTCAGATCCTTTACCGACATGTTGGTGACGGAAAGGGCATCAAAGGACTGGCCGTTCTGCCGCCAGCCAATGTTACCTATCAGACGGGCATCATCCAGGATAATCTCCTCGCGCCCCAACCGAACCTTTGTATCCGAGATAGCGGTCCAATCGAGATAGGCCTGGTGAACACGGCTGCCCTCGGGATCGGCAATCACATCCCGATCCTCATCACCATCCGCCTCACCATCATGGATATATTTAAACTGTTCCATGATGTTTGTGACGTTCTGAAACTGGACATAGGCTTTAGTATTCTTGAACTCGCCGGTCTCGTAGCCAATCCGGGTTCTCAGATTAAAACCCTCGGCATGCCGGGTGCCGTTCGGTTCCACATCGGAATACTCGTAACCTAGACGCAGCTCCAGGGTAGGCTTACCACTTTTAATGGCCTCGGTAAGCTCATCAACAACTCCCTCGGCCAGGGCTGACTGGGTGGGAACCAGACACATGGCCGAAAGGATTCCCGCTAAAAGGTATTTTTTCGTTTTGGCACAACTTTTCCTCATCTCATTTCTCCTTACTTATACCTAGGAGGTTGTCCGAGAATAGCAATTTTTTCTCAAATCGAGGCATTTTGAAAAAATAAGCGCAGTCATATATGTGATATTACGAGCATTATTTTTTCAAAATAACGAAGAGTTGGGGAGAAAGGGCATTCTCGGACAGGCTCCTAGTGTTACTCTAACGAACAGAACACCGGAATCCCCCTGTTACTACAAGTTTCCGGTGTCCACCAATAAAAATCAAACATCACAGCCTAGACAAGAAACGGCCGCAGGGGTTTCGGGCCGGACAAACGCTTAATCCTGCAGGCGCAGATCTTGAATTCCGGCTCCTTGGATCCCGGATCATAGGCGTCCTTGGTCACCTTGTTGATCATGCGGTCCGGATGCTGATCATGCCAGTAGACAAAAACCATGCCCTCGATTGGTCCTTCATAGACCTTGGCGGGCAGGATATTGACACCACGCCGGGACTTCACCTCCACCATATCCCCTGGTTTGATGCCGAGTTTCCTGGCATCGCCGGGATTGACTTCGACAAAGGCATAGGGGTTGGCCCGCATCAACTCGGGAACCCGGCCCGTCATGCTCATGGTATGCCAGTGGTCGATAATGCGGCCGGTGGAAAGATAAAAGGGATATTCCGCATCCGGTATTTCTTCAGGATCGGCCTGGGGTCGGAGCCAGATCCACAGGGTACGATCAGGGTGGGCCGGTCCGTAAAACTGATAGGGCAGATCATTTTGCGACTCACTGGTGGCCATGGGATCAATCCCCTTGACAAACTTCTTCACGGAACCGCCTGTTTTGGCAAAAGATTCGGTTGGGGCCGGCCACTGCACTCCGTCCGCCATTTCCTCTAAGACCTCATAGGTGGCGCCCCTGAGATCATTATCTCTGCCTTTGGTAAGCTTCTGAGTGTATTCATCCCAAATCGCCTTGGGCAGCTCATAGTCCTCTTCCTTGCCCATGAAGGGTTCAACACATTTGGCAATAACAGGATCATTGAGCTTTTCGGCAAGCTTCATCGCCCATTCGCGGATAATCCACACCTCAGGCTTGGCCTGGCCTGGTGCTTCCACCGCTTTAACAGTGAGCTGGGAGCGACGCTCGGTGCAGCCATAGACGCCTGTTTTTTCAAAATGAAAAGCCGTGGGCAGCACAAGATTTGCAATCTCCGTGGTCAGGGTCGGGAAAATATCAGTGCAGACGATGAAGACATCTTCCCTGGCCATGCCTTTATTATATAAATTACAGTTGGGCAGGCTCTGAACCGGACTGGTGCAGTTGACCCAAAGGGCTTTCAGTTTCCCCTCATTAATGGCCGTGAACATGGCCATGGTATGATAGCCGGGTTTGGGGGGGATTCTGCCCTTGGGAATCCCCCAGGCTTCTTCCACCTGGTTACGCAGCTTCTCTTTAACAACCAGCCGGTGACCGGGCAGGATATGACAGAGGCCGCCGCCCTCGCGTACGCCTCCGCAGGCATTGGGCTGCCCTGTGAGGGAGAGACTATCGGCGCCGGGTTTAAGGAGCTGGCCGGTGAGAATATGCAGATTATGGATCAGGTTGTTGGCCCAGACACCCTGTTTCCTCTGGTTGATGCCCATGGTCCACATACTCATGGTGCCTTTTGAGGTGGCAAACCAGCGCGCTGTTTTGCGGATATCGTCGGCTGTGGTTTTCCCACCCATGGTGCGGGCCGCCTTTTCCGGCGTATAATCGGCGACAAATTTCCTGTACTCTTCAAAATCAACCTGAACCTTGTCACCTTTACGGAATGTGGTGTAATTCTTTATAAAATCCTCATCGTAGAGTTTTTCTTCAATGATGACATGGGCCATGGCGTTCAGTAAAGAAAGGTCGGTACCGGGATTAAACTGGATGTGCAGATCGGCAATACGGGAGGTCTGAGAAATTCGGGGATCGACATTAATAATCTTAATATTGGGGTTGTCGAGCTTGCGACGCATTACCCGCCGGAAGACAACAGGGTGGGCCTCGGCCATATTACTGCCGATGATAAAAAAACAGTGACATTGCTCAATGTCTGAATAGCCGCCGATGGGTTCATCCGCGCCAAAGGAGGTAAGATACCCACCCACTGCACTTGCCATGCAGAGGCGCGGATTCCCTTCCACATTGTTGGTCTGCAGTCCACCTCGAAAAACCTTCTGAAAAAGATAGGTTTCCTCGGTCAGGGACTGTCCCGAGCCGTAATATCCCACCGAGTCATTGCCGTGTTTCAACACCGATTCGGAAAATTTATCTGCGGCAATATCCAGGGCTTTGTCCCAAGAGATCTCCTGGAACTTGTCCGTCTTCCTGGCCCGGTAGAGAGGCATGGTCAATCGATCTTTATGCTGCATGAATTTCCAGAATTTCATGCCCTTCATGCAGACATAGCCAAAATTTGTTCTTGATTCGGCCACACCGCGCAGGGCCACGGGATTACCGTTCTTAACGCCAAGTTCCAGCCGACAGCCCACCCCGCACAATCGACAAGTGCCGCGATGCCAGGAATCGGCGTCTGCAGCCTCAACAACCCCCATCTTACCAAGGGGAAGATTCATACCGATATAGGAAGCAGCGCTGATGGCTGCGGTTCTCTTAATAAATTCCCGTCTTGAATGGGACATATCAAACCTCCTTCTTATTTATGCATGACAAATGTATGGGCCGGATGACATGTCCAGCACTGACTTCCTGCCGGGCTGCGATGAAATTCACCGCTATGACACACCGCACAGTTGCTGCTTTCCGGAACAACCTGCAAATCTTCATATGTGCCGTGGCATTGATAACATTTCACCATGCCGATGCCATGACCGGACTGGTACCACTCTTCATAGATCTCCGGGGTGACTGTTTTATGGCAATCGGAACAGGCTATATACTGTTCCTGCTCAGTTAACTCGGGATGAATTCCACTTTGTTGCCCAATGTCACCGGCAGACGAACTTGCATTTTGCTGCGCGACACAGCCTGCCAGGGCCACTGATGCCGTCAACAGAATAGACAGAATGATTTTCCTCTTCACTTGGCTCCCTCCTCTTTGATTTGATTAAACAGGTATTACTACGGACTTTTTTTGCAATTAATATTCCTGCATTCATCATTTCGTAAAAATTGTATATACTAAGGAAAAGAAGGGAACGAACTTTCTGATTTTTGACTGTGACATCAATGGCACAGAGACAAATTCATCTCTGTTTGCCGGTTCCTTTATTTCGTTTTTTTGATTTACTAAAAAAGTAAATGTTACTGATTGGTAACACAAACAAAAAAAACGTTACCGATCAGTAACAATTTCAGAAAGGAAGAAATGATCGCATGAGGAGAGTAAAGGCTTAGTTAAAATATATATGTCATGCTACCGGGTGGCAAAGACCGTGGACGGTATATGGTGGGCAAAGCGGCCAAGGGCAGAGAACTCCACCGTGTAATAACCGGTGGAGTTCCTCCAGAGTCCCTGCCGCAGCGGGATAAAATCCAGGTAGATTCTTCGGCTATAAAGAAGGACC
>DAOUUW010000202.1 GCA_030667965.1 Deltaproteobacteria bacterium
GGAAAAACTCATTGAGTTTATCCCCATCCAGTGGACCTGGGCAACGAATCTTACCCGTAAAGAAGAAATGCTGGTGCCCTTCAGCTGGTTTTACGCAATCAATGAATTTAACGGCCCCTCCGCCGGCAACACCCTTGAAGAAGCCATCAGCCAGGGCCTGTGTGAGGTGGTTGAACGCCACGTTTCCGCCGTGGTGAGCCATGACAAAATTGCCGTCCCGGCCATTGACACCCTGTCGCTCAGCGACCCCATAGCGCGTGAACTGGTAACTAAATTCACCAAAAACGGTATTGAAGTCTATCTCAATGATTTCACCCTGGATACCGGCATTCCCACGGTGGCGGCCCTGGCCATTGACCGCTCCACCTTTCCGGAGACAAGTGAAATCGTTTATACGGCAGGAACCACCCCGCATCCGGAAAAAGCCATTATCCGTGCTCTTACCGAGGTAGCCCAACTTGCCGGGGATTTCAACTCCAGGGCCAACTACGTGGCAAGCGGTCTTCCCAAACCGCTGAGCATGGATTCCGTCGCCGATATCACCCATCCGGGCAAAATAATCACCATTGACGAAATGGCTGATCTGTCGGATGACAACATGCGGGTGGAGATCGAAAACTGTCTGGCGGCCCTGGCCGAAATTGATCTTGAGGTCTATATCCTTGATGTCACCCACCCGGGCCTGCAAATTCCGGCGATCTACACCATCGTTCCCGGAGCCCATTTCCGCGAACGGTCACGTATCAGCAATGTGGGTCTTTTTGCCGCCAAACTGGTTGCCGAAAAAAGTCCCGATGCCCTTACCTGCAGGGAACGACTGCTTGCCATGCAGAAAACCCTGCCAAATGCCTATTATCTGGAATTTTATCTTGGACGAAACCTCATTGAAACAGGGGAACCCACCGAAGCCCTCAACCATCTGCAGCGGGCCCTTACCCTCAATCCGGAGGCAGAGGACATTCCCTATATTCACTCCTATCTGGGGGACTGTCTGAAAAATCTCGGTCAATTTGAAGCGGCCATGACCACTGTGCGCAGGGGGCTGGAATGTGACGAAGAACGGCCGGACATGCATAACATCATGGGGGTCTGTCATTTCAAACTCGACCAGTTTGAACAGGCCATCACCCACTTCCACCGTGCCGTTGAGCTGGCGCCGACTTCAGCCATTGATTATGCAAACCTGGGGGTCAATTACCGGAAAATCGGCAATATTAATGATGCGGTCAAATATTTCGAACTGGCCCTGTCCATGGACCCGTCCATTGAATTTGCCAGGGATCAGCTTGAGGCCTGCCGGGGGTAAATCGTCAATCTCTCACAGAGCTCACAGAGGCACAAAGATAAAAAAAAGAAAAGAATTCAGCTCACCCCATCCTGAATCTCCTTCGCATTCGTCCCCTCTCCCCTGGGGGAGAGGGTCAGGGTGTCTTTAAATCACAGGAATGGACAAAACATAACTGGCAGGATTAGTTCCCATCAGGCCGCCGTTGTCGGTTGCCACCATGAGTACATTATTGCCTTCCACTGCAAGGCCCTGCAGGGGACGCTCAAGCTTGTCTCCCAGAGTGCCCTTGACCATCATACCCCTCTCGAACTTAAACACCGACAGCCAGCTTTTATCAACCGTGCGGATCAATCCCACCGTCTGCATGGCAGACCCTTCCGAGGCAATGGCAACAATCTCCACTCGTCCGTCTCCGTCAAGATCCGCCACCACCGGAGCTACATTGCAGGCAGCTGATTTGACCATGGGATTCTGGGCGTCAGGGTCTACATCATAGGTAATGCCGGCCAGAGTGCCGCCCATTTCCTTGCCGGATTTATACAGCTGTTTCTTGCCGGAATAGACAAAGAGGCGACGCTTTAAAACAAAAACGGATTCCACACTGCCGTTGCCGTTAATATCGACCAGCAATGCGCCCAGCACCCTGAAATTGCGTGGAAACTCCAAAGGAGTTTTTGATTTCTCCAGCTTACCGCCCTGCAACTTCAATTCGACAACGGAATTTCCGTAAAACTCTGCACGGTCAAAGTCCTGACCAAGCAGCATCTCGGAGCTGCCGTTACGGTCGAAATCAAAGGCAGCCAGTAAACGACTCACACCTTTTTCCGCACTTGTCAACGTTGTTCCGTCCCAGCGCAGAATTTCGCTCTGAATCTTGTCGTCCGTCCACAGGGTAACAGCCAGATAGAGCTCTTCGTCAGGCTGCGGTTGCCACCAGCTGACTGAAAGGATTTGGCCGGATGAAGAGGTATCACCTTGCCCAAGTATCTGCAGACCTTCGCCAACCTGGAAGACACGGATGGTGCTGCCATCCGTACTTGCCATCAACAGCGTATCTTTATACTTCTCGAAATCAGACATAATGGTGGTTTTAGCGAACGATCCTATTTTATCAAAACGGGGAAAATCCATCTCCATCCTGTAGCCGCCCTGATACATGGGCGCGGCCTCATAGGTTATATTACCCTGTTGAAGGGGGGGCATGGCAGGCTGCTGTCCATAAACCACCGGCGCGGACGGTCTTACCGGCTGGGCCTGCAGGACAGGCTGGGGCGCAGGAGTCTGGGAGGCAACATTATAGGAATGCAGAATCTGACCGGAGCTGCTGCGCACCAACAGACCGGACTGGGTGGCGACAAAAATAAGTTCAGATCCCAGGGTGGAATCAGCATTCTGCCAACGCAGGTTAGGCAGGGTCTGCTGCAGCTGGGAAGCCATGACCTCGGAACGGCCTGTTTCGTCCCGAAAGGTGGCGCGCAAATTTTCATTACGTGTAATTTTTGTTCCCTTGGCTAGATCAGACGAACCGGAGACAAGGACCACATAGGAATGGCCGCTCAAGATGCGGCTCACCCGCAGCACCGCCTTGACGTCATCCATGGTGCCGAGCACCTTGCCGGTCATGGGATGAATGATCGGCGTGCCCTGCTGCACCACGGCAAAGAGATCACCTACTTTCACTCCGTTGCCGGCGTCAAGATCGATAATGTATTCATTGCCGGCAGGCATAACCAGCACACCGGACAAAGGCTTAAAATCCTCTTTCACCTGGTCAAGAAAGGGTTCAGCACCGGCTGAACCGCAGTACAGCAGCGCTGCCACTGCAATGAAAATTCTAATTCCTGCCTTTATGCCCATTTTTTACCTCCGGAACGATTTTTATCCCTGTGTGCGGAATTGCAGACATTTTTTTTATGTAATTACCATCGAAATTCAGCCATTCATCAGGGCAGTGCTGTAGGAGCGGCTTTAGCCGCGAAAAGGGCCGACAAGGAGAAGGAACTGCTTGCTTGCCAACCCAGAAAATTCGCGGATAAATCCGCTCCCACCCTCATTCTTCGCCGGTTACTTACTCAGAAGGCTGAAAATTAGTGGTAATCACATTTTTTTATGTGCAGTGCGTCAATCAGCTATCAATTCTACATCTTTTCCCCTGTCTCTACCATAAAAAAAGCCGGACTTTCGTCCGGCTTTTTACTGGCTGCCCTTAAGCAACCTTTACACTACGCTGCAATTAGAATTTATAACGCAGACGGGCAACGGTGGTGAAAATATCCTCATCGGAATCACCATCCATCTCAACTTCGTAGAAGTCAAGTGCGTCATCAGCAAAGAGATATCCAGCCTGCAGCTCAACAACGGTATTGCTGAACAGCTGATGGCTGACGGTGGCATCTATTTCCCAACCAATCTCATCATTGGACTGGGCATCACCGTTATCATCAGTATACTCAATATCCTCGGCAGTCATTATATACATCAAGCCGAGGTCAACCTTTGTTTTATCAGTACACTGATGGGTGTAGCCGAGACGGTTAAAGATCATACCTTTATCCATAAGATACGGAGTTTCAGCAAACATATCATCGTCAAGGAAATTCTCAAAGATAACAATGGAATACTCAGCGTTGATATCGGTATCGGTAGCAATGTAAGCATCCAGATCACCGTCTGTAGAATCGTCGTCACCGGAGGCATACCAGAAGGTATAAGTCAACTTGCCGTTGCTGCCGATCGTCGTACCTACGTCAAAATGGGCAAAGTAGCCGCCAAAATCAGCATCTTCAGCCAAGTCACCGGTCTGGGCCATAAGATCCCAGTTGATAAAGAAATTACCAACCTCAGTGGCGCCGTCCACACCAAAGGTGAAGAGATCCATATCAATGTCGGTCAACATTTTTGTGTAATTCTCAGGCAAATCGTCCTCGGTAACGGGCCGCCCGAAAAAGGCTTCCAAATCGTCCATATCATCCCCATCACTGTGCTGCCACATGGCGAACAGACCAACCTTGGTGTCCTTGGCTTTGAAGTTGTACCGGGCAAAAAGAGCGTCCAGATCTTCAAAGTCATTGGAGTCAGTAGTATTGATAACTTCGTAGCCCCTCATCCAGGCCAGTTGCAGGTTGCCGTCACCTAAAGGTTTGCTGTAGTCGATACCGGTGGCTGTCTCAGCCCACAGGAACTTATTGGCTTTGAAGGGCTGCAGACCAAATTTAATGCGGCCATCACCCAGAGCAAAGTCTGTATAGGCCCAACGAACCTCAACAGATGTGCCGTCACCGGAAAAATCACCGGCATCGCCCTCACCAAAACGAACTCCGCCAAACTCAACGGCAAAAACGCCCTTGATGGCGCCGTCGTCACTGGTGGCTTCGGTCCACAGACGATATTTGATTTCAGCAGTGAAATCATTGCTGTCATCTTCGTTAATGATGCCCTGAGTATCATCAGCCCTGCCGCCGTCAAAAAAACTCGGCTGGTTGGTGTACGGACGCAGACGGTTGTTAAAGTCACCATGGAAGGCAAAATCAACGGCAAATGCCGGAGCGGCCATGGCCAGTGTCAGAGCTGCTGCAAGTAAAACTTTCTTCATCTCCATTTCCTCCAAAAAAGGGTTTGATGTAATGCCGGAGGCATTAATTTTAATGTCTGCA
>DAOUUW010000103.1 GCA_030667965.1 Deltaproteobacteria bacterium
GGCGTAAATATTGCCAGGCAGGCCAAGGAGGTTCTGCCCGGGATCCAAACCGTTTTTGGCGGGCCACATGTTTCCGCCCTCAGAGAGAAAGTACTTGAGAAATTTTCAGAGGTCGATTTTGCAATAGTTGGAGAGGGGGAAGAGACCCTGGCGGAATTGATTGGCGAGCAGGGCAATGCGCCCGAGACTATTCCGGGTGTGGTGGGCAGGACAAAAAATGGGGATATCTGTTTTCCCGGTTATCGGGAGCAGCAGCTTGAGCTTGATACACTCCCATTTCCGGCTTATGAAAAACTTGCCGGATTTCCCAGGGCATACCAGCTGCCCATTTTTAATTATCCCCGCACACCAAACACCAGCTGTATTTCAAGCCGGGGGTGCCCCTACGCATGCAGCTATTGTGACAGATCGGTATTCAGGCGTAGTTTTCGTTATAATTCCGCCGACTATCTCTATGAGCATGTTTTGTATTTAAGAGAGCGTTTTGGCATCCGCCATATTAATTTTTATGATGACCAATTTACCTTTAACAGGGCACGGGTGGAAAAATTCTGCAATCTCATGATAATTGATTCACCCGGTATGACTTTTAATTGTGCGGCACGGGCTGAGCATATTGACCTTGAGCTTCTTCGCCTAATGAAGGAGGCTGGATGCTGGATGATCAGTCTGGGCATTGAAAGCGGCGATGAAGAGCTTTTAGCCCAGCATCGGCAGAATGCAAACCTGGATATGCTGGCCGGAAAAATCAGGTTGATCAAAAAGGCCGGTATCCGGGTCAAGGGATTATTGATGATGGGCCTGCCGGGGGAGAGTGAGCAGTCAATTAAAAGAAGCATGAAGTATGTGTTTTCTCTGCCCATTGATGACATAAATCTGGCAAAATTTACACCCTTTCCCGGCTCGCCTCTGTATCAGAAAATTCATGATCTGGGCACCTTTAATGAGGATTGGGAAAAAATGGATTGTATGCAGTTTCTTTTTATCCCCCATGGAATGACAAAAGATCGTCTTGAAAAGCTGTTCATCGACTATTATCGATCACACTTCAGCCAACCAAGAATTTTACTCGGTTATTTGGCCATGTTATGGAAGTCACCGGATAGCTGGATGCGGTTTATGAAAAATTTCGGACACTTTATCTCTTTTGCCCTGAGTAATAAAAGGATTTCAGATAAATAGTATTCAAAGGAAAAAAACATAATGGAATCTGAAAAGCGAATTGTTTTTGTCACAGGGGCCAGCCGAGGCATTGGCGCGGCAATTGTCAGATGTCTTGCCGGGGCAGGATTCGACATATGGCTCAATTATCATACCTCTCAGGATTCAGCGGAAGCATTAAAGGCTGAAATCGAAGAAAAGGGGCGGCGTTGCACCTTGCTGCCCTTTGATGTGGCCGATGAAAAAGCGGCGCATGACGTCCTTGAACCAATGCTGGCCTCCAATGTTCCTTTTGGTTTTGTCCATAATGCCGGTATTACCAGGGACACTTTATTACCCATGATGCGCCGTGATGAATGGGATGCAGTCATTGATGTGCATCTAACGAGTTTTTTTATTCTGGCGCGTCTTTTTTCAAAAGTAATGATAGGAAAAAGACAGGGCCGTATCATTTCCATTGCCTCTGTTTCAGGTGAAACCGGGCAGGCGGGACAAGTTAATTATTCTGCTGCCAAAGCCGGTTTGATTGGTGCCTCAAAGGCCTTGGCCCGTGAGCTTGCTCGGCGCAATATTTTGGTGAATGTTGTTTCTCCAGGACTTATTGAAACAGATATGGTCAAAGATTTACCTCTGGATAAAATCATGCCTCTCATTCCCCTGAACCGGCTGGGCACGGTGGAGGAGGTGGCAGGTGTTGTGCGGTTTCTTCTCAGCAAAGACGCGAATTATATTACCGGCCAGGTAATAAGTGTTAATGGCGGCCTGTACATGTAAGAAAAGGGATGTGATGTGACAGAAATCCGACAAGCAAAAGACTATCAACTTCCTTGCCCTGCAGAGATACTTGTGCCACATCGACCGCCGATGTTGTTCATTGACAGTCTGATTGAGCGGTTGGCTGATAGGGCAACGGCTTCAGCGGTTGTGCCGGAAAACGGTATTTGTTTTGACCCTGTTCAAGGTGTGCTTCCTGAATTTTTTATTGAGGTCATTGCCCAAACAATGGCAGCGGTCAATGGCTATGATGCTCTCTGCGACGGCAAAAAAACACATGACGGTTTTTTAGTGGGTATTGACGAATTTTCTTTTGGGGGAACTCCGACTGCCGGCAGAACAATTCGGATTGAGATAGAAAAAACCTTTGAATTCGGCGCAGTGAAAATTATCCGTGGCCAGGTTTTTGATGAGGATATATTGCTGGCATCTGGAACAATCAAGGTGTGGGAAAATGAAGTTTCAGATGGATGATGTCGTGCCGGACAAGGGAAAAATATTTGCCCTGTATATTTTTCTTATCATGGCGCTCATGGTGACAAAGAGCGCCATGGCCGCTGATGCTAAATCATCCGTTTTGCCACTGCTGGACGAAATTCAGGCACGATCAACCCAGGTGCAATCATTCTCCTGTAAATTCACCCAGGAACGACATCTTGCCCTTTTTTCCAAACCTGTCATTTTTCATGGGCTGCTGTTTCTTATCCGTCCTGATCATTTGCGCTGGGAGTTTACCGACCCGATTCCTTCTGTTCTCATCTTCAGCGGTGACAAAGGAATGCGCTGTAATGATAACGCGCCGCCCGTGCATTTTGATCTGACCTCGGATCCGGTTATGCGTTTGGTTGCCGAACAACTGTGGACCTGGCTTGACAGCAACTACGGAAAACTTGAGCAGATGTACAGTGTAAAACAACAAGGCGATTCCACTCTTGTTATCACTCCGAAAGAACAGGCCATGGCCGATTTTATTGCAACCATTACCATTTCATTCAGCAATGAGAGTAAACAACCTGAACTTGTTGAAATTGCCGAACCGGGTGGCGATCTGACCCGCATTCATTTTCATGATTACAATCTTAATGTCGCCTTGACAGAGAAGCTTTTTGTCGAGTGTGGAATCCGTGACTAGATCGTCCGTTCTGTTGAGATGGCTTGTGGTTTTGGTCATAACGGCAGTGGGGGGCTTCCTGGCCTTTGGCATAACGATAAACGATGATGCCCTGGATTTGTTGCCGGGAGAGGCCGTTCAAGGTGACTTGCAGCTCCTGCAGCGACTTGGCCTGGTTGACCGCGTTATTATCACCCTTTCTGTTGAGCCTGACTCGGGCATATCTGCTACGCAGGCAGTCTCTCGGCTTCAAAAGAGTGCTGAACACCTTGGACTTGTTTTGGATCAGAGCCAGGTCTTTTCCCATGTTGTTTCCAGGCTTCCCCAGGGATTTGAACTGGAATTGTTCAAGACGGTGAAACCGCATCTGCCGGTCCTGCTCGATCAAAAGGATTTGGCTTTTCTGGAAAATACATCCATGACATCGGCAGGGATCCATGACGCCCTGCGTGATGATTTTGCACTGCTTAACAGCCCGGCTGGATTTGCTGCAAAAAAACAGGTCCAACAGGATCCTCTCGGCATCATCAGACTTGTTTTGAAAAAACTTGAGCATTTGCGGTCTGAGTATTCCATGCGTCTTGTTGACGGTTTTCTTATGAGCAGTGATGGGATGAGTTGTCTGGTCATGGCGGAAAGCAGTCTGACGCTTACAGATGGCAACAACGCTGAAACCGTGCAGGGCGTGCTTGAGCGTGCGTATAAAGAGAGTCTCGCTCCTGGAGTGCAGGCCCGGGTTATCGGATCACTGCCCCACACACTTGCCAATAGCCGTTCAATTCAACATGATTTGCGAACATTACTGCCCATTGCATCCATCCTGCTGCTAACTTTGCTTGGAGTAGCACTCCGTGATATTCGTGCCCTTGTCGTCCTGAGTGTGCCATTTATGGCAGCCCCCCCGGCAATGAGTGCAACCAATTTTATTTTTGGTAAAGTAAGCGCCCTGGCACTTGGTTTTGGTATTGTGTTGCTTGGTATAGCTGTTGATTTTTCAATCCATCTCTATCTTGCCCTGACCCGTGAAAGTGATACAAGGGGAGAGATTTTGCGCCGGATCAGGAGGCCGATTACTTTTGCCACCCTGACGACGGCTTCTGTTTTTGTGGTCTTGCTCTTTTCCCAGGTTCCGTCACATCAACAGATGGCCATGCTTGCTTTGATAGGTATTTTGCTTGCTGTGACATTTTCCTGGCTTGTGATCCCGACAATAGCCGTTCCCCGGCAAAACAGAGAGACGAATTCATGTGGCTTCAAGATGCCGCCAGTGACATCATCTCCCTTGCTGCAGTCAATTGCCCTGGCTGTGTGGGTCTGCTTACTTGCCGGAGGGCTCTTAACCTGGCCAAAGCTGCAGTACAACGGAGATCTTCAAGTATTGGATGCGCCCAACCAGGAGGTGTTATCCGCTGAGCAACATTTTCGTGAAACTTGGGGGCAAAACGAGGGAAAGGCTTTTGTTGTTGCTTCCGGGGAAACGCTTGATATTGCTCTGGAAAGAAATTCTCTCATCTATGACACATTGATCAAAAATAATGTGCCGGCATTGCAGTCCATTGCTCCCATTCTACCGGGTTTTGAAAAACAGCAGGCAAATATGGAAGGGTGGAAAAATTTCTGGCAAAAGAAACGGCCGGATTTTGATACGGAGTTCAAAAATGCTGCTATAAAATATGGCTTTGCAGAAAATGGTTTTGACCCTTTTTTTAAATGGCTTGAACAGGAACCTGTCCTGCTTGAACCAGGAAAAATGCTTTCCGGACCACTGCAAACACTTCTTGCAACAATGATCCGTACTCCCCAGCAGCAACGGGGGAATCTGCATGGCAGCTCTGATGAATTTCTAATTATGACCACGGTTTCCACAGATAAAGAGTTGTTATCCACCCTGTTGTCCCTGGAACAGACAGAGCCCGGCATTACTGTACTGGCAAATCAGAAATGGCGTGACCAGGTGGAAAGGCTGTTGCGAAAAGACATAATTGTTCTCTCTTCCGCCGCCGGGTTATTTATTGTCATTCTTGTTTCCTTTGCCTTTGGACGGGTACGGGCCATCGGCGGAGTGCTTGCCCCGGTAGCTTCGGCCCTGGCTGCCATGTCTCTTTTTTGTTTTGTGACAGATGGCGAGTTAAATATGATGCATGTTCTTATGAGCATCATGGTGATCGGTTTGAGTGTGGATTATGGAATATTTATTGTTTGTTCAACGCTTGAAGGCCGTTCAGACATTTCATTTTTTGCCGTATCAATCTGTGCAGCAAGTTCTCTCATTGGTTTTGGAACGCTGGCCTTTGCCCAGCATCCCGCATTGCATTCCCTCGGCGTAACCGTCCTTGTGGGTATTGGTGCGGCGTGGCCTACTGCCATGTTGGTTAGTCCTGTTATTCTGCGAAAGTCGGAAAAGGCGGCAGTGTGAGAAATATTTTTGTGTTGATTGTATTGTGTTTTATTTGCACAGCTTGCAGTTTACCGATAAAGCGGAATTATATGCCGGAGATTGAGGCGAGAATCGGCGACTCTCAGCTTATGAATATTCGTATTGAGCGATGGGGAACCACACGTTTTTCAGGCCTTATTGGCCTGCAGGAACGCGGCAATGGAATCTATTATATTCTGCTGGATGCAACCGGCGTAAAACTTATGGAAGCGCTGGTAAAAGAGGATGGCAACCATGAATTGGTCCGGGCTCATGGTTCGCTCAAAGATACGCAGCTTCCGGAATTTTTATCTGCGTCACTGCAAAAGATATATTTGCTTGAGCCGGACACATTACCTTGCAGTCGCACTTTTCTTCTCCGGTTTTGTATGGAAAAATCAGAGGATAACCACTGGCATAAGTATGCACAGGCCGGTCCTTTCAGCCTTTGGTCCGTTTCTTATGCTGAAAACCATAACGCAAAATGTCCGGCAAGTTCTTTTTCACAGCCCTGGATTGGGGTAAAGGTAATTCTCACGCAAAGCAGCCAGTTAAATTGAGTTTGAAATCATGAATAAAGAGCTGAAGTCCCTTGCTGAATCGTTACAGTTATGCTGTAAAAAATGGCAGATTGATACAAAAGACAAAAAATCTCTCAGTATGTCTTCTGTATTTGTTTTTCCGGATTCATTTCCCGGCTTTGATGGCCATTTTCCGGGGCAACCTGTTTTGCCGGCAATTATACAACTTGCCGCTGTCAGATATCTTGCGGAACGTGGTCTTGGGCAGTCGCTCCGGCCTGGTAATTATAGTCGGACAAAGTTTCGCGGGATCATCCAACCGGATGATGAGATAGAAGTGACCCTTGATCTACTGACGGAAGAAAAACAATGGACAGGGAAATTTACTCTCAAGCGCTCTGCAAAAGAACTCGTTTCTAATGGTTCTTGCACATTTATTTTATCTCAATAAACTTAAACAAAAAATTGAATCAACCAGTTATGGGATTTCCTAAACACTACTTTATATACAATGCAAATGATCCGTCTCCACTGATTGCCGAAGCAAAAAGACGGGTCCGTTTTGAAGAGGTTGATGCTTTGGGGATGGTATGGCATGGTCGCTATCCCAGTTATTTTGAGGACGGACGTATTGCCATTGGAGACCGGTACGGATTAACCTATGCCGCTTTCAGGGAAAATAATGTCAAGGCCCCCATTGTCCAGATGCACTTTGATTTCAAGACCCCATTGCGTTTTGATGAAACAATGAGAATTGAAACCACCCTGCACTGGTGTGATGCTGTACGGCTCGATTTTTCGTATCGCATCATAAATCATAAGGGAAAGCTTGCCGCCAACGGTTACACTGTTCAGCTTCTAACCGATCTGAATGACACGGTTCTTTTCGTTGCCCCTGCATGGCTCCAGGAATTCAGAAAGGACTGGTGGAACGGAGTTTTGAGTAAATAATGAAGAGGGTTGTCACAGTTGCAGCGGATGTTCTTACTTCTTTGGGGGATTTGGATGCAACATGGTCTGCATTACTTAATTGCCAGAGCGGCCTTGTTTCTCGACACATTGATGGATTTGATAACAAATGGCCTTTAGGGCTCATTGACGGACTCCATGAAACCTTAGGTTCAAACAAACGATTAGAAATTCTTTTTGATCATCTTTTTCAAACTCTTCCCAGTCTACCTGAAAATACAAGCCTGATTTGCGCCACCACTAAAGGTGCGGTGGATGAATTGCTGGATTGCCGGAATCCGTCCTCCGGGCAACCATGGCATATTGCCGGGCAACTGGCAGAACGTTTACATACATGGGAAACACACACCATCAGTGCAGCCTGTGCTTCCGGCACAATAGCAATTATTCAAGGGGCTATGCGTATTGCCGGCGGGGAATGCGAAAATGTTCTTGTGGTGGGTGTTGATTTGATCAGCCGTTTTGTTCTCAGTGGTTTTGCCAGTCTGAAGGCTCTATCGCCAAGTAGGTGCAGGCCTTTTGATGCCGGGCGGGACGGGTTGTCTCTGGGAGAGGGGGCTGGGTGGGTATTGCTTTCAAGTGAAGATAATGCCCGTTGGACTCCCGGACCTGTGACAGCTCAATTAACGGGATGGGGAATTTCCTGTGATGCCAAGCACATAACAGCTCCGTGTAAGAATGCGAGCGGTTTGGTTGCTGCGCTGGAGCAGGCAACAGGCGGTATAAAAACAGAGGTAGGTGGTATCAATGCTCATGGAACAGGAACTATACATAATGATGCTATGGAATTGGTAGCATTTTCAAAGGTCTTTAATGCAACTCCTCCTCTACCTGTCTGCTCGGTTAAAGGGGCCATTGGCCATTGCCTGGGGGCGGCCGGTGTTATTGAAATTGCCCTTAGTTTGAAAAGTCTAAATGATAATGTTTTACCACCCACTGTGGGTCTTATTACAGCAGCCGATAGCACTGTGGCTTTGGCGGGTAAGAGTACATTGCCATTACTCTATCCGTCTATTCTTTCTTGTAATTCAGGTTTTGGCGGCATTAATGCCGCTGTTTTGCTTGAACATCAATGAAGATGATCTGAGTTTAAAGCATGGCTAAGCTTTTAGCGGCATATTTTTTTAATTTTCTGCTGGGCGCTTCTTGAGCGACTTTTTTAAGTGTTGCTTTATACTTAGTCTGCCCGGAAGCGCCTAGTATTTTACATAACCATGACATTGCATCAACATGGTACTTATCTCTTGCATTGGTTTTGAATCCTCTCAAAAGTTCGTCATGGACAACACGTAGAAGTTGCAGGTCATGTGAATATGATCTGGAAATTTCTTTTGCAGCTCTTACTTTCTGAGTAGAATCAGATGATCTAAGCATGTTGGTGTATTTAGTGATATATGATGGAGTCTTCTTTTTTATCGGAGGGCTATGATGTGTAATTACAGGCTCTTTTCTCTTGGGCTTAATTTTTATGGCCTGTTTTACTTTTGTTGATTTGATATCTTGTTTTACATCTTTGGATTTGATGCCTGCTGAGGGCTGTATCATTGTATGTATTGAAGGTTCAGCAGAACTCTTCACTCTCTGACCATATTCTATAGCACCAGGAAATTTCTCCATTACTATATGAGCTTTTGCTATTTTTTCATTAACACTTATTATTTCTATAAGGCCTGTTTCTGTCTTTTCTACATCTAATATTTGCCCTGTTTTAGGATGTTTTATGATGTCGCCCTCTTTAAAAACAATAAACTGCATTCCGCGTCTTACTCCTACAACTCTGCCAAGATCTATTGCAATAGAATCTACGCCTACATGAACAATGTAGCCTTCAAGGGGAAAGTTCTTAATTATTTTTTCAGACACCTGTCTAACGAGTTTCCTGAGTTCTGTTGTGCTGCTACCCCTAATACTCTCAGCGCTTATTATCGAAGCACTTTCAACATCTATAATCCTGGCATTGATTTCAATAATATCCTGAAACCTCATTACGGAGCCTGAAATTATTACTTTTACTCCAAGCAGCCTGCCCAGTTGTGTGGCTATATCAGAATCTACAGTTCCAGTCATAATGAGATTCTGTTCTTTTAAGATCTTTGTTAACAATCCTCGCTCTATTACATCAAATCGACCTTCATTAACAAATGCTGTGATAAACCATTCCGCAACAATTTTATCCATATCAGAAGTCTCATATCCCTTCCCCTGAAGTTGGAAGTCCAAAACAGCGATCCTTGTCTTTTGGAAATCTGCAACAACTGTACATGGCAGCAATATTGAGAAGCACAAAACTGCAATTAAGGGAAACATTTTTCTCATAATTTTCTCCATTTTTTATTACATAAGGTAAATGATGGAATCAAAAAACCGGAAATCTATTTTTCATTTATACATGGGGAAGAAGAGTTTTCTTCCTTATGTCATCGTACTTCTGGAGTTTATGCCTAATTATTGATAGATTTGTAAAAAGTACATTTTGTCGTCATTCCCGCGTAGGCGGAAATCTATAACGTATTGAAATTACTGGATCGAAGTCTACGCTTATCTCCCGTTTTCACGGGAATGACAAAAATCAATCAATTTTGACTTTTTACGAGACCATCAATTATTAAACTTCAACATATGCGTTAGATATTTTTCTGTGTCATCAGAAAAATGTACCTGAATCTTAATTTCAAAAACTTTCCATCCCCTGGCACTAAGCGCAAAATTATTATGTCTTGTGTTGATTCTTCTTATGGGTTCATGAAACGTAGGATGCAGTTTATATTCAACATATTCAATTTGTGAAAGTGTCTCAGGAGTTGCTTCGATAAAAACCTTCCAAACCCATTGATTTTCACCAACTTTCTGGGAAGTGTTTACTGCTGTTATATTCCGTGTCTCCTTTATCGGTAGCGGCTCATTATTATCGGCATTATTGCCGCTATTTAGTTGAGCAACCAATACAACTATTGCCGTTATTAAGCTGATAATACCAGTCAATATTCCAGGCAATGAAGTCCAAAACGTTTTTTTACTATTATTGTCTTCCATAATTCGCATCCTCAAAAAATTGTGAAAAAATTGGGGACAGGAGCACTGTCTCAAAATTTAGTACACGCTTTCCAGGTTCATTTAAATCGACAACTCCTATGTTGGCGGCTCGCCAAGATGCAAACAAGGCTCAAATTAGATCAGCTAAACACTTTACCTTTCGATGTCTTCAAACAATTCAAGCAACAGATTGAGGTGGTAGGGTTTTAATGGACACTTTCTTAAGAGTGGATTTATAGTCCGCGAGGAGGTGTTCAATGAAAAAGAAAAGACAGAAGTATACGCAGGAATTCAAAGAAGAAGCGGTAAAACTGATCACCGAGCAGGGGTATCAGATTACCGAGGCGGCCCGGAATCTCGGGGTCAATGAAAACATGTTGGGGCGCTGGAAACGTGTGATTGAAGGGGGCGGAGAAGA
>DAOUUW010000021.1 GCA_030667965.1 Deltaproteobacteria bacterium
ATTTCAGTGGGTGTGTGGAAGTGGATGTCAGCAGGTACATGCTGTTTTTCTGCAGCAATCAGGTTCGTAATGTCGGACTGCCAATCCAGTTCTTCCAGGAATAGCAGCAAGACCTGCCGGTAATCCTCATTGAACCAGTCTGTCTCCGGGTACTGCATTGACCTGGCAAGAAATAGATATATTTCCTGCATGGTGAGCGGCTGTCTGTTGGAATTGGTTTGTTGCAAGATTGTAGGAAAAAATAATCAGATGGGTGGTGGGCTTGATACCCTATTGAATTTGTCAATCAATTCAGCCGGCATTTTAGATAATTTCCCCTTCCTGTTGACAGAGGCATGGACGGTAAAGCCCTTCACCAGCAGTTTGTTGCTGTCAGACAAGAGAATATGATGATTAAATCGCCAGGAAACAGCTGAAATCTGCTGCATTGATGTTTTTATTGTCAGCAGATCATCATATCCGGCCGGGGCCTTATAGCGCAGGTAGCTTTCAACCACCGGCAGAATGAAGCCCATATCCTCAATGGCCTTGTAGGAGAGGACGTTTTCTCTCATAAAGGCGGATCTTCCCTGTTCAAAATAGCGCAGATAGTTGGCATTATACACCACACCTCCGGCATCGGTGTCTCCATAGAGAACCCGGCAGGTGCAGGTGTGGACCGGATCGATGAGGCTGATTTTTAATGATGACATGGGGTAAATTATTTCTCTAAGATAAGTCGTAAAAAATCCGAACCATCTTCAAGAAAGAGCTTGGAAACATTCCCGTTTTTTTCGCTGTAGCCGAGATCGTTTTTTTGTTGCGGATTGCGTGAATCAAAGAGCGCAAACGGCACCGGATCGGCAATATGGGTTTTCAGGTGCAGGGGCGTGAAATGGTCCATACATACCACGAGACGGAAATCCGTTATTTCCTGCATGGCGTTAAGCAGGGGCTGGACTATTTTCTGGTCAAAATCTTCTATTGCCTGGATTTTTTCCTGTAAAAGTCCTTGGTGGCCTGTTTCATCAGGCGCCTCCACATGGACAAGAACCAGGTCTTTTTGCTCCAACGCCTTCAGGGCTGCATCAACCTTGCCCTGATAATTGGTATCAAGATAGCCGGTGGCGCCCGGTACATCAATGACCTCCATCCCGGCATAAACGCCAATACCTTTGAGCAGGTCAACCGCTGAGATAAGAGCCCCTGTCACGCCGTAGCCCTGCATGAGGGTGTCCATGGACGGCGCCCTCCCCTCCCCCCACAGCCAGACATTGTTGGCAGGGAGTTTGCCCTGCTGCACCCTATTGGTATTAAGCGGGTGATTTTGCAGAATCCTGCCTGCCCGGTTGATGAAATCGTTCAGGACGGGAAATTTTTCATAAGCACGCCTGAAGCCTGTCACATCACGGCCGGTATAGTCATGGGGAGGAACGGTGGTAAGCCCCTCCGTTGCTCCTGTATAGACAAGGAGATGCCGGTAACTTACACCGGGATACAGCTTGATTGCATCGTCAGAAAATTCCCTGTTAATGGCGGCAATGAGCTCAGCGGCTTCCTCGGTGTTGATATGTCCGCCGCTGTAATCAACCATGGTAAGGGTGCCGGCTTCCTCTTTTGTGTTGACAAGGTTGCAGCGAAAGGCGATTTCACCATCTGCCAGATCAACACCGAGACTGGCGGCTTCCAGTGGTGAGCGGCCGGTATAAACCTCGGAAGGCTTGTAGCCAAGTAAAGAAAGATTGGCCACGTCACTTCCCGGATGGTAACCGTCGGGAACGGTCTGTAATCGGCCCAGGATGCCGTGTCGGGTAACAAAATCCATTGCAGGTGTTTGTGCCGCTTCAAGAGGAGTCTGTCCGTTCAGGCTGTCAATGGGCATGTCGCCCATGCCGTCACCGACCAGGATGAGAAATTTCATCTTACTCTTCATCATCAACCAGGATTCTGATTTTGACTGTTTCAGCTGTGGTGGTTTCCATGGCATTTATTTCCTTGAGCGCGTGGCAGACCGATGCCTCGTTGGCCTCGTAGGTGCGCATGACAATGGGTACGGTGCCTTTTCTCTCCCTGCCTTTCTGGATAACGGACTCTATGCTGATGTCGTGTTGGCCCAGAATGCCGGAAATCCGGGAAAGAACACCCGGTTTATCAAGGGTTGAAAACCTGAAATAATAAGGACAGCGCAGCTCCTCCATGGGGGTGATGCGACGGGGGGCGATCTGGTCAGCCATGTAGGAAAGACTTGGCACCCGGTTGATGCAATTATGAGTGATATTTCGTGCGATATCAACAACATCTGCGACAACGGCACTTCCCGTGGGCATCTTGCCTGCTCCCTGGCCATACAGCATAATATTGTCCACCATGTCGCCGGTAAAATAAAAACCATTATACGCCCCATTAATATTGGCAAGCATATGTTTTTCCGGAACCATGGTCGGATGGACCCGGGCCTCGACATGGTCGTCATGGTTGCGGCTGATGGCCAGTAATTTGATGCGGTAACCGAACTCTTCGGCAAACTGGATGTCAATGGGCTCAATACGGGTAATGCCCTCACAGCTGATGTCTTCAAGCCGCACATCCATGCCGTAAGCCATGGTCATGAGGATCACCAGCTTATGGGCCGTATCAATACCTTCCACGTCATAGGTCGGATCTGCCTCGGCGTATCCTTTTTTCTGGGCGTCTTTAAGTACGTCATGAAAATCGGTGCCATGGTCGGTCATCTGGGTGAGAATATAGTTGCCGGTTCCATTCATGATGCCCATGATGGACAATATTTTGTTGGCAACCAGCCCCTCTTTTAAGGATTTAATCAGGGGTATTCCACCGCCGACACTGGCTTCAAAACCTATCTCAACATTCTTTGCCGCTGCGGCAGTAAATATTTCCATGCCATGCAGGGAGAGTAATGCCTTATTGGCCGTTACCACGTGTTTGCCGTTGGCAATAGCATCGAGGATGAATTTTTTTGCCAGTGTTGTGCCGCCGATCAACTCTATAACAATATCAATATCAGGATCATTTATAATTTCAGCGGCGTCAGCCGTCAACTCGGTGCCGGTGAAATGATCCGGCAGGCTTTTAGTGCAGATATCAGCTATTTTTTTTAATACGATAGAGGTGCCGGTCCTTTTCTTTAGGCGTTCTTTCTGCTCAAAAAGCACCTGGGCAGTACCGCTGCCAACAGTTCCAAAACCTATGAGTCCAACTTTAATTTCTTTCATTACTGAGTGCCTGAATTGTTTTATTTACTTCGAGATCATTATTGATGGATTGTTTAAAAAACAGTAATATTTACCTGCTTTAAAAGCCGATGTCAAAAAATAACTCTCATTATTTTCAAAAAGCCCGGATAAGTGCTCATTTACCCAGCCGCTGATTGTCTGGAAAAATCTCTTTTTTAATAAAGAGAACTTAGCGCCCTACGGGCGGGCTTTAGACAGGATCAACAAGATAGACATGATAAAAAAATCCAGTTAATCCTGTCTAAAAAAAAACAAAAAATGGAAATTCCTATGCTTTAAATTTACTTTCAAATAAAGGGAAAAGACTATATAAAGAGTGAACATTTTCAATGTATTGGCAATCAGAATAAATATCCTCCCTGCTATGTATTCCGATATTCTCCATCGTGTTTTGAAAGTCTGTCGACCATTTTTTTATTTGAATGGTTTTTGTAAAACGGTCTTGAAAAAGTGCTTTGTGTCTCGTTTCGGGCATAAAAAATGCACACGTATTGATCGATTTCAGCAGGTCGGTGTTAGAAGATAGGTTATTTTATATATAAGGATAAAATTGTGCACGAGTTAAATATTCTCTCAATGTTCTGGAATGCAGGGCTGGTTGTTAAATTTGTCATGCTTCTGCTTCTCTTTTTTTCTATTAAATCATGGTATATTGTTTTCCAGAAACAGATGCTTTTTAAAAAAATACGTAGGGATTCAGCTGAGTTTCTTGAAACGTTCTGGAAGAGTAAAAATCTTGCCGAAGCACATAAATCCGCCCTGCATTCATTTTCCTGTCCCGAGGCGGTAATCTTTAAATTCGGCTATGCTGAACTGCAAAAAATAGGCAAAAGCAAAAACGGAGAAGAAAATCAGACGCTGGAAATGCGCATGGCCGGTATGGCTAACCTGAAGAGGGTTCTGGATAAGGCTTCGGTCAATGAGTCTTTTCTGCTGGGCAGATCGCTTTCATTTCTGGCTACCACAGGCAGCTCCACGCCCTTTATCGGCCTTTTCGGAACAGTATGGGGCATAATGGGTTCGTTTCATGAGATAGGACTTCTCGGGTCTGCTTCATTGGCCGTTGTCGCCCCGGGTATCTCAGAGGCTCTGGTGGCCACGGCCGCCGGCCTTGCCGTGGCAATTCCAGCGGTTATTTTTTATAATCTTTACCAGACTCAGCTTGAAAACATTGAAGGCAATATGGAAAATTTTGCCGCTGATTTTTTAAACCTTGTGGAAAGGGATATTATTTCCCGTAAATAAATTTATTCGACGCCATGGGACCTATACGAAAAAAAGGAAAAAAAGGGCTCGTTTCCGATATCAATGTTACCCCTATGGTTGATGTCATGCTGGTGCTGCTTATTATTTTCATGGTGACAGCGCCGATGATGACCCAGGGAGTAGATGTTAACCTGCCGGAAACAACAGCAAAACCACTTCGCCAGGATGAAAAGCCCGCGGTTATCTCCATTGATAAAAAAGGAGTTATTGCCTTGGGCGAAATTAAAGGTGACCTGAATCTTCTCAGCCAGGAACTGCATAAGCTTTCCCAATCTTCTCCGGATAAGACGATTCTTTTAAAGGCCGATAAACAGGTGCCATACGGTATCGTTGCCCAGGTAATGGCCGAAGTGAAAGATGCCGGGTTCAACAAGCTTGGCATGGTCACCATACCTGTGGAGAAGAGAGACTGAACCATGTCAATTTTTATTGACACCCTTGGAGAACAAAACGGATTTGTTCTTGAGCAGTTTACCGGTGTGCAGCGTAAAAAACCGTTTATGCTGGCTCTTGGCATTCATCTGCTTGTTTTAGTATTCATGGTTCTGCCGGCTGATTTTTTTAAGGCTGATAGAAATCTGGAGGAAATTTACACTGTAGATCTTTTTGAGACACCTGACGCAGCCCCGCTGAAACAACTTGCACCTCCTGCTCCACCGGTGCAAAAAAATGTACCCACTCCTCCTCCGCCAAAACCGGTGACGCCTGAAAAAATAAGCACTGCAGCCCCTGTTGAGCCGTCTGTCATACCATCTGGAGAAATTATCAGCCTGCAACCCCGCATGATCAAAAAAGAGCTGAAAGAGAAACAATTAACGAGGAATGAACAGCAAAAGGTTGATTCGAACCTGGCTCGACTGAAAAATCAGTTAAACCGGAATGAAGCGGAACGTAATGCTCGTGAAGCCCAGGTGGCTGCCGCTGCAGCAGTTGATAAAGCACTGACGACATTACGTGATTCCATACATTTCCAGAACGTAGCATCTTCCACTGAGGCAACGTCAAAACCCTCAGCCGTTTCGCCATCCTCCACGGGTTCGGGAAGCAGTTCTGTAATGGATGCTGCGTCTAAGCTTTATTTTGTCGCTGTTCAGCAACAGATACAATCACACTGGATACTGCCTGAACTGCAGGACTGGAAGCAGGATCTCAAGGCGGTGGTTGTTGTTTACGTTCGCCGTGACGGTATAGTAACCAAACATTTTTTTGAGCAAAAATCGGATAATCTATTTTTTAATCAGTTTGTCGAAAAGACATTAAATGAATCTTTACCTTTACCGCCTTTTCCCCGGGATTTAAAAGAAGACAGCCTTGAGATAGGTCTTGTTTTTCACCCGAGTGGATTACAATAATACTTGAGATTGTGGTTTCAACATTTTATACAATTTCTCACAAACGGGGCGCACTGCGTTCTAAAAAATAGCTGATAACAGCATTTATCATTATGAAACGTTTCACATTTTTTGCTATACTCTCCCTTGTTTTTTTTCTTTTTCCTTTCTCCTCAGCCTGCGCCGGCAAGAGGGTCAATCTTGATATTACCTCTGCGGGAGCGAGGAAAGTTCCCATTGCCGTTCCCTATTTTCAAGATAAGAAGAGGCCCGACTCCGTGCAGGATTCCGGCAAAAAGATAGCTTTGCTGTCAACAAAAGCCCTCGATTTTCACGGATTTATTAAAACTATCCCGGCTCCATCTTACGGCGGCAAACAGTCAACGGACTGGAACAGCATTGGCGCGGATTTTGTTATGCTCGGTGAATATGAGGTGGATGATACAGGCGTTGTTCTGGAGATGCGCCTCATTGACGTGCATGACGGCAAAATGATTCTTGGTCGCAGATATCGGACTCCATGGAAAACAAGGAGTGACGCAGTTCTGAAGTTTTGTGACCAGGTTATTGAAAAGTTGACAGGCACCCCTGGGGTCAGTACGACAAATATCACCTTTGTATCTGACATAACAGGAAACAAAGAAATTTACATGGCGGATATTTTTGGTGATTCAGTGCGTCAGATTACAAAGCATAAATATCTTGCCGTTTCACCACGTCTTTCTCCTGATAACAAAAAGCTTGCCTATACCTCCTATCATCGCGGCAATCCCAATCTCTACATAACGGATCTCGGCCAGGACAGAACGACCAGGGCCATCTCCCGTAGATCCGGGTTGAATATGGCCCCTGCCTGGACTCCGGACGGTCGTTCTTTGGTGACAACCTTAAGTAAAGACGGTAATCCTGATCTGTATCTCATGAATGCTGATGGATCAATCCTGCGCAGGTTGACAGCCAATGCCGGTATTAATGTTTCTCCGAATTTTTCACCTGACGGCAGAGAGCTTGCTTTTGTGTCTGATAGAAGCGGACAGCCGCAGATTTATATTATGAATTTTAAAACAGGATCTACCCGGCGACTCACCTATCAGGGTATGGAAAATACAACGCCCAGTTGGTCTCCGGATGGCAAATGGATTGCCTATACCGGTAGATATGAGGGCCGGTATCAGATTTTTAAAATATCCAGTGAAGGTGGGAGCCCAATACAGTTGACGTCTTCCTGGGGAGATCATGAGTCGCCCAGCTGGTCTCCTGATTCCAGGCAGATTGTTTTTTCCCGAACCATGAATGACAAGAAGAAACTGTACGTTATCTCTCATAATGGCAGGGAATTACGTTCCCTGTTTTCTCTTGAGGGAAATCAGACTTCTCCCCAGTGGTCAAGCTGGGACTAAGAAGTCAAATTTTAAGACTTAAGATTTATGTTGAAGGTTGCTTTCAATGAGCTTAATACTTAAATTTTAAAACTATTCTTCAATCAACTCGTCGCAAAAAGGATACAACAATGAAGAAGCAACGATCTTTCTATCGACTTTCTCTTATCACGGCATCTCTTTTACCTTTATTGGCAGGTTGCGTTACGGACAAGGATTTCCGTGGTCTTGAACTCCATGTGCGCAGCATGGACAACAGGCTGGTGGAGCTGGAAACCGGGCTTGATGAGTTGAAAAGAGGTGCTGGTGCTAAGGTTGAGGTCATACAGAAGCAGCAGGCAGGCATGGGCAGCAGCATTAACCGCCTCGGCACGGATTTTCTGCAGGTAAAAGGACAACTTGACGAGTCTCGACATCGCTATCGGAGCCTGCAGTCGGAAAATGAAAGGTTGTTAAATAAAATAACAGAGCTTCAACAGACCAATGAACAGAAAAACATAGAACTGCAGCAGCGTCTTGGCAGTGTAGAAAGCAGTACAACGGAAATTGACAGCCGTTTGTCAACAGTGCATTCCAATTTGACTGATTTGCAGAAGGCTCAGGCCAGGGAGGCGGCAACCAGGGCTGAAGCAGCTGCCAGGATTGCGAAACAGGCTCGTTTAAAAGCGGATAGGGCCGGAAAAGGAACCGGCCTGCATGAATTAACTCCTGATAAGGTGAAAAAACCGGGAGCCGATATCAAAGAAAATAAGCCTGCTGTTTCAGTAAATTCTGTGAAATCGGATGGTTCTTCCAAGGGAATGTATGATGAGGCCCTGGCCCTGTTTAAGGACAAGAAGTACAAAAAATCCCACGATCTCTTCAGCCGGTTTATTTCTAAGCATCCATCAAGTAAAATGGCAGTCAATGCCCGTTTCTGGCTGGGAGACTGCCTCTATAATCAGGATGAATACGCTCTGGCTATCCTGGAGTATCAAAATGTGATAGCCGATCACCCGAATCATGCCAAGGCTCCGGCCGCACTTTTCAAACAGGGTATGGCCTTTGAAAAGCTGCAGGACAAAGAAACTTCAATTATTGTTTATAAAAAGATCCTGGCTGAATATCCTAAAAGTGAGCAGGCAACCTCAGCACGCACGCGGATGACGGAATTGGGGCAATAAGAGAGAGCTTGGGCGTCAGGGCTGAGGCTGAGAAGACATTTTTTTCTGCAGTATGTCCACGACGAGACGGTATTCCTGCTCCACTTCATTCAAGATTTCCCCGGCATCTGTGGGATCTTTTTCTTTGCCCATTTTTTCCAATTGATCACACAAATAAGTTAGGTGCACCGCTCCAATCTGGGCGTTGCTTGATTTTAAGGTATGGGCGTTTTTTTGCAGATCTTCGTGGTTCTCATCCTTAATGGCTTGTCGGATTGCTGATATAAGTTCAGGGCAGTTGTCGAAATATATGGTGATGATCTGCGAGAGAAGGTTGCCGTTTCTGAACCGCTTCAGCCTGGTCAGGTCGTCCAGCATGCTGAAGTCGAAATGGGCGTCATTTTCGTCGGCAAAGCGGATTTTGTCCTCTCTTCTCTTTAAGACGGATGATGATACCTTGCCTGCCGGAACGTCAATCCATGTGTTCAGAATTTCAATTAATTGTCTTTCATTAAAGGGTTTACTGAGATAATCATCCATGCCGGCCGCGATGCACTGCTCCCGGTCGCCTGCCATGGCATGGGCGGTCAAGGCGACAATCGGCACAGGTTGAATCTGTGACTGGTCAATAAGCTCTTTGATTTTACGGGTTGCCTCATATCCATCCATTTCCGGCATCTGACAATCCATAAAAATGATATCATATTGACGTTTGACCACAGCTATCAGAGCATCATGGCCATTTTGGGCAAGGTCGACACTGCAGCCCAAATGTTCCAGCATGCCTTGTGTGATTATCTGGTTGGTGACGTTGTCTTCCACAACAAGGATGGCGGCATTAAAAACTGCTGTTTCTGTATTTTCCGCCTGTTTCGTTTCCAGCTGCAGTGGATCTTCATTATCATGCTGATCAACAAGGCCCATATTGGCGAGAAATTCACTTTTAGCCGGATTTGCTTTTTCAGCAGTTTCCATGGCCAAATGCAGGTCTTTGGTTCGTTCTTTCACCTGGTTTTCCAGGTTAATATTGTAATTCTGCAGTTCTTGTTCAGTTTTTTTCCCGGCGGCGAGCAACTTGTTGAACGAGTGTGTCAATTCACCCACTTCATCATTGCCGACAATATTAATTTCCGAGTCCATTTTGCCGTCGGCAGCACGGTTCGCTGCATCCGTCAGTTTTTTGATTGGTTTACTTATGCGGTTGGCGAGAAATATAATTATGATAATGCTCAGCAGACACATGCTGACACCAAGAAAAAACATATTTCTTGTAACTTCCTCCGCCTTTACCATGAATGTTTTTGTTGGAATTCGTAAAAGCAGAGAATGTTGTTGTTGGACATTCGGTAATCTGAGTGGAACATAAATTTCAACCAGGTCCTTATTGTACCTGGTCAGCCCATTTCCTGTCTGCAGTTTTTGCAGGTCTTCCTGCCGGTTTTTTTTAAAAATGCTTAAATGGGGCGCATGATTTTCCGGTTCAAACGGAGCGGCGAGAATGTCACCAGTTTCATTTAAAAGGTAAACATCATATCCGGTATCTCTGCTTATCTGTTTTTTGATTATCTCCTCTATTCTTGTCAGGGGTATTTCGATTCCTACAGCACCGATATAGTTATTATTGCGATACATCGGGGCAAGAATTGAAAAATGGTCCGTTTGGCTTTGATTTCCCTGTTTGTTGCCTGGAACAAATAAAAGTTGACTGCCTGCTTTTTGGGAAAGACGAAAATCTTCTTCTGTTGTGAGATGATAATTTTCTAAGGGGAAAAGGTTGATTGTGCCGTCAGTGTCGCGTTTTAAATACGGAATGAAACGACCGGTTTTATCCTGCCCGGGCATATTGGCATAAGCAATGTCAAGCTGATCGAAGGATTGTGGTTCCCAGAGTGAATAAATAGCTGTCACATTGGGATTATGCTGAAGAATATTTTTTAATACTATTGTTAAAAAATAACGATCTACTTCTAAAGAGGATTGGGGGTCGGACATTCTTGAAAAATTCTGGGCCATCATGCGAACAAGGGAGAATTTATTCTGTAAGTTGAGCTGCAGCTGCCAGGCAATATTGCGAGCCAGGGTGACGGTATGCTCTTCTGCCTGCGTGATGGCCTGTTTCCTGACAGTTTTCCCCGCATAAAAAATGAGTAATCCCATGGTGCAGAGGATGCACAAGCTGACAGCCGGAATCATTTTGTACTTAATGGAAATTCGCATTTTTTGATTACTCAACAGGAAAGTAGCCATTTGCGAATAAAATGCTACGCCAGTGGTTGCTGTTGACGAAGGATTTCATTAACTGCACGGTTTCATTCTGAATATGAAGCAATATGACAAAAACTGCAAGTCTGACGGCAAAAAAAGCCTGGATGTTGATGTCATCCAGGCTTTAATCACTATTTTTTGTATTAAGCACGAGAGGTGACGCTTATCTTATTCTCCCTGCTTGAAAAGATGAACATCCGTTTGCGGGAAGGGGATGGAAATTCCTTCGGCATCAAAGCGTTTTTTCATGGCTTCATGTATATCGAAAAACACAGGCCAGTGATCATCTGACTTGACCCAGGGACGTACGACAAAGTTGACACTGCTGTCGGCAAGCTCTGAAACGGCGATTTGTGGAGCAGGGTCGCTTAATATGCGTTTGTCCTCGGAAAGCACACTTGCAATGACCTCTTTTGCTTTATCAATATCGTCGCCGTAGCCGATGCCAAAAACCATATCCACCCGGCGGGTTGGTTTGGTTGAATAGTTGACAATATTGTCGGAAAGGATTTTGCCGTTGGGTATAATAATGGCCTTATTGTCCGGGGTCTTAAGTAATGTGCAGAATATCTGGATCTCTTCCACTGTTCCGGCGGTACCACCGCCTTCAATATAATCTCCGGACTTGAACGGTTTGAATATGATCATCAGCACCCCGGCGGCAAAATTAGCCAGGGAACCTTGCAGGGCCAGACCGACGGCAAGGCCGGCGGCACCGAGTACAGCAACAAATGAGGCGGTATGTATACCGAGTCTGCCAAGAGCAGCTATGATAACAAAGGCCAGCAGCGCAGCATATGTCAAGCTGGTAACAAAGCCGATCAAAGTATGATCGACGTTTTTCTTGACCATCATTTTTTTGATCATGTTGCGGACAACTCCCGACGCCCAGCGACCGACTATAAAAATGATAAGAGCTGCTATAATATTCAAACCATAAAGAGCAAGCAGCTCCTGTCCACGGCTTAGAATGTTTTCCATACTTTTTCTCCTTTTCAGTTACATTTTGAACAACATTTGTTTGTCTCTATGTGCTACAAAATAGTATTTACTAATAATAGTAGGTAATTATCAAGAGAAAAAAGACAAAAAAATAGGCCTGAAGAAATTCAGGCCTATTGAAAAAAAATGGAAATGGTTGTTATGGTGCTATTCCAAGCTCTTTTTCTTTTTCATGTACAGCCAGCCGAGTTTTGATTGCCGTATCCGGGATAAGGCTCATGGAATCAATGCCGCACTCAACCAGGAAAGTGGCAAATTCAGGAAAGTCACTGGGCGCCTGTCCGCAGATACCGATTTTCTTACCCCGACGTTTGGCAGTATCAATGACCATTTTAACCATGGTTTTTACCGCGTCATTTCTCTCGTCAAAAAGATGGGCAATAAGATCTGAGTCGCGGTCAAGCCCCAGGGTGAGCTGGGTCAAATCGTTAGAGCCGATGGAAAAGCCGTCAAAGACATCGGCAAAGGCATCGGCTGAAATGACGTTGCTCGGGATCTCGCACATGACGTAAACTTCCAGACCGTTTTCGCCCTGGACAAGTCCGCATCCTTTCATTACCTCAATGACCTTCTTGCCCTCTTCGGGCGTGCGGCAGAAGGGTACCATCAGCTTAATATTGGTCAGGCCCATGTCATTCCTGGCCTTCAGCAAGGCCTCGCATTCAACTTCAAAGGCAGGCTGGTATTTATCGTCATAATAGCGGGAAGCACCGCGCCAGCCAATCATTGGATTGCTTTCCACGGGTTCATATAACTTGCCGCCTACCAGGTTGGCATACTCGTTACTCTTGAAGTCGGAAAGCCGGACAATGACGTCTTTTGGATAAAAACCGGCGGCAATGCGGCCGACACCCTCGGCAAGTTTGTCAATAAAGAACTGTTTTTTGTTGTCCGGGTAGGCTGTTGTTCTTCTTTCGATTTCTTCAACAATGACGGCAATTTCCGGATCACCGGCAGCTTTGCTCTTTAACGTGTTAAACTCAAGAAGAGCAAGGGGATGGATGCCGATATGGGAATTGATAATAAATTCCTCACGGGCAAGCCCCACACCTTCGTTGGGGATCTGTGCTTCGGAAAAGGCCTTCTCCGGGATACCGACGTTCATCATGATCTTTGTTCTTGTTTCCGGAATGGAATCAAGATCAAGCCTGTTAATCTCAAAATCAAGGAGACCTTCATAGATGTAGGCCGTCTCTCCTTCGGCACAGGATATGGTGATATCGGTTCCTGTCTTGATAATCTCGGAACCGTTCACCGTACCAATAACGCAGGGAATACCAAGTTCACGGGAAATAATGGCCGCATGGCAGGTTCTGCCGCCGCGGTTGGTGACAATGGCGCCGGCTATTTTCATGATCGGTTCCCAGTCGGGGTCGGTCATGTCTGTAACAAGAACCTCTCCTTTTTTGAATTCACCGATATGGGCTGTATCTTTAATGACATGGGCCACACCCTGGCCGATTTTGGTGCCGACAGCCTGGCCTTCGACAATAACCTTGCCTTTTTCCTTCAGGATGTACGTCTCCATGGTTTTTTTACTGGTCTGGGAGTGTACTGTTTCAGGGCGTGCCTGGACGATATAGAGTTTGCCGGTTCCCACATTGACACCATCACCATCCTTTGCCCACTCGATATCCATGGCTTTCCGGTAGTGATCTTCAATAATACAGGCCCACTTGGCAAGCTGCAGAATTTCGTCATCAGAGATAACGTACATGCCGCGTTCTTCCGGGGTGGTGTCAATGTTCAGTACCGGTTCTTCCGTATTGGGATCATTATCATAGATCATTTTGATCTCTTTGCTGCCGACGCGTTTGCCGACAATGGGACGTTTTCCTTCTTTCAAGGTCGGCTTGAAAACATAGTATTCATCGGGGTTAACCGCTCCCTGAACAACATTTTCGCCCAGTCCCCAAGCTCCTGTTATAAAAACGGCATTCTCAAAACCGCTTTCCGTGTCAATTGAGAAAAGAACACCTGAAGAAGCGGAGTCACTGCGGACCATTTTTTGAATGGTGATGGAGAGATAGACGTCAAACTGGCCAAAGCCCTTGTCATGACGATATGATATGGCTCGATTGGTAAAGAGGCTTGCAAAGCATTTGCGGCAATTTTCAATCAGGGCGTCATAGCCGTGAATATTGAGATAGGTTTCCTGCTGACCGGCAAAAGAGGCATCCGGCAGGTCTTCGGCGGTGGCGGAGGAACGGACCGCCACATCAACATTGTCGCCATACTCGGCTTCCATTTTTTTATAGGATTCAATAATGGCCTCGCGAAGTTCATCCGGAAACTCGGCATGCCGTATAATGTTACGAACCTTTTCACCACGCTCGGCAAGATTTTGCATGTCATGGGTGTCAAGATCAGATAAAGTTTCCCGGATTGCTTTTTCAATACCTGCTTTTTCAAGTAAATACCTGTAAGCATAGGCAGTAATGGCAAAACCATGGGGAACGGCGACACCTTTTGAGGTGAGGTGCTGGTACATCTCGCCAAGAGAGGCATTTTTGCCGCCGACCATCGGAACATCTTCAATGCCGATATCATCAAACCAGAGAATAAAGGCTTTTTCGTGATTTTCTGCCATTTTTTTACTCCTTAGAAGTTAGCGTTGTTTAATTTGTAACGGATTTTTAAAAAGTATTTGTCAATATTTGAACATTGTTGATAAACAATGCCTTTATATATTAGCGAATCCTTGTGATATGGTCAACAAAGAATACGGCAAAGATTTGGCATCTTGTTTTGAATAGAGACCTGTGATATGTAGAGAATGGCAAAGTTACAAAGTAGCATTGTGGTAAAGTGCGGTGTTTGCCCTGCCCTGTTGCCACTCTGTCACTTAAGAAAAAGGAATTGAAGATGCGTGAAAAAGTACAGGAAGCTTTGGACCAGATCAGACCCACCCTGCAGAAAGACGGGGGGGATGTGGTGCTCATTGATGTGACGGAAAACGGTGTCGTCAAGGTACAACTCACCGGAGCCTGTAAGGGATGTCCCATGTCCCAGATGACTTTAAAGGAAGGAATTGAAAAATTTCTTAAATCCGAAGTGCCGGAAGTAACGCTGGTTGAAGCGGTGTGAATGAGAATATTATTTATGGTATTTTGTCCCGGCATTAATGGTGTAAGCCCTGTAGAGCTGTTCCAGGAGAAGAAGGCGCGCCATTTCGTGGGTAAAAGTCATTTTTGACAGACTTAAAATTATATCCGCCTTTTTCAGTAAAGCCTGATCAAGGCCTTCGGGCCCTCCGATGAGAAATGATACAACCTGGCGACTCTGGTTTTCCCAGTTGTCTATGAGTTCTGCCAATTCTTCCGATGTTAACTGACGTCCGGAGGGGTCCAGGGCAACCAGGTATGAAGATTTGCTGCAGCTTGACAGTAAATGTTCCCCTTCCTGTTTTTTTGCTTGGGTTCCGCTCCCTCCCCTTCCCTTTTCCTTAATAATTTTCAGATCAGTTTTTACATAATGGCCAAGACGTTTACTAAAGTCATCTATACCTGCCTGTAGATAGGATTCCCTTGTCTTACCGTGAAAGATCAGTTCCAGACGCATTACGAGTTTTTTTTCGTTTGGATAATTTTTGTCAGAATTTCACAAAATTTTTCATACCCTACTTCATCTTTAATGCCGGGGCATGACGTGCTTATGGCCTGAAGGTTTGCAGGATCTGTCAGGATGCTCGGGTGAAGCGGCCATTGGGCGCAGCGCCAGGGTCTGCCTGGATGGACGGTGCAGCCGTTGTCGTAAAAGATGCAGTGTCCGTCAACCACTTTCATCTGTATAACGTTGCCTGTGATGCGAAGATATTTCTCTTTTACTTCTTCTTCAGGCAGGCCAATATAGTCAACCATGCGTTTGAGGTCATCGTCTGTCAGAGATACCGTGGTTTCCCCATGACAGCAATAACCGCAACGCCGGCATTCAAAAATGTCATCGTCCATGATATCTGTCCTTCTTTTATTATCTCAATTCCGGTAGATGGTGAAAACCGAAGGTTTGAAGGTTTTGGTTAAATCGTTTATTTTTTACGCCGTACCGGTAATTTCACCAAAAAGGCTGATATCAATACCGTATTTCATGGCAATTTGCTTCCACATTTTATCCGGGTCAGTATAAAATATATCATCAAAGCTCGCAGGCAGGGTCAACCAGCCGTCCACAGCAAGTTCCTGTTCCAGTTGACCGGGCCCCCATCCGGAATAACCGAGAATGAAGAGGTAGTTCTCCGGCCCTTTGTCGCCGGCAATATCGCCCAGAATTTTTCGGTCTCTTGATAGAGAAATTTCCGGCGTGATTTCGAGTTGTTCCGTTGTCTGATAATCACTGGAGTGCAGAATGTAAACCGCGTTAATATCCACCGGTCCCCCATAAAAAAGAGGCGCTAGCTGCCCATCAGGCACCGGCATGTCCATATTTTGATAGAGGGCTTCCAGGGTTACATCCGGAATAATTTCGTTTATTACCAGTCCCATTGCACCATCCCGGCTGTTGTGGGAACATATATAGATGACTTTTCCTGCAAAACGGGGATCAGGCATCTGGGGGGTGGAAATGAGAAAAAAACCTGCCAGACTTTCCATGAGTACTCCACATAGTTCAAAAACAGAGTTACGTATTGTAACGTGCATGTTTGGAAATACATTTATTGTTTATAGATTTTGTAATGTAGCAGAGCAGAAAAGACTGTCAAGGTTGATATTTTTCAGTTCCTGCCTTGAACTTGAGGAGATAATGGAAAACTCGTTATGAAAGACAGTGGCTTGTCAGAAGATTTATCTTGTTTTTTTCATTTCGGGTATGCAATTTTTATAAAAAAACCATAAGGATTGCTGTGAAAAATGTGCTACACTTTCATATTATCCGGCCATGACAGGTTTTCTACGAAATTTCTTTCATAGCCTCATAATGACTGTGAAAAAAGTTTGTGAGCTCAGTTCCCATCTGGGAGAAACAATAAATGAAGGAACACCCATGACACTCAACATAACCCATGAACTTGATAAAGTGATTGCCTCTGACCACCATGACCCTTTTGTGGTCCTGGGTCTGCATGTTCTGGAACATGATCCGAATTCGGCCATAATCCGTACCTTTCTCCCCCTGGCGGAGTCCGTTCGTCTTGTTTTCGGCGATGAAAAACGGGACATGTACAAAATGAGGCATGAAGGTCTTTTTGAAATTGTCGTTCCCGATTATGTCGAACCCTTTTCTTATTCCTTTGAAGTAACCTCTTATAACGGCAGTATAAATACATTTGTCGACCCCTATCGTTTTATGCCGCAGTTGTCGGAATACGACCAGCATCTCTTCAATTACGGCACTCATTATAAACTTTACGAGAAAATGGGTGCGCATTCTGTTGTTATTAATGGTGTTGAGGGTACGATTTTCAGGGTCTGGGCGCCTGCCGCCCGCCGGGTCAGTGTCATTGGAAATTTTAATTTCTGGGATGGCAGGGTGCATCAGATGAGAAGCCTTGGTTCCTCAGGCATATGGGAGCTTTTCATACCCGGCATCGACCAGGGTGAAATTTATAAATACGAAATCCGCACCCCTGTGGATGATATCGTTGAAAAGTCGGATCCTTTTCAGTTTTTTGCCGAAATACGCCCCAAAACCGCCTCAATTGTCTGGAATATTGATGATTATACATGGCACGATGGTGAATGGCTGGAGAAAAGAAAAAACAAGAAAATATATGAAGAAGCTGTTTCCATTTACGAGGTGCACCTTGGTTCCTGGCAGCGCGATCCATCCGATCCCCAGCGGTTTCTCACATACCGGGAACTTGCCGAAAGTCTCATCCCCTATGTAAAAAAAATGGGGTTCACCCATATAGAAATTCTCCCTGTCATGGAGCACCCCTTTGATGAATCATGGGGTTACCAGACCACCGGATATTACGCTGTTACAAGCAGATACGGCACGCCTCAGGATTTTATGTATTTTGTTGATTTCTGTCATCAAAATGATATCGGCGTCATTCTCGACTGGGTCCCTTCCCATTTTCCGAAAGACGGACATAGTCTGGGGCGGTTTGACGGCACAGCCCTCTATGAACATGAAGATCCCCGGCAGGGATCTCACGCAGAATGGAAAACGTTTATTTTTAATTATTCGAGACGTGAAGTTGCAAATTTTCTCCTGGCCAATGCCCTTTTCTGGTTAGAAAAATATCATGTTGACGGTTTTCGGGTGGATGCTGTGGCTTCAATGCTTTATCTGGATTACGGCAGGAAGGATGATAACTGGATCCCCAATCGCTATGGGGGAAAAGAAAATCTTGCCGCCATCAACTTTATCAAGCATCTCAACTCGATTGTTTATGAGCGTCATCCCGATGTTGCCATGATTGCAGAGGAGTCCACCAGTTTTTACGGGGTGTCAAAATCGACAGACCAGGGAGGCCTTGGTTTCGGCTTTAAGTGGAATATGGGCTGGATGAATGATATACTCGACTATTTCAGCCGTGATTCCCTGTTTCGCAAGTTTCACCATAACAAGCTGACATTTTCACTGTTCTACGCTTTTTCTGAAAATTTCATCCTCCCTCTTTCCCATGATGAAGTGGTGCACGGTAAAAAATCCCTCCTGTCCAAAATGCCGGGGGACAGGTGGCAGCAGTTTGCCAACCTGCGTCTCCTCTTTTTCTTCCTCTGGACCCATCCGGGCAAAAAGATTCTTTTCATGGGTGGGGAATTCGGCCAGATTTCCGAATGGTACTGCAAGGTGAGCCTGGACTGGCATCTGCCTGAGCAGGAGGCTTTTCACAACCAACTGCAATATTATGTTGAAAAGCTCAATGAAATATATAAAAATGAGCCGTCTCTGTGGCAGGTTGATTTTTCAAGTAAAGGATTCAAGTGGATGGATTTCAAGGATGTGGATCATTCCATCATTTCTTTTGCCCGATTTGGTAAAAATCCTGCCGACCATGTGGTTTGCCTCCTCAATATGACTCCTGAAACCCATCATAATTACAGGGTTGGTGTGCCGGAACAGGTACAATATAAGGAATTTTTCTGTTCCGACGAAAACTCATTCGGCGGCAGTGATACCGTAGTAAATGCCGACGTTAAGCATCCATTTGATGAGCCGTTTGGAGAGGCGGAGTATCATATTAAGGTGACTGTGCCGCCATTGGCTGGAATTATTTTTAAACCGGTACGATAATAACTGGAGAAATATGATGAGCAATTCCATGAGCCCTCCGGGTGACAAAATGAAGAAGGTGTTGTGCTGGGCAAGTGAATATCTGCGTGAGCATCCGGAGAAAACACGTAGGGAGGTTTTTGAGGAAGCCGAGGTTCGTTTTGACCTTTCACCCTTTGAGTGCGAGTTTTTGAATAAGCATTTTGTTGCCGATCAGACCTGTTGAGGTTACCGGGAACAGGCTTTTTCCGACAGCTTATAGACCCCATCCCCAGAAGGAGAGAAAATCGGCAAATTGCCACATGTCGGACTCGCTTCTGTACCATGGGCGTAAACTGGTATAAAAGACGTTTCCGGTCTCGTTACGGTCGCCCAGTTCTTTGTCTACCCCCACATTCAGGTCAAATGCCCACCAGCTGACCAGGAGCAGTTCCCATGGTTTGTTTGAGCCCTTGACATAGCCTTTTCTCCATCCGTCGGTTTCATAAAAAGAAGTGGTTGTCCCGTTTGCAAGGGGAAGTGCCTTTAAATCTCCCATGGGTTCAATAGCAATGGGGAGTGGTTCAAAGAGGGCCTTTACTTCCCTCTCTGTTTTGATAGCCACATCCATAACCCTATGGGTTTCATCCCGCATAACAATGATAAGTTTGGGATTTTCACCTTCTATCCCTTCAAAATTAAGCAGGCCGGTCAGTTTTTCTCCCCAGAGTTCCTGAATTGAGACATCCCAGTCAGGGGGATAAGCATCTTTTGCCAGATGGCTGGTGGGGATGATAGCCCGGTAGCAGCCGCAGGTATGCACCGTGGTAATGAGCACAGGCAGATTGTCACTGCTTAAGGTTACAATGACAAAGAGGCCGATGTTTTTTCCGGATGACACATGGAACGGAATGAAATTGAAGGGAATGCTGTCAAAATGAATGCGGTAGATGAGATTTGTGTAGCTGCCGTTTATTGTGGTAAACGGTTGTTGCTGGGCATACATGACTGCATGCTCGGGATTAATATAAATTTTCTCATCGCCATTTTCAGATAATCCGGCAGAGGCTCGGCCAATACGGTTATAGTCTTTGTCGTATGTCTGCAGAACAAAGTGTGGGGCAAAACGGGCAAAAAGGTCTTTTCCTGCAGGACGGTAAACTTTTTGTGGATCATCCGGAGTGACTGGGGTTAAAGGCGCACAGGCAGTAAACAGAGAGATAAATAAAACAAGGGACAGGTGGAGCAGAACAGAAAGAGAGAAGTTGTCTTTTTTCATTGGGTTTCTGTATTGGTTTTCTTTATTATTGGAATTTTCAGAAGTTTTATACCTTCATCGTTTAACAATTTTTCCTCATCTGCGGTTACCACTCCTCGTATATTTTTTGCTTCTTCCACACCATAATGAATTTTAAGCGTTTTCCGGGTAAACTCGGCGCCGACATCTTCAAAATTTTTCTCAACATATTCGGTGATGGTATTAAGCACCTCATTAGCGGCACGGACAAAATTCGTTTCATGTATCTCCTCCTGCTGTGAAGGCTGAGACTGTTTCGAAAATGAGGACGTTTTCCTGTAGGCAACCGGTGAGAGGATTTTGCGGATCCCTTCCTTGTTGTTGCACTGCGGACAGGTTATCAGGCCGTTATCCTGCTGGCTGTGAAACTCGGCATGATCCTTAAACCAGCCCTCAAATTGAAACCCGCAATCACAGATAAGATCAAATATAATCATGCAAAAAACCAGCTCCTGTAAGCGTCCTTCAGAGAGGCCCAGGAGAATTTTTCAGTGAGTTTTCCGCCCTCTTCCACACCCAGTCTTTTTTGGTAGAGTGTTTTTTCCAAATATTGAAGAAAAAAATTCTCTTCATAAAGAAATGTATCAGGAAAAAGCTCAGGATAGGAAAGTTTTTTCGGTAAAATGGGTCGGCAGCCGGCCCGGACTGCTTCAATAACCGAGATCCCGTAAAATTCATGATTGGCTGTGGATATGACGACGGTCCCCTTATGCAGCCATTGCAGATAAGAGGATCTATCATCAACAAAGCCGAAGTGCAGAATGTGAGAGGAAAGTCTTTCCCTTGCCTGTTGAAAAATTTCAGGCTGTCTATCAAAGGATTGACCAAGCACAACAAGTTGAAATTGTATGCCTTTGTCGACCAGAGTGTACAGGGTGCGGAAAAAAAGCTCCGGGTTTTTATCATGTTCCCAGCGGTGATTCCAGATGATGATCGGAACTTTTTCTTCACGACTGACTGGGGATGCGAGTCTGTCAATGTCCCTGAAATCAAGAGCCGGAAACAGGACTTGTGATTTTTCCCGCAGTCTGCTCTGCAGGTTTAATTTCATGTCCGATGCTTTTTTTGAGATTTCCCCGCAACCCGTTAAAAATGATTCAAGGTTGTAACGTGAATTAAAGGCAAGCTTGTCCGAGGCAAGGGCTGAAGTGAGATTGGTCAGGGCAAAATGTAAATCCCGCTCATCAGCAACCTGCACAGGATAGGCAAACTGGTTCTCGTGAAAATATGTCAGTACCGGGATGTTGGAAAGCCACGATGGCCCCAGTCCTTTTAATGCGGCAACATCTACAAAAGTCGAGCAGAGCACTGCGTCGTACTCTGCTCTTTCAGGCAGCAGACCGGCAAAATACGGCGCTGAAAAACGCATGCGCCATTTCCATTTCCTGGCCGGCAGGGTCAGAGAATGGAAGGTATAAGGCAGATGGTTTTTCAGACCGTTCAGGAAACTCCTGTGTGAACCACCGTAATAGGGTTCAAGCACAAGGATATTTTTCTTTGCCATGGAAATCCCGTTGATCAATCTCTCTGCCTTTTTTTCTTTCTATTATAGTTCTGCCATTGCTTGCATAAACGCCTTTTCAGACCGGGCAATGACATCATCCTCCACACAGAATGCCATGCGGATATAACCGGGCATACCAAATCCACGACCAGGTACGGCAAGAATTTTCTGTTTCTGCAGATGGGCGACAAAGGCAACATCGTCTTCAATGGGTGTTTTGGGGAAAATGTAAAAAGCGCCTTTGGGCGGGATGAAGTCAAACCCTGCCTTGGTGAGGATATTGCAGAAGGTTTCACGCCTGCGGGCATAGATTGTCGTATCCACGGTGAGCCCCTGTAATTCGGCAACCACACGCTGCATCAGAGCCGGAGCGTTAACAAAACCAAGGATTCTGTTTGCCAGGGTCATGGCTCCGAGCAATTGGCTTTTATCGGCAATTTCCGGGTGAACGGCAATATAGCCGATACGTTCGCCGGGCAGGGAAAGATCCTTGGAGTAACTGGAAACGACAATGCTGTTGTTAAATTGACGGAAAATGCTTGGTACCTGATAATTTTCAAAAATGATTTTGCGGTACGGCTCATCACTTAACAGGAAAATGGTTGAGCCGAGCTTTTCCTGGCATTTGTCGAGCAGCTTGCCCAGGGCGGACATGTCCTCTTCCGGATAAATCTGTCCTGTGGGATTATTAGGACTATTGATGATTATCGCCTTTGTTTTTTCGTTGATAGCCTCTTCAATGGCGGCCAGATCAAGGTTGAAATCGTCAAGGGTCTGGACAACAACAGTTTTACCGCCCTGGTTGTCTACATAAAATTTATACTCAACAAAGAAGGGGGCAAGGATGATGACCTCTTCATCCTGGTTGAGAATGGCTTTCAGTACAACATTCAGAGCGCCGGCAGCACCGCATGTCATAAGCATTTCATCAGCTGTGACAGGCATGTTCTGCTCTTTTGAAATTTGTGAGGCCACAGCGGCACGTACATGTGGATACCCACCGTTTGGCATATAGCTGTGCATGCCGGGGGACTCATCCCGGGCTAGACGCCGAATGGTTTCATTAAACTGCGGTGGCGGCGGGAGATCGGGATTGCCGAGGCTGAAATCAAAAACATTTTCCGCCCCGAACTGTTTTTTTAACTGTGCCCCCTCTTCAAACATCTTGCGAATCCAGGAAGAGGCTTTGGCAAATTCATTCATTTTCGTTGATATGCTCATATGTTGTTTCCTTTTTGTGAATATTTATAGTCAGAATGTAGAATCCAGTATTCAGAACAGATCATTGTTAACCACGAAGCTCACGAAGAACACGAAGTGATATGTGTAAAAAACAAACAGAATATTTACTTTTTTCTTCGTGACCTTCGTGTACTTCGTGGTTTAAAATTTATTAGATTCGATCAGTTAGGATAAAATCTGTCTAAGCAGAATTGAATTTTTTCTTAAAATGCTGATAGGCAGCATTTATTTCCTTCATCTTCTCTTCAGCAACTCTCCTGAATTCTTCTCCGAGGTGACCGACTTTGTCCGGGTGATCTTTCATGCTCAGTTTTCGATAGGCCTTTTTTATCTGCTCAAAATCAACTCCAGGCTGCAGCCCCAGGGTTTCATAATACTGGTCTTCCTGGTTTACCGCGGTCTGACGACGATGCATATACCTGCTCTGGATTGTCTGCAGATCATAGACAGAGAGATCAAGGTATTCGCCGATATTTCCGGCAAGTTCCAGGTCCTTGTCCCTTACATGAACATTGGAAAAGAGAACCTGATAGACAAGCTCAACAAGAATTAGACGGGGTTCGTAGGCAAAGGACCCTTTGAACTGGGTCAGCAGGGTCTCAAGAGAGTCAGGGTTGCCGGTGGCGTCCTTGATCAGTTCGTTCACCCAGTACATCTGCTCCTGATTATAATGCAGATGGCTGCGGAAGAAATTTTTGATTGTCTGCTGTTCTTCCCTGGTAATGGTACCGTCAAACTGGGCTATTTTTACCAGGATATGAACAAGAAGGGAGACAAAATTATTGCGTGCTTCGGTCTGGCCCTGCTCGTATCCGCTGACCTTTCGTTTGACATAATAGGAAAAAGCCCAGAATCCGATGAAAATGGCAAAAAACAAAAAAAAGCCGCTTACCATCAACATGCCGAGGACATCAAATAAAAGAGGTGCACCGCCCATGGTAAGCAGCAACAGGGCAATAACCATCAGACAGCCGCCGCAGCCCGGCCTATTATGGTGACGGTATTCGTATCGTCTCATCTGCTGTTCTCTGCAAAGAGTGCTTCTGTAAATTCGTCCGCATCAAAATCACGAAGATCGTTCATCTGCTCGCCTATACCGATAAAGCGGATGGGAATATTTATTTCACGGCAGATATTAACGACAATTCCACCCTTGGCCGTTCCGTCGAGTTTTGTCAAGGTAAGACCGGTAATGCCGACGGCCTCGTTGAACAGTTTGGCCTGGGAAATGCCATTCTGCCCTGTGGTGGAGTCAATAACAAGCATAATCTCATGGGGGGCGCCCTTAATTTTCTTGGACATGACTCGTTTTATTTTTTTCAACTCTTCCATCAAATTGACTTTGGTATGAAGACGCCCTGCGGTGTCAACAATGACGACATCAACGTCTTTTTTGCCGGCATGATCCATGGCATCAAAAACAACGGCTGAAGGATCGGCCCCGGATTGCTGGGAAAGAACATCAACGCCGATACGTTCACCCCATATTTTTAACTGATCAACGGCTGCAGCCCTGAAGGTGTCTCCGGCTACAAGAAGAACGCTCTGGCCGGATGTGACGAATTTATGGGCCATTTTGCCGATTGTGGTGGTTTTGCCGACACCATTGACACCGACGACCATGATGACAAAAGGACCCTCGTCCGGCATGACCAGCTCAGCGGGTTGATCGGAACTGTGAAGAAAGTCTGAAATTTTTTCTTTCAGCACTTTTTTTAATGCCTGGGGATCGCTCAGTTCTTTTCTGTTAACCTTTTCCCTGGCCGCATCAATAAGCTCCTGGGTCGTGCCCACGCCGAGATCCGCGGTGATCAGTATTTCTTCAAGATCATCAAGCAGTTCCGGATCAATCTTTTTTTTGCCCATAAAGAGTTCATCGACCCGGCTGACAAAAGAGGATCTCGTTTTACCTAGCTTCTCCCTGAGACGGTTAAAGAGAGAACCAACATCTTCATGGAGTATGCTGCCGGGTTTGACAGGTTTTATTTTTTCAATAGAAGCCTTTTGCTCAACGGCAGGAATTTTTTCTTCTTTTTTTTCCGGAACAGGAGTTTCTTCCTGAACAATTTCCGGTACAACCGGCTCTTCTTTTTTCTCTTCTTTTTTGCCGATTTTTAGTTTCTTTTTAAACCAACCCAACATGGCAATGCTCCTCAAAATGACTGATTCATCAGTTATGATCGTACAGGTTTTCTATGAAGGTCTCTTTACATACTGAACGGGGAAAAATTAAAATCATTTATTAAAGAGATTCAAGGGTTTTGATCACTTTTTTGATGACCCATTCCGGTGTCGAGGCCCCAGCCGTTACCCCGACACGTTCATACTGGGACAGGGCTTTAAGATCAATGTCCTGATTGGTTTCACACATAAACACCGGGCAACCCATTTTTTCGGCAACCTGGCCAAGCCTCTGGGTATTAGCGCTTCCTTTGCCGCCGATAACAACCATGGCCTGAACCTGCTTGCACAAGCTTCTCACTTCATCCTGGCGTTTATGGGTGGAGTCACAAATTGTATTAAACACTTTGCCCTGGGGAAAACGGGAAATAATTTCAGAACTGAGCTGTTCAAAAGATTGATCATCCTGGGTGGTCTGGCTGACAATGATATAAGAACCTGAAACACTTAAAGAGTCAATATCGTCTGCATTGCTCACCACATGCACTTTTGGTTCGGCATATCCCATGAGGCCAAGCACCTCTGCATGGTTTTTGTCACCGATGATAATGGTCGTGTAGTTCTGTTCTCTATATTTTTGGATGATAACCTGGACTTTCATAACCCTTGGGCAGGTGGCGTCTTTGACATCAGCTCCTGTCTTCAGCAATTTTGCCTTATGATCCGGCGGAACTCCGTGGGCCCGGATAATGATGGTGCCCGATCGCTTTGCCGGTATTTCATCAAGAATTTCGACTCCCTGTTCTTTCAGTACTGCCAGGACCTGGGGATTGTGAATGAGAGGGCCGTAGGTTGCGATTTTTCCACCGGTATTGTGGACGGTTTCCAGCGTTGTATCAAATGCCCGGCGTACGCCCATGCAGAAACCTGCTTTTTCAGCCAGAATTACTTTCATCTTTCGTCTTGAATCCATCCCCCATTTTCCAGAAGATAATGGGGCTTAAAATTTTGTTTATAACGCATGGCCTTCACTTCACGGATAAGATAGCCGAGATACACATTTTTTAGATGGTTTTTTCTACATAAATCAATGAGATACAAAATATTATTTGTACCGGGACTGCGATCGGCTTCATGGGGATCAAAATAAAAATAAACAGCATTGAGCCAGTTTGAACCAATATCGACAATACCGACGCCGATGAGTTTTCCGTCCAGACGATATTCTATTTCCAGGGTGGAGGTTACGGAGTTGGCAAAAAAAGTGCCGTAATAGCCCACCGCTGAATTTCCCTTGCCGGGAAAGCGATCCTCAAGAAACTGGGAACAGAGAGCAAGCTTTTCTTCTGTAATTTTGAGGATATTCAAATTGATTTCAAGGTCTGCATTGCGCTGTTTTACTCTGCGCTGATTTCTGTTTGGCTGAAACGTATCTGAGTCCAGACGTATCGGCATGCATTTCCTACAGTTTGAACAGACCATGGAATACAAGGTATTGCCGTTGCGCCTGAAGCCGGCTTCGAGAAATTTGCCGAATAATGGATCAGGCAACAAAGAGAACTGTTGCTGCCGGTAAACGGCCACCTGGTCCATGCCATAGGGGCATTCAACGGC